>NZ_JBSGHL010000086.1:0-25962 GCF_053604375.1 Streptomyces sp. NPDC004031 | reverse complement strand
GACAGCGAGGTCAGCGCCAGCCACCGGTCCCGTTCGGTGGAGCCGACCAGATCCCGCATCGCCAGCAGGAAGTTGACCAGCGCCCGGTGCGGGACCACCACACCCTTGGGGTTGCCGGTGGAGCCGGAGGTGTAGAGGACGTACGCGGTGTCGGACGGCGCGGGGCGCGGCAGGTCCACCGCTTCCAGGCCCTCCACACCGTCCAGCACCCGGTCCAGGTCCGCGTCCGTCAGGACGAGCGCGGCCCCGCAGTCCTGGACGACGTAGTCGATCCGCGCCTTCGGGTACTCGGGGTCCACGGGTACGTACGCCGCCCCCGACCACACCACCCCCAGCAGCGCGACCAGCATGTGCGCCCGCCGCGAGCTGAGCACCGCCACCCGCGCACCCGCCACCGCACCCCGACCCCGCAGCTCAGCACCCAACCGGGACGCGGCCGCGACCAGTTGCCGGTAGGTGAGGACGGTCGTGCCCGACACCACCGCCACCGCGTCCGGCGCCACCTCCGCCCGCTCACGCACCAGGTCCACCAGCGTCACCGGCGGCAGCTCCACCACCGGACCGTCCCACGACGCCAGCAGCTCCCGCTCCGCCACCGGCAGCAACTCCAGCTCACTGACCGGAAGTTCGGGGGCGGCCACGACAGACTCCAGCAGCTGCCGGTAACGCGCGCCCATGCGCTCCGCCGTCGTGCCGTCGAAGAGGTCGGCACTGTGGATCAGATACGCCAGCAGCGAGCCGTCCGGCTGCTCCCGCAGGTCGAGGGACAGGTCGCAGCGGGCCGGGTGCCAGCCCAGCGGGAAGGGCCCGGTGCTGAGTCCGGGCAGCGGATCGGCGACGTCCCCGTACGTGTGGAGCGCGAACATCGCCTGGAAGATCGGCGTACGGCTCAGGTCCCGATCGGTGCCGAGCGCACCGACGAGGCGCTCGAACGGCACGTCCGGGTGAGAGAGGGCCGACAGTACGCTGCGGCGGGTGGCCTTCAGCAGCTCGCCGAAGGCCGGATCCCCCGACAGGTCGCAGCGCAGCACCATCGTCGTCGACAAGTAGCCGATGACGCGCTCCAGTTCGGGGCGTCCACGCCCGGCGGCCGGGGTGCCGACGCAGAAGTCGGTCTGCCCGCTGTGCCGCGCGAGCAGCACCTCGTAGGCCGCGAGCAGCACCATGTACGGCGTGCAGTGCGCCCGGCGGGCCAGTTCGTGCACGGCGCGGACCAGTGGCGCCGGCAGCGGGATCTCGGTCTGGCCGCCCGCGGACGTGCGCTCGGCAGGGCGCGGCCGGTCCGTGGGCAGCTCCAGGTCCGGCGCCCCGGACAGCTGCTCGACCCACCACCCGAGGTCGCCGGGCGGTTCGTCCGCCGCGGCCAGTTCGCTGTACTGGAGCGGCGGGGGCGGCAGCGCCCGGCCCGCGCAGTGGGCGGCGACCTCCTCCTGGAGGACGTTCAAGGTCCAGCCGTCGCTGATGATGTGGTGCAGCGTCACGCACAGCACGTGATCGTCCTCGGCCAGCCGTACCACCGTGACGTGCAGCGGCGGCTCCGCCGTGAGGTCGAAGGGCCGGTTCGTCCGCGCGGCGACGATCCGCCGGGCCTCGTCGGCGGAGGCGGCGTCGATCCGCTCGGCGACGACCGGCGCCGGGTCCTCGACGACCGCTCGGGGCTCGCCGCCGACCTCGGTGAAGCGGGTGCGCAGCGCGTCGTGCCGGGCGACCACGGCGGTGAAGGCCGCCTCCAGCGCGGGGACGTCCAGCGTGCCGCGCACCCGGTAGGCGTACGCGAGGTTGTGCGAGGGGTCGTCCGGGTCGAAGGCGTTCAGGAACCACAGCCGCTGCTGGGCGTACGTAAGCGGTCCGGTCTTCACTCGTCTTGTCTCCGGGGGCACAGGGGGCGGGTACGGACGGCGGGCCGCACGACGGGGACGTCGGGCGGTGCGGGGCTGCGGCACCGCGAGGTGCGGCGGTGCGCTCCCGTGTGGGAACTCCGGGGTCGTGCGGCGGGACCTGCGTTGTGTGCGGGGGCTTACGGGGGCGTGCGGTACGGCGGTGACGTGGGACGGTACGGACTGCGGCCGGGGACGGCAGGACAAGCGGTCGGGAGCGGGCACGCGGCGCTGGGCGCCGGAGAGGCCGCCCCCGCTGCCTGCTCCGGCGCCGGTCCGCGCGCGGCGCCCCGCGTCCTCCACCTCCCGCGGCATCCCTCCGTGTCCGGCGCATCCCCGGGCGCGGCCGGAGGGCGCCGGGCGCCCCGGAGGCAGCCGGGCGTGGCTGCGCACCGGCAACCGGCAACCGGCAATCGGCGACCAGTGACCGGCGACCCGGGATGGGAGCGCTCCCGCGTTCGGCCGCTATATCAGCAGCCGCGCGTCCCGCCGGTCAAGAGCCGATCGCCGGACGGTTTCCGGCCAGCCCGTCCGTGCTGCCCACGGGCGCCCGTGCCCCGCCGCGTCCGGTCGCACCGATCGCACACCGCCTCACCTGCCCGTACGGCGCAGCGTTGACGGCCCGTCGGGCAAATGACAGACTGGCGCGCGTCCGACCCTATTGGTCTAGACCAATGATGAAATGCGGTGCCACGGGCACGCCGAGCCGCCGGCCGCCCCCACCGGCACATCCCCACCCGTACCGGGGGAGCCGTCATGTCCTGGGAGCGCTCCCGGGGGCATACCGGCACCTGCCCCACCGCCCGGTCCGGTCCGAACAGGAAGGCGGCAGCAGCCCATGACGGCCGAAGCGGTAGTGCCCGGACTCCGGCCCCGCCACCGCACGATCGACGTCCGCGCCACCCCCGCCCCAGGTCCCGCGGAAGGCCCCCTGACCTGGGCCCAGCAGCACATGCTCGTGCTCTTCGAGGAGCTGCGCCCGCAGACCGACCCGCTCAACCTGCGCTTCGCCGCCAAGCTGCGGCCCGGCCTCAGCGAGGACGAGGTGCTCGACGCGCTCGCCGACCTCGTCCGCACCTACGACACCCTGCGCACGCGGTACACCGTCACGCCGGACGGCCCGCGCCAGCAGGTGTCCGCAACCGTCCGGCTGACCGTCGCCGTCCACGACGGTACCGCCGAGACGGGCGAGACCCTCGCCACGCAGGTGCTCGCCGAGGCCGCCGCCCGCCCCTTCGACATCGCCGCGGAGTGGCCGGTCCGCGCCGCGATCGTCGCCGTCGACGGGGCTCCGCGCCACCTGCTGCTCGCGCTGTGCCACCTGGCCGTGGACCACGAGGGCGCCGAGTGGATCCGGCACCATCTGCGGGCCCTGCTCCCGGCGCGGCCCACGCGCACCCCGGCGCCCGCGACCCCCTACCGGATGCTCGGCGAGGCCGAGCGGGAGCGCTCGCCCGCGGGTGCGCGCAGCGGCGCGCGGGCGGTCGCGCACCACGAGCGCACCTTCGCCGTGATGCCGCAGACCATGCTGCCGCGGGCCCCGGCCGAGCCGGAGCCGCCCCGCTACCGCTACCTCGAATTCCACTCGCCCGCTCTCGCGCTGGCGCTGCCCGCGCTCGCCGCGCGGCACAACTCCAGCCCGGCCACCGTGCTGTTCGCGGGCCTGGCGGCGGTCTCCGGCTTCGTCGCCGGGCTGCCGCGGGCCTTCCTCCAGCTGACCGTCGGCAACCGCACCCGGGCCCGGCTGCACGGCGCGGTCGGGATGTTCACCCAGGACGTCCCGGTCGCCGTGGACCTCGCGGACGCCACCGTCGCGGACGTCATCGCCCGCGCGACCCCCGCCGTCTTCCAGGCCGCCCGCTTCGGCGCCTACCCGCCCGCCGACCTCACGGCCGCGCGCCGCGCCGCCGAACTGCGGCGCGGCCTCGCCTTCGACCTGTCGTGCTGGCTCAACTTCCGCACCTCCGCCGAGCACACCGCCCCCGCGACCGCCCGCCCCACCGCCGCCGAGCTGGCGGCGGCCGCGGCCCGGACCCGCTGGCGCCGGCTCGACGGCACCGACAACAGCACCAGCACCTACTTCGTCTTCGCCGACAGCAGGCCGCGCAGGGTCACGCTCACCACCATCCTCGACACGTCCCTGCTGCCCGACGCCGAGGCCGTCGCGTGGCTGCGCGCGGTGGAGGGCGTGCTGTGCGCCTCGCTCACCGGCGACGTCCCGGTGACCGCGATCGGCGCGCGCACCGGGCTCGCCCCCGACCCGCGCGGCGCCGACTGGCACCTGTCCGGCGCGGGGTGGGCCCACCTCCCGTCCGTCACCGACCTGGTCCGCCGGACCTCCGGAGCGGAACACGCGGCGGTCTTCGCCGAGCCGTCCGCCGAAGGGCCCCGCCTCGTCGCCTACCTGCACGGCGCCCGCACCGCCCCCGACCCCGCCGCCCTGCACGCGGCCTGTACGGCGGCCCTGCCCGGCCTGCGCACCGTGGTCGCGCCGGACGCGTACGTGGTGTGCGCGACCCCGCCGCCCCGCTCGCCCGACCTCACCGCCTGGCGGCAGGCGCCCGTCCTGGCCCGCGGCACCGGCCGCCCTCCCGCCCCTCCACGACCGGCCTGACGTCCCCGGCGGGCACACCGGGCGCACCCGGCGCAGGAGCGGATGCCGTGCCCCCCGGGCACCCGCGGGGTCGGCCGAGCGGGTCGGGTGTCCGCGGCGGTCCGGCATGGCGCGGGCCCCGCGGTGCGCGGCGCCGGGATGCTGGCCCCGACCAGGCAGGAGGCGCCGTGACCGATCCCCGCACCCCGCGAGCCCGGCCCGGCGGCCCCACCGGGCCGGGGACCGCCGTACCCGGCCAGTCGGGCGTGATCGGCATCGCCCTGGCCGCGGTGCTCACGGCCGCCCTCGCGCAGGGTTCGTGGCAGTGGTTCGCGACCTATGTCGGCGTCACCCTGCTCGCGGTGGTCTTCTCCTTCTACCGGCGCCCGCCCTGGACGCCCGGCCTGCGTTCGGTGTACGCGCGGACGCTCGCCGCCTACTGCCTGGTGGTGGGCCTGTGCGTGTCGATCGCCCTGGCACCGGCGCTGCAACGCTGGTCGTGGCTCTTCCCGATGCCCGGCACCCGGGACGACTGCCCCGAGCTGGGCGCGTACGAGCGCCTGCGCACGACCGCGGCGCTGGGGAATCTCGCCGGGCGCGATCCCGTCGCCCTCGCCCACGCGCGGACCGCGCAGGGCAACGAGGCCGTGGCCGACTGCCTGTCACGCACGACGACGCTGTGGCTGCCGGTGTGGGCGGTCGGGGTCGCGGTGGCCGTCGCCGCGATCGCCTGGACCGTGGACCGCGCCCGGACCCGCCGGGCGACCGCCGCGCACGGGACCACGGACGCCTGACCGTCAGACCGCGGCGGACGGCCCGGCGTCCCCGGACCGCGCCGAGTGCCCGGCCAGCCGCCGCAGCGCCTCCTCGGCGGCGGTGCCGGGCGGCGCGCTGTAGACCACCACGCTCAGTCCCGAGTCGTCCGGCAGGCTCATCGTCTCCTGGTCCAGTTCCAGCTCGCCGACCAGCGGATGCCGCAGCCGCTTGGTGCTGTCGCGGAAGACGTGCACGTCGTGCGACCCCCACAGCACCCGGAAGGCGTCGGAGCGGGTGGACAGCTCACCGATGAGGTGCGACAGCTCCCGGTCGTACGGATTCCGCCCGGCCTCCACGCGCAGCGCGCCCACCGCGAAGCGCGCCATGCGCTCCCACTCGGGGTAGAACTCCCGCGCCGCCGGGCTCAGGAAGGCGAACCGCGCGACGTTCGCGCCGCAGACCGGGTCGGCGTACAGCTGCGTGTACAGGGCGCGGCCGAGCGCGTTGGCGGCCAGTACGTCCAGCCGGTTGTTCATGACGTACGCCGGCAGCCCCGGCATGCCCTCGACGATCCGCGCCACGCTCGCCCGTACCGCGGGCCGCGCCCCGCCCTGCCGCACCCGGGCCGCCGGTCCGGCAGCGCGCGCGAGGTCGTACAGGTACATCCGCTCGGTGCCGTCAAGCCGCAGGGCCCGCGCGAGCGCGTCCAGCACGCCGTCGGACACGCCGTGCAGATTGCCGCGCTCCAGCCGCGTGTAGTACTCGACGCTCACCCCCGCGAGCGCCGCGACCTCGCCCCTGCGCAGCCCGGCCACCCGCCGCCGCCCGTACACCGGCAGCCCCGCCTGCTCGGGGGTGACCTTGTCCCGCCGCGACCGAAGGAAGGCGCTGACGGCGTCCCGGTTGTCCATGCCCCCAGCGTAGGCAGCCCGCCCGCCGCGAGGGGGTCCCTGCCATTACCCCTCACGGCGCGGACTCCCTCGGCGCGCCCGTACGGCGTTGCATGGTGAACGCCCCGGACGGCCGGGGCCGCAGCGAAAGGACACCACCATGAACGACGACATCCTCCGGACCGAGACCGAGACCGAGACCGCGGACCCCGCCGACGTCGTACGCGGCCTCTACGACGCCCTCGGCAAGGGCGACGTGCCCGGCGTCCTCGCCAGGCTCCACCCTGACGTGGTCGTCGACGAGCCCGCCCCGCTCCCGTACGGCGGCGTGCACCGCGGCCGCGAGGCCTTCCTCGGGGACGTGCTGGGCGTGATGACGGCCCACGCCGGGATCGCCCTCACCACGGCCGAGGTCTTCACGGGCCCCACCGGCGTCGTCGGGCGGCTCACGGGCACGCTCACCGCCCACGGCACCGGGGAGGTCTTCCCGCTGACCATGGTCGAGGTCCACCGGGTCGAGGCCGGCAGCGTCCGGCGGATCGACGTGTACGTCCAGGACCCGGGCGCGCTCGCCGCCTTCACCGCACGCGCCGGGGCGGCCGCCGCCGGGACGGGGACGAGCTGACGGGCGCGGCGCGGAATGCCGGCGGCGAGTGCGGTGTTCGTACCGGAATGAGCGATTCGCACGAGAACGCGGCATCCGGCGTCGACACCGCCGCCGTGCGCGAGCGGCTGGCCGAGGCGCGGGAGTCCGCCGCCGCCCAGATCGCGGCGCTCGGCCGGGACATCGACGCGATCGTGGCCGCGAACGCCCTCACGGCGGTCGACGACGAGCACGACCCCGAGGGGTCGAGCACCGCCTTCGAGCGCGCCCACACCGCCGCCCTGCAGGACCAGGCCCGGCAGCGGCTGGCCGCGCTGGACGACGCGCTGGAGCGGCTCGGCGAGGGCGCCTACGGCCGCTGCGAGGGCTGCGGCCGGCCGATCCCGCCCGAACGCCTCGCCATCCTCCCCGCCGCCGCCTTCTGCACGCGCTGCGCGCAGGCCCGCGGCCGCTGACCCTCTCCCGCCCGCCGCCGGGCCCGCGCGCCGCCCGCGCGCGGACCCCTTTTCCGGCACCCGCCCCGCGTCCGTCCCCCGGCCCGTAGGATCCGCGCCATGGGCGATCTCGGACGGGGCCTCGCGCTGCTCGTGCGCGGGCAGCGCTGGATGCTGCGGAACGGGCGGGACTGGCGCTTCGGGATGCTCCCCGCCCTGCTCACCTTCGCCGGATACGCCGCCGCGCTCGCCGCGCTCGTGATCTGGTCCGACGACCTCGCGGGCTGGGCGACCCCCTTCGCCGACGACTGGACGTCCCCCTGGCGCGGCCTGTTCCGTGACCTGCTCACCGCCGTCCTGATCGGCGGCGGGCTGCTGCTCGCCGTCGTCACCTTCACCGCCGTCACGCTGCTGGTCGGCCAGCCCTTCTACGAGGCCCTCGCCGGGCGGGTCGACGACGCCGAGGGCGGCGCCCCCGACCCGCCCGAGCGCCCGCTGCTGCACGAGCTGTGGACCGGCCTGCGCGACAGCGTGCGCGTGCTGCTGCGCGTCGCCGCGTTCGCGGTGGTCCTCTTCGCCCTCGGCTTCGTGCCGGTCGCCGGGCAGACCGTGGTCCCGGCGGCCGGCTTCTGCGTGTCCGGCTTCTTCCTCGCGGTGGAGACCGCGGCCGTGCCGATGCGCCGCCGCGGGGTCGATCTGCGCGGCCAACTGCGCCTGATGCGCGGCCGCCTGCTGCTCGTCCTCGGCTTCGGGGTGCCGCTGGTGCTGGCCTTCCTCGTGCCCTTCGCAGCGGTCGTGCTGATGCCCGGCGCGGTGGCGGGCGCGACGCTGCTCACCCGCGAGCTGCTGCCCGCGCCCGCCCCCGCCGACCAGGCCTGACCCGTACGCCCACGGCCCCCGGGCCCCGCGGGGGCGCTTAGGGATACCCCTACGCGTACGCCCAGTGCCTGCCGTGCGCGCCCGGCGGTTCCGCACACTCATGCGTCGGCGCAGGTCCGGCCACGGGATCCGTGGCCGGACCGTCCGCGCCGGCTGTCTCCTCGCCGCCCCGCACCCCAGGGGCGTGTCCCCCCATGCATGAGGTGAAAGGAACCCCCGTCCCATGCGCATACGAAGAATCGCGAGGCTCTCCACCGCCGCGCTCGCCTGCGTGTCCGCCGCGGCGATCGGCCTGCCCGCGGTCGCGGCCGCCGCCCCGGCGCCGCACGCGAAACCGCTGTCGGCCGGTCACGGGGCCTTCACCGCGGCCCCGTTCACCACCGATCCGTCCGCCGCGGTCCGTAGCCGTGTCACCGGACTGGCGCTGAAGGCGCTCACCGACCACGCGTCCGCCGCGCACCGGGCCGTCGGTGACGCCTTCACGGTGCGGAACGTGGTCGTCGACGGCGACGGCTCCGCGGACGTCCGGTTCGACCGCACGTACAAAGGCCTGCCCGCCTACGGCGGCGACGTCATCGTGCACCTGGCGAAGGACGGGACGTACCGGTCGCTCGCCACCGGCGCGCGGACCACCGGCGCGGTCTCCACGACGCCCCGGCTCGCCGCCTCGCGCGCCGCCACGCTGTCCCGGGGCGCCTTCCACGGGCGCGTCGACGCCGTCTCCGTGCCGCACCTGGCCGTGCGGATGGACGGCAGCGACGCCGCCCTGGTCTGGGAGACCGTGGTCAGCGGGGTGCGGGCCGACCAGACCCCGAGCCGGCTGCACATCCTCGTGGACGCGGCCTCCGGCGCCGTGGTCCGGACGAGCGACGAGGTCGACACCTTCGCCGCCCCGGGCCAGGCCCTGGGTGCGGCGCCCGCCGCCGCCACTGCGCCGGCGGCCGCGGGCCCGAGCGTCGCCGTCAACGGCCGGTCGATTTACAGCGGCCAGGTCTCCATCGACGTCACCCAGTCCGGCGGCGGCTACGCGATGCAGGACCCCTCGCACGGCAACGGCTACACCACCAACCTCAACCACGCCACCAGCGGCACCGGCAGCGTCTTCACCAGCTCGTCGGGCACCTTCGGCAACGGCAGCACCAGCGACCCCGCCTCCGCCGGTGTGGACGCCCACTACGGCGCCGCCGAGACGTTCGACTACTACAAGAACGTGCAGGGCCGCAACGGCATCTTCGGCAACGGCCAGGGCGTCCCCTCCCTCACCCACTACGGCAACTCCTACGTCAACGCCTTCTGGGACGGCAGCGAGATGACGTACGGCGACGGCCAGGGCAACGCCCGCCCGCTGGTCGAACTGGACGTCGCAGGCCACGAGATGAGCCACGGCGTCAGCGGCGCCCTCACCGGCTGGGACGAGACCGGCGAGACCGGCGGCCTCAACGAAGGCACCAGCGACATTTTCGGCACCATGGTCGAGTTCTACGCGAACAACCCCGTGGACACCCCCGACTACACCATGGGCGAGCTCATCAAGATCAGCGGCAACGGGCAGCCGCTGCGCTGGATGTACCAGCCCTCCCTCGACGGCAGCTCGCCCGACTGCTACACCACGTCGAACGGCGGCCTCGACCCGCACTACTCCATGGGCCCGCTCAACCACTGGTTCTTCCTCGCGGCGGTCGGCAGCGGCAACCACGGCTACGGCAACAGCCCCACCTGCGACGGCTCCACGGTCACCGGCATCGGCAACGACAAGGCCGCCAAGATCTGGTACAAGGCCCTCGCGTCCTACGCCAACAGCTCGGAGAACTACCACCAGGCCCGCATCGACTCGCTGAAGGCGGCCGCCGACCTCTACGGCGCCCACTGCACCGAGTACAACACCGTCGCCGCGGCCTGGGCGGCGGTCAGCGTCACCGGCACCGACCCGGTGCCCGGCACGTGCGGCGGCCAGCCCGGCTCGCCCACGGTCACCAGCCCCGGCAACCAGACCGGCACCGTCGGCACCGCCGTCTCGCTCCAGATCCACGCCACCGACCCGGCGGGCTCCGCGCTGACCTACAGGGCCACCGGCCTGCCCGCCGGACTGTCGGTCAACTCCACCAGCGGCCTGATCTCGGGCACCCCGACCACCGCGGTGACCGCGTCCGTGACCGTCACGGCGACCAACACCTCCGGCGCCGCCGGTTCGGCCACCTTCACCTGGACCATAAGCGGCGGCGGCACCCCGCCCACCGGCTGCGGCAACCTCCCGGCCTGGGGCGCCACCACCGCCTACGTACCGGGTGACCAGGTCTCCTACAACGGCCACAAGTGGCTGTCCCAGTGGTATTCCACCGGGGCCGAGCCCGGTGCGCCCGGCTCCTGGGCGGTCTGGCAGGACCAGGGCGCCTGCTGACCGCCGGGAGCGGCACCGGCCGCCGCTCCCGCCCGCGGACGCACCGCGGGTGAGAGCGGCGGGCCGCCGGTGACCCGCGCAGCGGCCCGGGACACCGGCGGCACGGCCGGGCCGGCGCACTCCCCACCGCCGGCCCCGGCCGCCGTCCCCCGCGAGGTTGACCCGCGCGGGCGGCCGCCCTACATTCACGCGGCAAAGGGCTAGACCAATTCCGATCCGCGTCGGGCGCGTGCACGACACGTGTCCGGAGGGGGCTTGCGATGACGGAGCTGGCGGTTTCGCCGGGGGCCGGGGCGGCTGCGGGGCCGGACGCCCCGCCGGTGAACGGACCGGGACGCGGGCCGGGCCGTACGTCGGGCCGTACGCCGGGACGCGGGCCCGGGGGAGTGCCGACCGCCCCGACACCCCGTCACCGCCCGCCCGCCGGGCGCGAGACGCTCGTCGGAACGATCCTTGCCCACCTCGACGACGGAGACGGCGTGCTGCTCACGGGACCGGCCGGTATCGGCCGGAGCACCCTGCTCGCCCGGGTCGCCGACGCGCGGGCCGCCGACGGCCACCGGGTGCTGCGCTGCTCGCCCTCGCCCGCCGACCGGCGCAGCCCCTGTCTGGGCCTGATCGACCTGCTGTCCGGTGTCGGCGACGACGTGCTGGCCCGGCTGGAGGCACGCGAACGGGCCCTGCTCGAAGGCGCGCTGCTGCGCGCGCCGCTGCCGCCGGGCGCGGACCTGCGCGGCGGACGGGACCGGCTGGTGCTGCGGTTCGCCACCGGCAAGGTTCTCGCTCTGCTGCGGCAGACCGGTCCGCTGCTGCTGGCGGTGGACGACGCACAGTGGCTGGACGAGCCGACCGCCGACGTCCTGGCCTTCGTCGCGGGGCGCCGCACGGGACCGGGCCACGAGGTCGTGGTGGCGCGGCGCGACACCGACCCGGGCGGCGAGGGCCCCGGCACCGACGGCCCGGACGCCGAAACGCTGTGCCCCCGGCCGGTCCGCGGCGTGGCGGTACCGCCGCTGACCGTCCAGGAGACCGCCGACCTGCTCGACGCCCACGACCAGCCCGTCTGGCCGCGCCCGCTCGTGACGCGGCTGCACGCCGCCGGCCGCGGGATCCCGGGGACGGTGCTGGCCCTCAGCCGCGCCCTCGCCGAGCAGGTCCAGGGCGCGGGCGGGGAGTTACCCGACGCGTCCGACCCGCTGCCCGTGCCCGCCGCCCTGCGCCCGCCGATCAGGGCCCGCCTGGACGCGCTGCCGCAGCAGGCCCGGCGGATGCTGCTGACCGCGGCCCTCGCGGCGAGCCCCACCGCCGCCCTGCTGGTCCGGGCGGGCTGCGCGGACGCCTCCGCGGACATCGACCTGTGCGTGCGGCGCGGCCTGCTGGAACCCGGCGCGCAGGACGCGCTGCGTTTCGCCGACCCGCTGGTCGCCGTCGTGCTGCGCGCCGACGCCGGGTACGCGCTGCGGGCGGACGTGCACCGGGCGCTGGCCGGGGCCGCCGACGACCCGGTCGAACGCGCCCACCACCTGGCCGTGCTGACGGTCGGCCCGGACGCCGAGGTCGCCGCCCGGCTCGCGGAGGCGGCCGGCGCCGCCAGACGGCGGGGCGCGCCGGGCACCGCCGCGCGGCTGGGCCGGCTCGCCGCCGAACGCACCCCCGCCGGTGAGGGCGGGGTGGACGCCGACCGCCGTCTGACGGCCGCGGAGGACGCGGTCTCGGCGGGGGACTTCGCCTTCGCCCGGCGGCTGGCCCGCGAGGTGCTGGGCGACGCGCGGGACCCCGCGGTGCGGGTGCGGGCCTGGAACGTCGTCGTCGACTCCTGCGGGCAGGCCCTGGCCGAGGTCGCCGACGTGCTGCCCGAGGCGGTGCGCGACGCGGACGGCGACCCGGGGCTGCTGGCCCAGCTGCACTACCGGATGAGCTGGCGCGAATGGATGGTGGGCGGCTCCGCCGCGCGGGCCCACGGCCACGCGGTACGGGCCGCGGGGCTGGCCGCGCGGGCGGGGGACCGGCGGACCGAGCTGATGGCGCTCACCCAGCAGGCGGCCCTGGAGCTGTTTCTCGGCATGCCAGCCGCCGAGACGACACTGGGCGCGGCGCTCGCCGCCCCGTACGAGGGCCGGGTGATGGCCGATCACAACGGGCCGGTCTACCTCAAGCACCGCTTCCACGTGGTGCACGGCCGGCTCGACGAGGCGCGCGCCGAACTGCGCGCCCTGGTGTTCACCCAGCGGCAGCGCGGCTCGGCCGAGAGCCTGAGCCAGTGCCTGGGCGCCCTCGCCCAGGTCGAGATCGACCGCGGCCGCTGCCGCCAGGCGCTGGGCGTGGCCCGGCAGAGTCTGCGCGTCGCCGAGCAGGCCGGGCTGAGCCTGGGGCCCGCGTGGTACGCGGTGGCGCTCGCGGAGACGGCGGGCGGCAGCGCGGGCCAGGCGCTCGCCGCCGCCGAGGCGGCCCGGCGGCACAGCGAGGACGACGCCGACCGGCTCTTCCTGCCGCGCGCCCTGCACGCCGAGGGCCGCATCCGGCTGCTGGGCGGCGAGTACGAGGCGGCCGCGGGGCTCCTGCGGCGCACCGGCGAACTGGAGACCGCGCAGGGCCAGCGCGACCCGGCGACCCGCCGGTGGCACGGTGACCTCGCCGAGGCACTCGCCGGGTGCGGCGCGCTGGACGAGGCGGACCGGGTCCTGTCCTGGGCGCGCCCGCAGGCCGAGCGGCTGGGCAGGGGATGCGTGGTGGCGGTGCTGGACCGGGCCGCCGCGGTGGTGGCGGCGGCCCGTGGCGACCTCCGCCCGGCCGCGGCCCTGCTGGAGGACGCCGCGCGGCGGCTGCGCTCGGCGGGCTATCCGCTGGAGGAGGCCCGTACCGCGCTGGCGCTCGGCCGGGTCCGCCGCGGCCTCGGCGACGAGTCCGCCGCTCGGGCCGCCTTCGCCGACAGCCTGCGCGTCTTCACCCGGGCCGGGGCCCGGGGCTGGGTGGCGGCGGCCCGCGCCGAACGCGACCGGTCGCGTGCCGCCGCGGAGCCGGGGGAGGACTGCGCCTGGTCCGAGCAGCTGACCTCCACCGAGCGCTGCGTCGTCGCCCGGGTCGCGCAGGGCGCGACCAACCGGGAGATCGCGGCGAACCTGGTGGTGAGCGTCAAGACGGTCGAGGCCGCGCTCACCCGCGCGTACCGCAAGCTCGGCGCCCGGTCGCGGGTGGAGGTCACGCGCATCGTGATGGCCGGCCGGGCGGGCTAGCGGCGGATGGGCGGCACCCCGGGCGAACCGCTGGAGGTGCACACGCTGGAGGTCGCCGGCCCCGGGGTGCTGCCCTTCGCGATCGGCACCTCGCCTCGATCGGCCCGCTGGCCACCGCCGCCTTCCCGCACCGCCACAGCTTCTCCGAGATCGGCCTCGTCACCGGCGGGCGCGGCGCGCACGTCGTCGGCCTGACACCCCACGACCTCGCCCCGCCGTTCTTGTACACGCTCGCCCCCGGCCAGGTCCACCACTGGCGGGACGCCGAGGGCCTGACGGGCCGGGTGCTGCTGTTCACCGAGGACTTCCTCCTCCCGCATCCCGGTGACGCCGCCGTCGTCCGCGCCCTGAGCGCCCGTCCGCTGCGGCCCGCCCCGACGAGGACACCGCGCTGCGCACGGCCGGGTGAGCCTCCTGTCGTCCTGTCTGCGCATCCTGCTGCTGCGGCTGGCCCGGCTGTCCGGCCCGCCGTCCTCCCCGGCCGGGCCCGGCACCGGCCGCAGCGCCGAACTGGCAGACCGCTTCCGCGCCCTGACGGCCCGGCCCGGCGGCCGCGCCCGCTCGGTGGCGGAGTACGCCCGCGAGCTCGGCGTGCCGCCGGGTCATCTGCACACCGCGATCAAACGCAGCACGGGCCTGTCGCCCGGCCGGCTGATCCGCGACCGCCGGATCCTGGAGGCCGAGCGCCTCATCGCCGCCACCGGCCTGACGATCACCCAGGTGTCCGTGTCCGTCGGCTTCGCCGATCCCGCCTACTTCTGCCGCGGGACGGGCCTGTCCCCGGGCGAGTTCCGCCGCACCGTCTCGCCGCGCCCGGACGGCGGTGCGTGAGGACGGCTCCCCGGCGACCGTGCGTACGCGCGGCGCTTCGGGGCGCGGCCACCGCTCCGGGTCAGACCGGCCGCCCGGTAAGGGGCGCCGGGCAGGCCGCCGGGCCCAGGCGGCTGACCCGCCGTCAGTCGTGGTCGTACACGGTGACGGCCACGCCCGCCGCGGCGAGCCGCTCGGTGACCAGGGGCTCCACCCGCGTCCACGTACCGCCCGCGAGCCCGCAGCCTATGCGGGGCATGTGCACGGAGGCCCCGCGTTCCTTCGCCCGCTCCGCGAGGATGCCGAGGGCGGCGTCGATCGCCTCGTAGCGCACGGGCACCCCCTTGCTGCCGGTGCGCGTACCGCGCTGGCCGACCATGTTGGCCACCCACACCAGGCGTTCGACCTGGACGATCTGCACGGCCCCCAGCCCGAAGTCGTTGCGCGCCCGCTCCCGGTGCCATCTGCGGTAGGCCGCCTCGGGCTCGGACCAGCGCCTGGAGACCGCGAGGACGAAGCCCTTGCCCCAGCCCCCGAGGTCGTTGCAGACGTGCGCGATCACCTTCGGGCCCTTCCCCAGTGGTGTCGTCGCGTCCCCGCGTACGTAGACGATTCCCCCAGTCATGCCCGGAACGGTACCGGCGGCCACTGACAACGGGCCTCCGGTTTCCCCGCCGCTGCCGGGGAGCCGGTCACTCAGCGGTACTGAGGTTAGGCTAACCTAACTTCGTGAACGTTGAACGAGACGCTCCCGGCGGGCCGCCCGCCGGGAGCCCCGGCCTGGCCGCCTCCGGCATGACCGTGGCGTACGACGGCGTGGACGTCGTCCACGACGCCGCCCTCACGCTCGGGACCGCACAGGTGACCGCCCTGGTGGGCCCCAACGGCAGCGGGAAGTCGACACTCCTGCGCACGCTCGCCCGCCTCCAGCCCGCCCGCTCCGGCGCGCTGGCCCTCCGCGGTCCGGCGGCCCCGGCGGGCCCGCCCGTGGACGGCTTCGACCTGACCGCGCGCCAGTTCGCCCGGCGGGTGGCCCTCATGACGCAGGGCAGGCCGACGCCCAGCGGGCTCACCGTCCGTGACGTCGTCGCGTTCGGCCGCTACCCGCACCGCGGACGCTGGGGCCGCCCGGATCCCGGCGGCACCGCCGCGGTGGACCGCGCCCTCGCCCTCACCGGCGTGGAGCCGTTCGCCGGGCGCGGTGTCGAGCACCTGTCGGGCGGCCAGCTCCAGCGGGTCTGGCTGGCCGGCTGCCTCGCCCAGGACACCGGCGTCCTCCTCCTCGACGAGCCGACCACCTACCTCGACCTGCGCTACCAGGTCGAGTTGCTCGACCTGGTCCGCGACCTCGCCGACCACCACGGCATCGCCGTCGGCGTCGTCCTGCACGACCTCGACCAGGCCGCCGCCGTCGCCGACCGCATCGTCCTGCTCCACCGGGGCCGGATCGTCCGCGACGGCACGCCCGAGGACGTCCTCACCCCCCGGCGCCTCTCGGACGTCTACGGCATCCGCGTCGACGTCGACACCGACCCCTCCACCGGACGCCTGCGCACCCGCGCGGTCGGCCGCCACCACGCACGCACCGAAGGGCTCCACCGCACGCCATGAAGCACCCCCGCGCCACCACGACCCTCGCCGCCGCCCTCGCCGCGGCCGCCCTGGCCCTCACCGGCTGCGGCACCACCCACCCCGCCAAGGACTCCGCGCCCGCGCAGGACCGCCCCTCCGCCAGCGCCTCCGCGGGCCCGGTCACCCTCACCGACGCGACGGGCACGAAGGTGACCCTGGACCGGCCCGCGCGCACGGTGGTCGCCACCGAGTGGAACGTCGTCGAGGACCTCGTCGCGCTCGGCGTCGCCCCCGTCGGCGTCGCGGACGTGAAGGGCTACCGCGCCTGGGACACCGCCGCCCCGCTGACCGGCACCCCCAAGGACATCGGGATGCGCGGCGAGCCGAGCACGGACACCGTCGCGGCGCTGGCCCCCGACCTCGTCGTGGCCACCACCGACCTGCCCGCGTCCGCGGTGACGCAGCTGCGCAAGGTCGCTCCCGTCCTCGTCGTGCGGTCCGCCGACGCCTCCGACCAGATCGGTCTGATGACGCGTGACCTCGACCTGATCGCCCGCGCCACCGGGCGCACTCGGCAGGCGGACGCCGTCGAGTCCGCGTTCGACGCCAAGCTCGCCGCGGGCGGCGCCGCCCTCAAGGCCGCGGGCAGGTCCGGCGCCTCGTACGCGTTCGCGGACGGGTACGTGGTCTCCCACCAGGTCTCGATACGCGCCTACACCGGCAGATCCCTCGTCGGCGCCGTCAACGAGCGGCTCGGCCTGAAGAACGCGTGGACGCTCGCGGGCGACAAGGACTACGGCCTGGCCACCACCGACGTCGAGGGGGTCACCGGGCTCGGCGACACGCAGTTCGCCTACATCGCCAACGACACCGACGGCGAGGACCCGTTCGCCGACAGCCTCGCCGGGAACGCGGTGTGGACGTCCCAGGCCTTCGTGAAGTCCGGCCACGTCCACCGGCTGCCCGACGGCATCTGGATGTTCGGCGGTCCGCTGTCGATGGGCGCGTACGCCGACGCGGTCGTCGCGGCCCTGACGAAGTGACGCGATGACCCGCACCGAACCGGCCCCCGCCGTCGCGCGGTCGCGCACGGCCGGGGCCGCCCCGGCGGCGGCCGCAGTCGCCGCCCTGGTGGTCCTGGTCGCCGTCCTCGCCGCCGTCGACATCACCCAGGGCACCTCCGGCGTCGGCGCCGGAGGCATCTGGCGGGCCCTGACCGGGCACGCCCACCAGGGCGAGGAGTCCGTGCTCCTCGCCTCCCGGCTGCCGCGCGCCGCAGCCGGCCTGCTGGTCGGCGTAGCCCTCGGCGCGGCGGGCGCGGCCGTGCAGGCCGTCAGCCGCAACGTCCTGGCCGCACCGGACACCCTCGCGGTCAACGCCGGGACGTACCTGGCGCTCGGAGTGCTCACCGTCACCGGGGCCTCGGTCCCGCTGCTCGCCTCCTCCGGGGTGGCGTTCGCCGGAGCCCTCGCCGCCGCGGCCGTGGTGCTGGGGCTCTCGGGGCTCGGCACGGGGACGGTCCGGCTGGTGCTGGCCGGCAGCGCCCTGGCCCTCGGGATGGGCTCCGTCACCGACGCGCTGCTCCTGCTCTTCCCGGAGCGGACCGACGGCCTCTACCAGTGGAGCCAGGGCAGCATCGCCCAGAACGGCTTCGACGGCGTGCTGCAGATGCTGCCCGTCGCCGCGGTGGGCCTGGCCGGACTGCTGCTCATCGGCGGCCGCATCGACGCGCTGGCGCTCGGCGACGACGCCGCCCGCGGGCTCGGCGTCCCGGTCAGGGGCACCCGGGCGGCGGCCGTGACACTCGCGGCCCTGCTGGCGAGCGCGGCCGTCACCCTCGCCGGCCCGATCGGCTTCGCGGGCCTGTGCGCCCCCGCGCTCGTCCGCCCCCTGGCCCGCCGCTTCCGGGGTCTGCGACGTGCCCGGCTGGGCGTCCCGGTCGCCGGCCTGGCCGGTGCTGCCCTCGTCCTCGGCTCCGACGTGGCGCTGCGCCTGGTGGTGGACCCGCAGACCGCGGCGGCCGTCCCCACCGGGTTCGTGACGAGCGCGGTGGGCGCGGTGTGCCTCGTCGTCATGGCGCTGCGCGCGCGGGAGCCGGGCGCACCGGCCGCGCCGGACCGGCTGCCCATCCCGAGCCGGGCGGCGTTCGTGACCGTGACGGCCGTCCTCACCGTGCTGCTGGCCGGCACCGTCCTCGCGGCGGTCCTGCTGGGCGACACCACGCTCCTGCTCGGCGACGTCCTCAACTACGCGCGGGGCCGCGGCGACCGTGTCGTCACCTTCGTCCTCGACACCCGTCTGCCGAGGGTCCTCGCCGCGCTCCTGGCCGGTGCGGCCCTCGCCCTGGCCGGCACCCTCGTGCAGGCCGTGACCCGCAACCCGCTGGCCGACCCGGGCATCCTCGGCGTCTCCGGCGGGGCCGGTCTCGGGGCCGTCGCGCTGGTCACGACCGTTCCGGCGGCCGGGCCGTGGAGTGTGGCGGGCGCGGCCCTCGCCGGGGCCGCCCTCGCCGCCGCGCTGGTCTTCGGGCTGGCGGCGCGCGGCGGATTCGGGAACAACCGGCTGGTCCTGGTCGGCGTCGGCGTGTCGGCGGCGACCACGGCGGTCATCAGCCTGCTCATCGTCCTGACCGACCCCTTCAACGCCACGAAGGCCCTGACCTGGCTGTCGGGTTCCACCTACGGCCGCACCCTGCCCGACACCCTTCCGGTCGCAGCCGCCCTCGCCGTCGGCCTGGCCGTGGCGTTCGCCCGCCGCCGCGATCTGGACCTCGTCGGGCTGGACGACGACACCCCGCGCCTGCTCGGCATCCGCCTCGCCCGCGTCCGCCTGGTCCTGCTGGCCACGGGCGTCCTGCTCGCGGCCACCGCCGTCGCCGCCGCGGGCACGATCGGCTTCGTCGGCCTGGTCGCCCCGCACGCCGCCCGCGCGCTGGCCGGCCGCCGCCACGTCCGGGTCGTCCCGGTCGCGGTGCTGCTGGGCGCGACGCTGGTCTGCGCCGCCGACGCGACCGGCCGCACGGTGATCGCCCCGGCGCAGCTCGGCGCGGGCCTGATGACGGCGGTGATCGGCGCCCCGTACTTCCTCCACCTCCTGGTCCGCACCAGGAGGTGACCGGGCGGTGCGGGTAGGTCAGGCGGCCGTCTCGATGGTGACCTTGAGGTGTTTCATGATCGGCTGGTCGCTCTGGGTGCTGACGTCGCTGATCGCGCACAGCACGTTCATCTCGGGCATGTAGCCGGCCGCGCAGCCCCGCGGCATCTCGTAGGGAACGGCGAGGTAGCCGCTGAGGGACCGGGTGCTGCCGTCCCGGGCGGTGCTGGTGATGTCGACGGGGGAGAACTCCCCGATGCCGCGCTCGCGCATGTCGTCCTCGTTCATGAACACCAGCGTGCGCAGGTTCTTGACGCCGCGGTAGCGGTCGTCGTCGGAGTAGACGGTGGTGTTCCACTGGTCGTGCGAGCGCATGGTGCCCAGCGCCAGGGTGCCGGGGGCGGGGACGACGTCGGGCAGCGGCGCCGCGGAGATCTCGGCCTTCCCCGACGGGGTGAGGAAGACCAGCTCCCGGGCGGGCTGCTTGATGCGGAAGCCCAGCGGCAGGCGCACACGGCGGTTGAAGTCCTCGAAGCCGTCGAGGACCCGCGCCATGGTGTCGCGGACGCGGTCGTAGTCCTCTACGTACCACTCCCAGGGGGTGGCGCTGTCCGGCAGCGCGGCGCGGGCCAGCCCGGCGACGATCGCCGGTTCGGACAGCAGGTGCGGCGAGGCGGGGTGCTTCATGCCGACCGACAGGTGGACCATGCTCATCGAGTCCTCGACGGAGGTCCCCTGGAGCCCGCCGCGCTGGAGGTCCTTCTCCGTACGCCCCAGGCACGGCAGGATGAGCGCCTGGCGGCCGTGCACCAGGTGGCTGCGGTTCAGCTTCGTGCTCACGTGCACGGTCAGGTCGCACGAGCGCAGCGCCGCGAAGGTGTACGCGGTGTCGGGCGCGGCCAGCGCGAAGTTGCCGCCCATGCCGACGAAGACCTTCACGTCCCCGCGGTGCATCGCCTTCAGCGTGCCGACGGTGTCCAGCCCGTGCTCACGGGGCGGGTCGATCCCGCACACCTCGGCGAGGCGGTCGAGGAAGCCCGCGGCGGGCCGGTGGTCGATGCCGCAGGTGCGGTTGCCCTGCACGTTGCTGTGCCCGCGTACGGGGGAGGGCCCCGCGCCCTCGCGCCCGAGGTTGCCGCGCAGCAGGAGCAGGTTGACGATCTCGCGGACGGTGTCCACGCCGTGCTCGTGCTGGGAGACGCCCAGGCACCAGCTGACGATGCTGCGGTCGGCCTCGCAGTACACGCGCGCGGCCGCGAGGATGTCGTCGCGTCCGACCCCGGACTGACGCGTGATCTCCTCCCACGACGTGCTCTCGCACAGCGCCCGGTACTCCTCGAAACCGGTGGTGTGACGGTCGACGAACTCCCGGTCGAGCGCCTTGGGGTCCGTCCTGGCCCACTCCAGGACCGCCTTGGCCATGCCCCGCAGGAACGCCATGTCGCCGCCGATCCGCGGCTGCACGTTCAGCGTGCTGGTCCGGGTGGACTTGGCCAGGGCCATGTCGACGAAGTCGTGCGGGACGATCGTGCGCGTGGCGGCGGCCTCGACCAGCGGGTTGACGTGCACGATCTGCGCGCCGCGCTCGTAGGCCTTGGCCAGCGCGGTGAGCATGCGCGGCGCGTTGGAGGCGGCGTTGACCCCCATCACGAACAGCGCGTCCGCGGTCTCCCAGTCGGCGAGGTCCGCGGTGCCCTTGCCCGTGCCCAGCGCCGCCTGCAACGCCCGGCCGGACGCCTCGTGGCACATGTTGGAGCAGTCGGGCAGGTTGTTGGTGCCCAGCTCGCGCGCCATCAGCTGGTAGAGGAAGGTCGCCTCGTTGCCCAGCCGCCCCGAGGTGTAGTACGCGGCCCCGTGCGGGCTGTCCAGCGCGCGCACCGCGCGGCCGAACACCTCGAAGGCGTCCTTCCAGCCGATGGGCACGTAGTGGTCCGAGGCGGGGTCGTACACCATCGGCTCGGTCAGCCGCCCCTGGTCCTCCAGCGCGAAGTCGGTCCACCCGGACAGCTCCGTCACCGAATGGGCGGCGAAGAAGTCCCGCCCGACGCGCTTGCGCGTCATCTCCCAGGTGACGTGCTTGATCCCGTTCTCGCAGATGTCGAGCTTCAGGCCCTTGGTGTCGTCGGGCCAGGCGCAGCCGGGACAGTCGAAGCCGCCGTTCTCGTGGTTCATCCGCAGCACGGCCCGCGGCCCGTCCACCGGTTCGCGGGCCCGCAGCAGGACGCGCCCGACACTCCTGGCCGCGCCCCAGCCGGCCGCCGGATGGCGGTACGGACGGAATTCCGGGTCCTGCCCGGGGGCCGGACCGGCGCCGGGGTCCGGCGGGTCCTGGCCGTCGTGGGTGGCGCTCATGGCTCTCAACCCCGTTCGCACAGTGGTCGCACGCAGCGGCACGGCGGGCCCTTCCCCGACGGTAGACCGGCCCTCCGGCGCACGCCACCCGGCCGTGGGCCGCCAGGGCGGCGCGGCCGGGGGCCGCCGCGGACCGGTGACGACTTGCGGTGGTTCGCCGGTATTGCTGCCATGGATGCAGCAGCCGGAACAGACGAGGGGCGACATCCGTGGCCGATCCGCAGTCCGTCCTCGCGCCGCCGGCCAAGGCCGCGGTGTTCCTCGTGTGCACCGTCGCGCCCGGCGGCGAGGACACCGTCCGCGAGCTGCTCCCGGATGTCGCCGGGCTGCGCAGGTCGGTGGGCTTCCGCTACCCGGACGCCGAGCTCACGTGCGTGGTCGGCATCGGGTCGCTCGCGTGGGACCGCCTCTTCAGCGGACCGCGCCCCCGCGACCTGCACCCGTTCGTACCGCTCGCGGGCCCCCGCCACGCCGCGCCCGCCACCCCCGGCGACCTGCTGTTCCACGTACGCGCCCGCCACATGGACGTGTGCTTCGAGCTGGCCCGGCTGATCGGCGAGCGGCTGCACGGAGCGGCGGCCGTCGTCGACGAGGTGCACGGCTTCAAGTCCTTCGACGAGCGCGACCTGCTCGGCTTCGTCGACGGGACGGAGAATCCGGAGGGCGGCCTCGCGGCCGACTCGGTGTACGTCCGCGACGAGGACCCGGACTTCGCGGGCGGCAGCTACGTGATCGTGCAGAAGTACCTGCACGACCTGCCCGCCTGGAGCGCCCTGCCCACCGAGGAGCAGGAGCGCGTCATCGGCCGCACCAAGCTGGACAACGTCGAACTGCCCGACGACGTCAAACCGCCCGACTCCCACGTCGCCCGCAACACGGTCACCGGCGCGGACGGCACCGAGCAGAAGATCGTGCGGGACAACATGCCCTTCGGCCGCGTCGGAGACGGCGAGTTCGGCACCTACTTCATCGGCTACGCGCGCACCCCCGACGTCACCGAGCACATGCTGCGCAACATGTTCCTCGGCGACCCCTCCGGCGCCCGCGACCTCCACGACCGCATCCTCGACTTCTCCCGGGCGGTCACCGGCACCCTCTTCCACGTGCCGACCGAGGACTTCCTCGACGACCCGCCGCCCCCTCCCGCAACGGCCCCCGCGGCCGGGAACTCCCTGGGCATCGGGAGCCTCAAAGGAGTGTGATCACATGACCTCGTCCGCCGGCACGACCAACCTGCACCGCGAACTCGCCCCGGTCACACCCGCCGCGTGGTCGCAGATCGAGGAGGAGGCGGGCCGCACCTTCCGCCGCAACCTCGGCGGCCGCCGCGTCGTGGACGTGACCGGACCCGACGGCCCCGCCCTGTCCGCCGTCGGCACCGGCCACCTCACCGCCGTCGACGCCCCCGCCCGGGGCGTCGGGGCACGCCTGCGCCAGGCCCAGCCCCTCGTCGAGCTGCGCGTCCCCTTCACCGTCACCCGCGACGCGGTCGACGACGTCACGCGCGGCGCCCAGGACTCCGACTGGCAGCCGGTCAAGGACGCCGCACGCGCCATGGCACTGGCCGAGGACGGCGCGGTCTTCGGCGGATACGCCGCCGCGGGCATCGAGGGACTGCGCCGCGGCACCTCCCACCCCGCCGTCACCCTCCCGGCCGACCCGCGCGCCTACCCCGACGCCGTGAGCCAGGCCCTGACGACGCTGCGCCTGGCCGGAGTCGAGGGCCCCTACGCGCTGGTCCTGGGCGCCGGGCCCTACACCGCGGTGAGCGAGACCTCCGACCACGGCTTCCCCCTCGTCGAGCACCTCGGCCGCCTGCTGGACGAACCGCCCGTGTGGGCGCCCGCGATCGACGGCGGCTTCCTGCTCTCCACCCGCGGCGGCGACTTCGAACTGCGCCTGGGCGAGGACCTCGCGATCGGCTACGCGGGCCACGACGCCCACGAGATCGAGCTGTACTTCCGCCAGACCCTCACCTTCCTCGTCCACACCGCCGAGGCCGTGGTGCCCCTCGCCGCGCAGCCGCAGGACGTCAGCGGGTGACGATCCCGGCGACGAGGTTGATGGCGGTGGCGAGGATGCCCGTCCCGAAGACGTACGACAGCAGGCAGTGCCGCAGCGCCGTCGCGCGGATGACCGAACTGGACACGTCGGTGTCGGACACCTGGTAAGTCATCCCGAGGTTGTAGCTGAAGTAGAAGAAGTCCCGGTACGCGGCCGGCTGGTCGGAGTTGAAGTCGATCCCCCGCGCCTGCGTCGTCCAGTAGAGGTACGCGTAGCGCGTGGCGTACATCAGGTGCAGCGCCGCCCAGGCCATGAGCACGCCGATCAGCGTGGTGGCGGCATGGGCGGTGTCGGACGGCCCGATCAGCAGCACCGCGATCCCGGCGAGCCCGCACAGGGCGGCCGCGACGACGGCCAGCTCCTCCGTCAACGGCCGGAAGTCCTCCCGCCGGGCGTAGCGCCGGGTGGTGTCCGCGTCCATCGGCCACAGCTCGATCCACCCCGACAGCACGAAGGCCGTCTCCATCGCCGCGATCCCGCCCAGAGCGCCCAGCGCCCCGTCCACCGCCACGGCGACGACGACCCCGACCAGGGCCCCGACGACGACGGCCCCCGCGAGCCGGGGCACCGCGGACAGGGGGAACCAGGCGATCATGACCCTCAACGTAGCCGCCCCGCCGGTACCCGGCCTGCGGACACCGCCATTGGGATCTCGCACGGCTGCCGCCGCCCCGGGCCGCCGTGCGGAGCTGCGCTCCGGCGCCCGCGCCGCGCCGCGCACCTGATGTGCGATCAATAAGCGATCCGGTGTGCGATCCGCGATAGGGTGACGCGCGGAGGTGAGCGCTGTGTCCACCGGGAACGAACTGTTCAGCGCGGTCGACGCGCTGCTGGAACAGGTCCCGTCCGACGACCTGCCACCGCCCGCGGAGCGCAGGCGGCTGCGGGAGGCCGCCGGGCTGAGCCAGACCCAGGTCGCCACCGCGCTCGGCACGCGCCGTGAGGCCGTGGGGAACTGGGAGGGCGGGAGGACCGAGCCGCGGGCCCCGCAGCGCGCGGCCTACGCGCGCCTGCTGGAGGGCCTCGCCGCGCGCTTCCCCGCCCCGGAGCTGCCGCCCCCGGCGGCTCCTGCGGCTGCGGTGGCGCCTCCGGCTCCGGTGGCTCCTGAAGCGCCACCGCCGGTGGTGCCGGAGCCGTCCCCCGGCCCGGCCGCAGCCGCGCGCCGCCCAGGCGTGCGACGGGCCCCGGCCCCTGCCCCCGACGCGCCCGTGGCCGATCCGCGGTTCGCGCACGGCCCGCTCGGCGTACTGGACGGCGACGGCTCCCTGTACTGCACGGGCGGCCTGGTGCTGGACTGCCCGGCGGACACGGTGCCGGAACTGGTGGAGTGGACGCTCGCCGAGGCGGGGCTCGGGGCGGCCCGGCTGCACCGTTCGGGCAAGGACTCCGACCCGCTGGTCGCGCTGACGGCCGGGGCGGCGCGGCGGCTGGGTCTGCCGCTGGAGCTGGAGGACCGGCGTTCCCTGCGGCTGCCCGAGGGCCACCCGGTGGTCAAGCAGATCACGAAGGCGAAGTGGCAGCTGACGAAGCGCGGGTTCGGGCCGTGGGCGCGCGTCTACCGCCCGGCGCAGGGCGACCGGCGGCAGTGCGTGCAACTGGCGGTGCTGCCCTGGGGCGCCCTGGACTCCCGTGCCTGGGGTGACGCGGACCGGCTGCCGGCCCCGGACCTCGCCCGCGTCCTGTCGGCGTACGCGGCCCGGGTGCTCACCCCGCGCGGCAGTACGGCCGTCGCGGGCCTGGAACTGATGACGGCGCTGCGGCCGCCGACCCGCGCGGTACGTGACGAGGCGTCGGGCACCTGGGTGTCCGGGCCGGTGCCGGGGTCACTGACCACACCGGTGGACCCGGCCCCGCCGGAGGCCCCGGACGAGCACCCCGTCGTGCACGGGCTCATCCCGCGCGGCCACCAGCGCACGCCGGAACAGGTCCTCGACGAGGAGGCGTTCGACTGGATCCGCGATCCGCAGCTGCTCACCGACGCCGAGTGCGCGCGCCCGTTCGCGGTGGGGATCGACGTGAACACCGCGTTCCTCGCGGCCGCGAACCGGCTGGTCGTGGGTCTCGGCGCCCCCGAGCACGTGCGCGGCCCGCGGTTCGACAAGACCGTGCCCGGCTGCTGGCTGGTGGACCTGTCCGGTATCGGCCTCGACTCCCGGCTCCCGTCGCCCTTCACACCGCACGGCGAACGCCCCACAGGACCCGCGTGGTACGCCACCCCGACCGTCGCCTACGCGGCCGAGCTGATCGAGGCGTACCGGCTGCCGGTGCAGCTCCGCCCGGTTGAGGCGTACCTACGGCCCGAGAGCGGCCCCTACCTGGACCCCTGGTACAAGCACCTCGCGGACGCCTACAAGCAGACGATGGCCGACCTCGGCGTCACCGCCGGTCTGTCCCCGGCCGACTTCCT
>NZ_JBSGHL010000085.1:0-28384 GCF_053604375.1 Streptomyces sp. NPDC004031 | reverse complement strand
ACCCTCTTCGACACCGCCCTCACCACCACCCACCCCACCCTCACCCCCGCCCACCTCGACACCACCAACCTCAACGACCAAAGCCCCCTCGTACTCCAGGGCCTCGCCGCCCCGGCGCGCCTCCGCCGTGCGGCGGCACGCACCTCTCCCGCCAGCGGTGGAAACCGGACCGTCGGCACCGGCGGGGCGACGCTCGCCGCCCAGCTCACCGGGCTCGCCGAGGAGGAGCAGCGGCAGGCCGTCCTCGATCTGGTGCGGGAGAGCGTGGGGACCGTGCTGGGGCACTCCGGGGGAAGCGGTCTTGATCTCGACCGGGGCTTCCTCGCCATGGGCTTCGACTCGCTGACCGCGGTCGAGTTGCGCAACCTGCTCAACAAGAGCACCGGGCTGAAGCTGCCCACGACGCTGGTGTTCGACCACCCGACTCCGGCCGCGCTGGCGGCCTACCTGCTCGCCCAGGCGGTGCCGGATCCGGCCGACGCGCTGCTCGCCGAACTCGACCGCTTCGAGGCGGCGTTCGCGAGGAAGCAGTCGGCCGACGACGTACGCTCCGGGTTGTCCGTCCGGCTGCACGCGCTGCTCGCGGCGCTGAACGGCACCGAGGGGGACGAGGACGGTGCGCCCGGTGTGCTCGACCAGATCGGCAGCGCGTCGGACGACGAGATCTTCTCCTTCATCGACAACGAGCTGGGGGCCAACTGACCGGCCTCGCCCACCGAAGCCGGCGCGCTGCCGTCGCTGTCTCCGGGTGGCGGCCGGGCGCTGACCGCCCACCGCCGCCCAACGCCGCCCGCCGCCGCCCGCCGCCCGACGGGACGTAGGGCGTACGACGCACGGCGGGTACCAGGGCCCCCACGGTCCCGGTACCCGCCGTGCGTCCGCGCCGCGGGCCGCCGTCAGACGGTCGCGACGCCGTTCGAGTAGCGCTTCATGTTGTAGACGGCGAAGCCGTTCTGCACCGGGTCGCCGGAGCCGTTGATGGCGTGCAGCATGCCGCCGCCGCCCGCGCCGTTGAGGCACACGGTCATCAGGTCGGTGAAGACGACGCCCGGGGTGTCGGGCACCTCGTACGTCCGGTCGGTGTAGATGTCGGCTTCCAGGTTGAAGAAGCAGTAGCTGCCCAGACCCCACGCCAGGTGGTCGCGGACGTCGCCGGCGACCTTGTAGGACGCGTAGCCCTTGGTGCCGCCGTGCACCCACGCCGTCTGGGTGGGCACGTCGTACGGGTTCTCGTTCTGGAAGAAGTACGTGCGGCCGCTCTCGCCGTTCCAGAGCACCTCGTACTTCTGGTAGTGCTCGACGAAGAGCCCGTACGTGGTGACGTGGTCGCCGTTGACGAGGATGCCGGTGTCGGCCGGGTTCACCGTCCAGCCCACCGTGCCGTCCAGGCCGTGGTCCGCGCGCCACAGCCACAGGTGGTCGCAGATGACGTCGTTGCTGTCGATCTGGAGGCTGACCCCGGCGCCGCCCGCGACGGCTCCGCCGATCCGGGCGAAGAGGTCGAAGATCACCGTCGGGTCGTTGCTGTGCCGGTGCCTGGTGCGGCCCTCGCCGACCCGGACGAGCACGGGGGTGTTCTTGGACGCGGCCTCGACGAGCACGCCGGCGATCGTGACGCCGTCGACGTCGGCGACCTCGATGAGCGTGTTGTTCCGGGCCGAGCGCAGCGTCGTGTAGCCGAGGCCCAGCACGACCGTGCCGGGGCGGGTGACGCGGATGGGCGAGGTCAGGTTGTAGATGCCGGGCGTGAAGAGCAGGTGCCGGCCGCTGCCGAGGGCGCGGTTGATCTCGGCGGCCGAGTCGCCGGGCCTGGCCACGAAGAAGTGGTCCAGCGCGATGCTCTTGCCCGCGGCGCGGCCGCCGGCCCAGGTGGTGCCGGTGCTGTTGCGGCGCAGCCCGGGGACGAAGACCTCGTAGTCGCCGTGCCGGTCCACGGTCAGGAAGGGCTTCTCGCGTACGACCGGGGTGCGGTCGACGGTCGTCATGGGGGGCGTCGGGAAGGACTGGGCGGGCGCGCCCTGTACGCCGACGAAGACCATGTTCCAGTTGGAGCCGACCCAGCTGCCGAGGGTGTCGTTGCGGGAGATCCACTGCTGCTGCGAGCCGGACTGCACCTCGCCGTCCACGACGCTGTCGGCCAGGTACCCGCCGCTGGACCATCCGTTTCCGGGCGGGCTCGGCATGAGGTTCATGTCGCCCTTGACGTGCACCCGGCGCATCGGCCCGGCCTGGGCGACGGCCCACCGGTTGAGGCCGTCCGGCGGCGCGATGGTCAGGTTCTCGGCGGCGCGCCAGAAGTTCTGCGTGCCGTTGCCGTCGAACCACTGGGCGTCGACGGTGATGTGGCCGTTGATCACGACGTCCGACGGGCTCGCCCCGAGGCCGAGGACGTGCGTGTAGAAGCCGACGTTGATGTCGACGGTGTACGTGCCCGGCATGAAGGCCAGCGCGTAGCGCTCGTCGCCGAACTGGTTGGACTCCTGGATCGCGAAGACGGCGTCGACCTGTGCCTGGATCGCCGCGTCGCCCATCGACGGGTCGAAGACGAGGACGTTGTGCCCCAGGTCCGCGCCCTTGTGCCCCTTCGGCGGGCAGGGACGGGCGGACGGCGCCGCGGCGTGGGCGGTACCGGTGGCGATGCCGCCGGCCAGCGGCACCGCGGCGGCGACGGCCGCCCCGCGGAGCACGGATCGGCGAGAGGGAATGACGGACACGGCTCTCCCTGTGGTGGTGGATCAGGAGGACTGCGCGGTGGGCCGGACCGCGAGAGAGCGCTCTCAGGGCGAGAGTGAATCATCGTGGGTGGGCAGCGTCAATAAGTCTGCGGGCTTCTCCGAGGGTCGTACGATCCGGACGGATCGCGCACCGGGCGGGGGAAGTTGGGCGCCGGGCGTCCCGTGGTATGGGGGTGCGGCCGACCGCCGCCGGGTCTCCGCCCCCGGGGCGGGGGGCGGCCGCGTGCTTCCCCGCGCCCCTGCGGGACCGGAAGGCGAGGGCGAAAGGCCGGGGAAGACCCGCCCGCGCGCCAAGCGCGGAAATAGGCACGGGAATTGATCAACCGTCAATTCGGCGGAGCGTTCGCGGCGCCGTGACCTGCGGCGCCGGGAGCGCCGGGAATGCGGGTGGCGCGTGCACGACAGCTTGTATTTGTGCAATGAATGCATTATCTTCCCTGCCATGTCCAGTGCCCACAGAGTCATCGCGATGCGCGCCGCGGGAGAACCCCCGCTGGTGTGGCGTCTGCATGTCGACCTGTGCCACTGCAACGGCGACCTGTGTATGCGCTGACGCGCGTCCGTCGCTGACGTCCCTCCCCCGCCGCCCGCGGTCGATCCCCGGTCCGGCGGTCCCCGGTCGCCCGGGGTGACGTCATGGCGTGCTGCGCGCCGACGCCTCCACCCGTACCCCGGCCCGGTCGCCCGTTCCTGCTCCTGAGCTGCCGCTCAGCGCCGCGTCCGCCCGCACCGCGCCGGCCTTCCGTCCCCTCCCCCGTCCCCCGCGGTGCCCGGCTGCGTCCGGCGCTGTCACAGGAGTCCCCCTTGCCTGCCATCCTGAAGAGAATCCCGTTCTGGGCGCAGATCATCTCCGGTCTGGTCCTGGGCGTCGTGCTGGGCCTCATAGCCCGCGACGCCGACGTGCACTGGCTCACCGAGACCCTGACGCGCATCGGCGACATCTTCGTCCAACTGCTGAAGCTGGCCGTGCCCCCGCTGGTCTTCACCGCCGTGCTGGTCAGCGTCACCAACCTGCGCAACGTCACGAACGCCGCGCGGCTCGCGGTGCGCACCCTGCTGTGGTTCTGCGTCACCGCGCTCATCGCGGTCACCATCGGCATCCTGCTGGGCCTGGCCACCAAGCCCGGCGACGGCGTGCACCTGAAGGCCGGGGCGGTGCCGGACGGGCTGCACAAGGGCAGCTGGATCGACTTCCTGACCGGCATCGTCCCGACGAACATCGTGGACGCGTTCGGCCAGCCCAACGTGCTGCAGATCGTCTTCCTCGCCGTCGTGATCGGCGCTGCGTCGCTGTCGGTCGGCGAGAAGGCGGAGCCGCTGATCGACTTCGCGAAGGTCGTGCTGGAGGTCGTGCAGAAGGCGCTGTGGTGGGTCATCCGGCTCGCCCCGCTGGGCACGCTGGGCCTCATCGGCAAGTCGGTGGCCACCTACGGCTGGGACCTGCTCAAGCCGCTCGGCACCTTCACCGTGGACGTGTACGTCGGCTGCGCGCTGGTGATGTTCGTGGTCTACCCGCTGCTGCTCGCGCTGGTCGGCAAGGTCAACCCGGTCAACTTCTTCAAGGGCGCCTGGCCCGCCATCGAGCTGGCCTTCGTCTCCCGCTCCTCGGTCGGCACCATGCCGGTCACCCAGCGGGTCGCCGAGCGGCTCGGCGTGCCGCGCGACTACGCGTCCTTCGCAGTGCCCTTCGGCGCCACCACCAAGATGGACGGCTGCGCCGCGGTCTACCCGGCGCTCGCGGCGATCTTCGTCGCGGAGGTCTACCACGTCCACCTGGGCATCGGCGACTACCTGCTGATCGCGTTCGTCTCGGTGATCGGCTCGGCGGCGACGGCCGGTCTGACCGGTGCCATCGTGATGCTGACTCTGACGCTGAGCACGGTCGGCCTGCCGCTGGAGGGCGTCGGCCTGCTGCTGGCGATCGACCCGATCCTGGACATGATGCGCACCGCCACCAACGTCACCGGCCAGATCGTGACGCCGGTGCTGGTCGCCTCCCGGGAGAAGATCCTGGACCGCGCCGCCTTCGACGCCCCGCGCGGCATCGAGGACGACGAGCCGGCCGTGGAGTCCGAGACCCGCGAGCTGGTCGAGGTCTGACCCGCGCCCTCGCTGCGCGCACCGCGGCCCGGTCCCTCCCCTCGGAGGGGCCGGGCCGCGGCCGTACGCTCACCCCCGCCGGGGCCCGCGAACGGGCGGCGGGAGCTGGCCGCCGACGAGCGCGCCCAGGGCCAGCAGGAAGCCCGCGAGCTGCACGGGCCCGAGCGTCTGGCCCAGCACCGCGGCGCCCAGCACGGCGGCGACCAGCGGCGAGAGCAGCGCGAGCAGGGCGGCCGAGGTGACCGGCAGCGCGCCGATGCCGCGGAACCACAGGGTGTACGTGAGGAGTCCGCCGACCAGTCCCAGCCAGAGGTAGCCGAGCGCGGCCCGCCCGTCGACCGCGGGCGGCGCGCCCTCGGCGAGGAAGGTGACCGGCAGCAGGAGCAGGCCGCCCGCGGTGAGCTGCCATCCCGCGAAGGCGGTGCCGCTCACCCCCGCCGGGCGCCCCCAGCGCTTGGTGAGCGTCACACCGAGCGCCATCGTGACCGCGCCGGCGAGCCCCGCCGCCACGCCGACCCCGTCCAGCCCGGCGTCCGGCCCGATCACCACCAGGCCGACCCCCGCGGCGCCCGCCACGCCCCAGCCGATCCGCCACAGCGACAGCCGCTCGTGCAGCACCGGCGCCGCGAGCAGCGCGACGGCCAGCGGCTGGCCCGCCCCGAGCGTCGCGGCCACCCCGCCGGGCAGCCGCTCGGCGGCGGTGAAGAGCAGCGGCAGGAACAGCCCGATGTTGAGCGCGCCCAGCACCGCGGCCTTCCCCCACCAGGCGCCGCGCGGCAGCGTGCGGGTGAGGGCGAGGGCGACGAGCCCGGCGGGCAGCGCCCGCAGCAGTCCGGCGAAGAGCGGGTGCCCGGCGGGCAGGAACTCGGTGGTGACGATGTAGGTGGTGCCCCAGACGGCGGGCGCGAGCGCGGTGAGCGCGGTACGCGACAGGCCCGGCCCCCGATCCCCGCGGGCGGTGCCGCGGGTCCGTGCCATGGATTGCGTGGTCATGACGGAAGTCTCGGCCCGCCAGGATCGATGAGTCCAACACATGCTTGTCACACCATCGATCGTGATCCACGATGGATCCATGGAACTCCAGCAGATGCGGTACGTGATCGCCGTCGCGGAAACCAGCAGCTTCACCCGCGCCGCCGAGCGCTGCCGTGTCGTGCAGTCCGCGCTGAGCCACCAGGTGGCCCGGCTGGAACACGAGCTGGGCGCCCGGCTGTTCGAGCGCACCAGCCGCCGGGTGCGGCTCACCCCGGCGGGCGAGGCCTTCCTCCCGGCCGCCCGGCAGTGCCTGGAGGCCGCCGGGCGCGCGGCGGCCGAGGTCGCCGCCGCGGTCGGCGAGGTGCGCGGGCGGCTCGCCGTCGGCTCGATCCCGACGGTCACCGCGGCCGACGTGCCGGGCGCGCTGCGGGAGATCCACGAACGGCATCCGCAGGTGCGCATCACCTTGCGGGTGGGCGCGAGCGACGAGCTGGTCGAGCAGGTCAGGACCGGCGGCCTGGACGTGGCCTTCCTGGGCCTGCCCACCACGGCGGTGCCGCACGGGGTCGGCGTCCACGAGCTGGCGCGCGGCGCCCTGGTCGCGGTGGTCGCGCCGGACCACCCGCTCGCCGGGGAGCGCGCGGTGAGCCTGGCCCGGCTGGCGCGGGAGACCTTCGTGGAGCTGCCCGCCGGGACCGCGGGCCGCGCCCAGTCCGAGCAGGCCTTCGCCGCGGCGGGGCTGAGCCGCGACATCGCCTACGAGGTGAGCAGCGCGGAGTTCATCCCGCGGCTGGTCGCCCCGGGCCTGGGCGTCGCCATGCTCCCGGCCGCGTACGCGCCGAACCTGACCGGCGTGGTGACGGTGGAGGTGACGGACGCCCCGGCGCGCGTGGAGTACGTCATCTGGTCCCGCTCCGGGCCGACCCCGGCGGCGGCGGCCTTCCTGGACGCGCTGGGGGTGGATCCGCGGGCGTAGCCCCCGCCCGTACCGCTCGCCCGCCGGGACCGGCGCCGTACCCCTCAGGGGCCGTCCGCTCGGCCTCCGGTCCGGCCGCCGGTGCCGTCGAAGGCGCGCAGCAGGCGCTCGGCCGCGTCCGCCGCCGTGAGGGTCCCGGCGCGCAGGCCCGCTTCGATCTCGGGGGCCAGGGCGCGGACCGCGGGGTGGGTGTCGAGGCGGGTGAGCAGTGTGTCGCGGGCCGTCGACCAGGCCCAGGCGACCTGCTGGGCGCGGCGCTTGGCGGCGAGGCCGCCGTCCGCCGCGAGCCGGGAGCGGTGCGCCTCCAGCCGCTCCCACACCGTGTCGAGACCGGCGGACTCGCGCGCGCTGCACGTGAGCACGGGCGGCGTCCAGGAGGCGTCGGCGGGCTGCATCAGGCGCAGCGCACCGGCGAGTTCGCGGGCGGCGGCGCGGGCGTCGCGCTCGTGCGGGCCGTCCGCCTTGTTGACGGCGACGACGTCGGCCAGCTCCAGCACGCCCTTCTTGATGCCCTGGAGCTGGTCGCCGGTGCGGGCGAGGGTGAGCAGCAGGAAGGTGTCGACCATGCCGGCCACGGCCGTCTCGGACTGGCCGACGCCGACCGTCTCGACCAGCACCACGTCATATCCGGCGGCCTCCATGACGACCATGGACTCCCGGGTCGCGCGCGCCACCCCGCCGAGTGTGCCCGCGCTCGGCGAGGGGCGGACGAAGGCGGCCGGGTCGGTGGCCAGCCGCTCCATCCGGGTCTTGTCGCCGAGGACGGAGCCGCCGGTGCGGGTGGAGGACGGATCGACGGCGAGCACCGCGACGCGGTGCCCGAGGCCGGTGAGCAGGGTGCCGAAGGCGTCGATGAAGGTGGACTTGCCCACCCCCGGCACCCCGCTGATCCCGATCCGCCGGGCGCCGCCGGTGTGCGGCAGCAGCTCGGTGAGCATCCGCTGCGCCAGGGCGCGGTGGTCCGGGCGGGCGGACTCCACGAGCGTGATGGCGCGCGCGACGAACGCCCGGCGCCCTTCGAGCACGCCCTCGGCGTACGCTCCGGCGTCGATCGCCGCGGGTCTTGACGTGGGCATACCGCGGCTACAGCTCCTCGTGGCCGAGCGCCGCGGCCAGCTTGGTCAGCAGGTCGTGCGCGGCCTCGGGGATCACCGTGCCGGGCGGGAAGACCGCGGCGGCGCCCGCCTCGTGCAGCGCGGGCACGTCCTGCGGGGGGATGACGCCGCCGACGACGATCATGATGTCCTCGCGGCCCTCCGCGGCCAGTTCGGCGCGCAGCGCGGGCACCAGCGTGAGATGGCCCGCGGCGAGCGAGGAGACGCCGACGATGTGCACGTCCGCCTCGACCGCCTGCCGCGCCACCTCCGCCGGGGTCTGGAAGAGCGGGCCGACGTCGACGTCGAAGCCCAGGTCGGCGAAGGCGGTGGCGATGACCTTCTGGCCGCGGTCGTGCCCGTCCTGCCCCATCTTGGCGACCAGGATGCGCGGCTGCCGCCCCTCGGCCTCGGCGAAGCGCCCGACCAGCGCGCGGGTGCTGTCGGCCGCGGGTGTGGCGCCTGCCTCGTCGCGGTACACACCGGAGATCGTACGGATCTGGCCCGCGTGCCGTCCGAAGACCTGCTCCAGGGCGTCGGAGATCTCACCGACGGTGGCCTTGGCGCGGGCGGCGTCCACGGCGAGGGCGAGCAGGTTGCCGTCCAGGCCGGTCCCGGACGGGCGGCCGGCGGCCGCGGTGAGGGCGCGCAGCGCGTCCCGGCAGGCCTCCTCGTCGCGTTCGGCGCGCAGCCTGCGCAGCTTGGCGATCTGGCTGGCCCGGACCGCGGAGTTGTCGACCTTGAGCACGTCGATCGGCGCGTCGTCGGCGGCCTGGTACTTGTTGATGCCGATGAGCGGTTGCCGCCCGGAGTCGATACGGGCCTGGGTGCGGGCCGCGGCCTCCTCGACGCGGAGCTTGGGGATCCCCGCGTCGATCGCCTGGGCCATGCCGCCCGCCGCCTCGACCTCCTGGATGTGCTGCCAGGCGCGCTCGGCGAGGTCGTGGGTGAGCCGCTCGACGTAGGCGCTGCCGCCCCACGGGTCGACGACCCGGCAGGTGCCGGACTCCTGCTGGAGCAGCAGCTGGGTGTTGCGGGCGATGCGGGCGGAGAAGTCGGTGGGCAGGGCCAGCGCCTCGTCCAGCGCGTTGGTGTGCAGCGACTGGGTGTGGCCCTGGGTCGCGGCCATCGCCTCGACGCAGGTGCGGGTGACGTTGTTGTAGACGTCCCGGGCGGTCAGCGACCAGCCGGAGGTCTGCGAATGGGTGCGCAGGGACAGCGACTTGGGGTTCTTCGCGCCGAACTGCCGGACCAGCCGCGCCCACAGCAGCCGGGCGGCGCGCAGCTTGGCGACCTCCATGAAGAAGTTCATGCCGATCGCCCAGAAGAACGACAGCCTCGGTGCGAAGGCGTCCACGTCCAGCCCCACGGCCTGCCCGGCGCGCAGGTACTCGACGCCGTCGGCGAGGGTGTAGGCGAGCTCCAGGTCGGCCGTCGCCCCGGCTTCCTGGATGTGGTAGCCGGAGATGGAGATGGAGTTGTAGCGCGGCATCTTCCGTGAGGTGTAGGCGAAGATGTCGGAGATGATCCGCATCGAGGGCTTCGGCGGGTAGATGTAGGTGTTGCGGACCATGAACTCCTTGAGGATGTCGTTCTGGATGGTCCCGGCGAGCTTTTCCGGGGGCACCCCCTGCTCCTCGGCGGCGACGATGTAGAGCGCGAGCACCGGCAGCACCGCGCCGTTCATGGTCATCGACACGGTCATGCGGTCCAGCGGGATGCCGTCGAAGAGCTGCCGCATGTCGTAGATCGAGTCGATCGCGACACCGGCCATGCCGACGTCGCCGGTCACCCGCGGGTGGTCGCTGTCGTAGCCGCGGTGGGTGGGCAGGTCGAAGGCGACGGACAGGCCCTTCTGCCCGGCGGCGAGGTTGCGCCGGTAGAAGGCGTTGGACTCCTCGGCGGTGGAGAAGCCCGCGTACTGCCGGATGGTCCAGGGCTGGTTGACGTACATGGTCGGGTAGGGCCCGCGCAGGAAGGGCGCGATGCCCGGGAAGGTGCCGAGGGTGTCGAGGCCCTCCAGGTCGCGGGCGGTGTAGAGGGGTTTGACCGCGATGCCCTCGGGTGTCTCCCACGCGAGGTCGGCGGCGCTGCTGCCGGTGGCCTCCTTGACCGCGGAGGCCCAGCGCTCCTCGGTCGCGCCGGGGGGGTCGCCGTCCTCGGCGAAGGGGATGCCGGTGAAGTCCGGGACGCCGCTCATGCCGCCACTCCCGCTCGGTCGAGTACGAGGGTCAGGGCGGCGACGGCGTCGCAGCCCAGGAAGACGTAGCCGTCCAGGCCCGGCAGCGCGTCCGGCCGCCCGGCCAGGTAGATCCAGCGCGCGCCCGCCGCGCGCAGCGCCGCGACGACGTCCGGCCCCTGCTCGGCGTAGAGCGCGTCGGTGGAGCACAGGCAGGCCGCCTGCGCGCCGCTCGCGGTGAAGGCCGCGGCCACCGTGCCGGCGTCCACCGACACCGGGTCGTGCACCGGCTCGACGCCCCCGGCCTGGAGGATGTTGCTCGCGAAGGACGCCCGTGCGGTGTGCGCGGCGGCCGGGCCGAGCGCGGCGAGGAAGACCTTGGGGCGCCCCCCGGTCGCCGCGAGGTGGGCGTCGGAGCGGGCGCGCAGCGCCTCGTACGCCTCGTCGCGGCGCACCCGGGGCAGACCGCCGGACGCGGCGGGACGGGCCGGGGCGGGCGGGCGCGGCACGGGCCGCTCGGCGAGGTCGGGGAATTCGCTGACGCCCGTGACGGGTTCGCGGCGGGTGGCGAGGCGGCGGCGGCGTGCCGCCCACGTCGCGGCGATCCGCTCGCCCAGCAGGCCGGAGGCGAGGGCCCGCTCCTGGCCGCCTGCGGCCTCCAGCTCCTGGAAGAACGCCCAGCCGGCGCGGGCCAGTTCGGTGGTGAGCGACTCGGCGTACCAGGAGCCGCCCGCGGGGTCGGCGACCCGGCCCAGGTGCGACTCCTCCAGCAGGATCGCCGAGGTGTTGCGGGCGACGCGGCGGGAGAAGGCGTCCGGCGCGCCGATCGCGGTGTCGAAGGGCAGCACGGTGACGGCGTCCGCGCCGCCCGTCCCGGCGGCGAAGGCGGCGAGCGTGGTCCGCAGCAGGTTCACGTACGGGTCGCGGCGGGTCGCCATGACCGTGGAGGTGACGGCGTGCTGGCGCTGGCCGGCCGCCCCCGGGGCGCCACAGGTCTGCGCGACGCGCGCCCATGTCCGGCGCGCCGCGCGCAGCTTGGCGGTGGTCAGGAACTGGTCGGCGGTCGCGGCGAAGCGGAATTCGAGCTGGCCGAGGGCCGCTTCGACGTCCAGGCCCGCACCGGTCAGCAGCCGCAGGTACGCCACCCCGGTCGCGAGCGCGGCGCCCAGCTCCTGCGCCTCGGAGGCGCCCGCCTCGTGGTAGGGCAGCGCGTCCACGGCGAGCGCCCGCACCCCCGGGTAGCAGCGGTGGACCCGCCGCGCGAGGGCCACGGCGTCGTCGGGGGCGGCGGCCTCGCCGGTGCGGGCCGCCTGCCCGAGCGGATCGGCGCCGAGGCAGCCGCGGACGGCCGCCGGGTCCACGCCCCGGGCCTCGTACAGGCCGATCAGCTCGCGCGCGGCCGAGGCGGTGTCGGGACCGGCGTCCAGGACCACGGGGGCGAGGTCGAGGAGGACGCCGTCCAGGGCCCGGGTGAGACCGCCGGGCGGCAGGGCGGGGCCGCGGACGGCCAGCCAGAGCGAGGTCGCGCCGTTCTCCAGGTCGTCGAGCGCCGCGGCGTTGGCGGCCGCGGGGTCGGCGAAGTCCAGCCGTGTGCGCACGTCCCAGCCGCCGAGCAGGGCGCTGCCGCGCACGTAGGGCGGGAAGCCGGGCAGGCCCGGGTCGGGCGCGGTGTCCTGCGCGGTGTAGAGCGGCCGTACGGTCACGCCGCCGTCCAGCGCGGTCGCGAGCGCCGCTTCGGCCTCCGCGTCCGGCACCTCCTTACCCGACTTGCGCAGCACCCCCGCGGCCAGCTGCCGCCACTGCTCACGGGTGGCCTCCGGGAACGGGGCGGCCGGTGAGACTCCCTCGTCAGGCAGAACCGTCATACAGCGCAGGGTAGGCGCGGCCTCTAAAGTCCGTCTTCCCCTAAGAGACCGGGGACCCACCCCTAGTACGGTGACCGGAAGGGTTCACCGGTGGCCGCCGGGAGGCTGTCCGGGCGGCTGAGGGCCACTGCCGCCTGGACGACTCCCGCCTGGTGGGAGGCTTGCCGGGCGACCGGGAGGCGGGTCGCCGGGAAGGTGCTGCGGTAGCGGGCCGTCCAGTCGTGCAGCAGCATGTCGAGCCGGGCGGTGAGGGGTGCGGTGGCGGCCCCGGCCGGGGCGACGGCGCGGCGCAGCATCGCGGCGGCCCGCAGCGGCACCCGGTGCGTCCACTGCTCCAGGCCCGCCAGCAGGCCCTCGGTCAGGCGCCGCCCGGCGGGTACGGGGCCGGGGCCGCCGCAGCGCGGGTCCCATTCGTCGGGGAGGCGGCGCAGGAAGGTCAGCTGGGTGCGGACCGAGCGGACGAGCGGGCCGTCGCCGTCGCCGTCGCCGTCCGACGAGCCGCCGGGGCCGGGGAGCCGGGCGGGGGCGGCGTCCAGCAGGGCGGCGATGAGGTCGCCGCGGCGGCGCATCCGGTCGGCGCACGCGGCCAGCCGCCGCTGCGGGTCGCGGCCCGGACTGCGGTCGCTCATCCGGTCGCAGGCCCACCGCGGGGCCTCGACGATCACGGTCGCGCCGCCGTGCCCGTGCGGGGCGTACCACGTGGTGCGGCGGATGTCCCCGGTGCGGGCGCCGTTCGTGCGGGCGGCCCCGGGAACGGGCGGGGCGGGCGGGGTGGAAGGGGCGGGTGGTGGCATCAGGTAGACGCCGGGGGCGGGTTCGGCGTAGAGCACGGTGTCGTACGAGCCGCATTCCACGGGAATGCCGAATTCGGCGGCGGAGCGCGTGAACGACCCCGCCAGACCCGGAATCTCCCGGGTGCTCTGCACGAATGTCCCGCCCACGTCGATACCGTGCAGCGAGAACTGGAGAAACGGCCGGAGTTCGCCGATGAGGCCGAGCAGGATATCGGTCTCGGGGAGTTGCCCGCCGATCGACGGGGCCCATTCCGGCTGTTCGCCGGACGCCGGGCGGAAATAGTGGGCGAGGAATCCCTCCAGGTCGCGCGCGCGGTGGGCGCCGTGCACCAGCCGCGCCCCGTCCGGATCCGCGCACAGCAGGAAGTGCCAGGCCACCGACGCGTGCTGGGCGGGGTCGGCCAGGATCCGGTGGGCCAGTTCCATGGCCGCGGCGCCGCCGACGAGTTCGTCGGGGTGCGCGCCGGAGACCACCAGGACGTGGTCGGCGGCGTCCCCGACGGACAGCAGCGTCAGCGGCCGCCCGGCCCGGGAGGCGCCCACGGTCCGGGTCCTGCACACCCGCGGGTGGCGCGCGGCGAGCGTCCGGGCGGTGTCCTCGATCTCGTCGAGCGCGGGATAGCGGTCGTAGGCGGCAATCGCCCTTCCCGCACTGGTCGAGGCGTCGATCACCCGTGAATACCTCTTCCGGTCGACCCGCGCCCTGCCGCGGCGGCAGTTGACGGGCAACCATGGATTCATGTGGACTGCGGGGTGTCAAGCGTTCCGCCATTGAACGGAGCCGAATCCTCCGCATGTTACGGCCGCGCGTCAAACCCGAGCATTCCGGCTACCGCACGGTCGACGGGAAGGTCCGGCTCGGCAGTGTGGTCTACGGGATCGGTGTGGAGATCGACGACCCGGACGGCTGGGTGTGGGCGCTGGTGCGGGCGCTCGACGGCACCCGTACCGCTCCCGAGGCCGCCCGGCTGGTGGCCGCCGCGTATCCGGCGGTGACGGCGGCCGAGGCGGAGCAGGCGGTCGCCGAACTGGCCGAGGCCGGGCATCTGGAGGACGCCGCCGCGCCCGCCCCCGCGCTCTCCGCGCGCGAACAGGAGCGCTACAGCCGGGGCGTGCCGCTGCTGCGCTGGCTCGACCGCGGTCCGCGGCGCAGCGCGTGGGAGATGCAGGAGCGGCTGCGCGCCGCCCGGGTGCTGCTGATCGGTCTGGGCGGGACGGGCGGCTACGCGGCGCACGCGCTGGTCGCCTCCGGCGTGGGGCACCTGCACTGTGTGGACCCCGACACCGTCGAGCTGTCCAACCTCAACCGGCAGCCGCTCTACCGGGAGAGCGACCTCGGCCGCGCGAAGGCGGAAGCGGCGGGCGAGGCCCTGCGGGCGGTCAACTCCGAGGTCGAGGTCAGCTGCGAACCGACCCGTGTGACCGGCCCGGGGGACGTCACCGCGCTGCTCGGGGCGCCCGCCGTCCCCTACGACCTGCTGCTGCTGTGCGCCGACCGGCCGCCGGAGATCCGCCGCTGGGCCAACGCGGCCTGCCTGGCGTCGGGCACCCCGTGGATCGACGGCGGCTACCGGGGCCCGCTGGCGTCGATGGGGGTGTACGTGCCGGGGTCCGGCCCGTGCTGGGTGTGCCTGCGGGCGGGCGAGGTGGAGCGGCGCGAACTGGCCCTGGCGCCGGGCCAGGACGAGGAGGCCGCCTCGCCGCGGATGCCGTGGAACCCGGTCACCGCGGTGACCGCGGGCCTGTCGGGGCTGCTGATCGCGCACGCCGCGACGGCCCTGCTCACCGGCGCCCCGCCGATGGAACCCGGCTTCCGCTACGGCATCAACCTCGCGGCGCTGGAGGAGCCGGACGTCGAGCGCCACCCGCGCCGCCCGGACTGCCCGGCGTGCGGCACGGGCACGTCCGGCTGACGCGTCTGCGGCCGATCGCCGTACGCGCGTGCCCCGTCCGGGGACAATGGGGCGGTGGCGAGCTACGCGGAGATGGAACTGGCCGACGGGACAGCGGTGCGCTTCGAGGTGTCCCCGGGCACCGGCACGGGGGGCGGCGGGCTGCCGGACGGCGCCGGGGAACTGCCCCCGGGCACGGGCGATCTGGTCCCGGTCGCGGGCGGCGGCCTCGCCCTCGGGACGCTGCGCCGGACGCTGCGCCCGCTCGGCCCGCTGCTCCAGGAGGTGCACGACGCCATCGCGGCCGCGCCGAGCCCGCCCCACGAGGTCAGCGTCACCTTCGGCGTGGAGGTGGGCCAGGACCTCAAGCTCGGCATCGTGGGCGCCGCGGGCAAGGCCCACCTGACGGTGTCGGCGACCTGGCATCCCACGCCCCCGCCCCCGCCCTCCGCGCCCGGCACCGCGGAGGCGGCGTCGCCGCCCACGGCCTGACCGAGCGGCGGCCCGGTGGCTACGGGCAGGCACGCTCGTAGAAGTCGGCGGCGTCCACCGTCACCGTCTTCTCGCCGCCACGCGCGTACAGGTCCAGGAAGCGGGCCCGGCCCGGCGTCAGACCCGCCAGGTGGTGGTCGACGGTCCAGCCCGGCGTGTCGCCGTCCAGTGGGCCTCGTCCGAGGTGCTTGCGTCGGGGTCGGTCCGGTAGAGCCTCGCCGTGTCGAGGTGGTGTCCGCACACGGCGAGGAGGCCCACCGGCTTCCCGTTCGCGTCCACGCTCACGACGCAACGTCCGCCTTCGGCCGAGCGTAGGCGCGCGTCCGCCGGCCGACGGGTGTGCGCCACCGGTCCGTTGTGCGGACGTCTGCGCTCCGTGGCCTGCTGTCGCACACCCGCTCCCCAGCTCGCACTGCATCGATCTTCCAGGCATTCGTGAAATTTTTTCTTTACTCGATCGCAACCTTGCGGCGATTCCTTCGTGCTCTGTACGGTCGGGGCGCCCGTTCCCCCCACTGTTCGTGAAGGAGCATCAGATGCGGGTGTGGACCGTTCCCCCGCGCGGCGCGCGCAGCGCCGGGCGGAGACTTCCGGCGGCCCTCGTGGCCGCCATGACCGTGGTGGCAGGCGCCGCCGCCACCGGGCTGCTGACCGGCGCCGCGGCGAGCGCCGCCGCCCGTAACCCCGCGGCGGCGGGCGCGGCCCAGGCCGCGCCCGTCCCCGGCAACGGAGTGGGCGCCACCGTGCCGTTCACCGACTTCGAGGGCGAGGCGGGAGTGCTGGGCGGCGGTGCCGGGACCGTCGCGCTCACCGCGGCGCCCACGACCCAGTTCTCCAGTGCCGCGCTGGAGGCCTCCGGGCACGCGTACGCCCACCTCGGCGGCACCGGGCAGTCGGTGCAGTGGACCAACACCACCGGCTCGCCCATCAGCTTCCTCAACGTCCGTGCCAGCGTGCCGGACTCGGCGTCCGGCGGCGGCACCGCGACGACCCTCGACCTGTACGTCAACGGCGCCTTCCGGCAGGCGCTGCCGCTCAACTCCAAGCAGAGCTGGGTCTACGAGGGCAACAACAACTACAACACCAGCGACAACCAGAACCCGGCGGACGGCAGCCCGCGGGTCTTCTGGGACGAGGCGCACGCCTTCGTCACCGGCGCCCCGATCCCGGCGGGCGCCACCTTCTCGCTCGTCAAGGACGCCGCCAACAGCGCGTCCTCGTACGACATCGACGTCGTCGACGCGGAGAACCCCCCGGCCCCGCTGGCGCAGCCGGCGAACTCGATCTCGATCACCAGCTGCGGCGCCGTCGCCGACAACACCCCCACCAACGGCGCCGCGGACGGCGCGGCCACCGACTCCGGGCCCGCGATCCAGAACTGCATCAACCAGGCCCAGTCGCAGGGCAGAACGCTGTGGATCCCGCCGGGCACCTTCTACGTCAAGGGCACCACGGGCCTGCGCGCGCAGGGCATCACGATCGCGGGCGCCGGCATGTGGTACAGCACCGTCTACCGCGACGTGCCGGTGCCCAACAGCACACCGCTGGCGGCGCTGTTCGAGGTGACGTCCTGCCATGTGCAGAACTTCCACATCGACGCCAACGCGGTCAGCCGCAGCACGATCGGCGGTGACGGCGGCGCCATGGACACCACCGGCACCAACTGGTCGGCGGACGGCATCTGGACGCAGCACACCATGTCCGGCTTCTGGGCCTCCGGCACCGGCGGCAGCGTCAGGAACAGCCGGCTGACGGCGATCTGGGCCGACGGCATCAACGTCAACAACGTCTCGCTCAACGGCGGCAAGGGCAGCGACCTCACCGTCAGCAACAACTTCGTCCGCGGCACCGGTGACGACGCCATCGCGATCAACTCCGTGGACTACAACACCAACGGCGACGGCTCGAAGACGTACTACACGCCGATGTCGAACGTCACGGTCAGCAACAACACCTCGATCGCGCCCTGGGGCGGCAAGGGCGTCGCCGTCTACGGCGGCAGCGGGCACCACGTCACGAACAACTACATGAGCGACACCGCCCGTTACATCGGCCTGGGCGCCGGACGCTTCGGCGTGAACGGCAACGACCTGCTGTCGGCGACGATCACCGGCAACGTCGTCGTGCGCTCCGGCGGCAACGCCTACAGCCAGGGCCAGCCCGCGATGCACATCGGCAACGGCGGCGACGGCCAGAACACCGGCACCGTCGACAAGGTCACCGCGACCGGCAACACCGTCGTCGACTCGCTCTACGACGGCATCGGCTTCTCCACCTCCACCAACTCCCTGCTCCAGAACAACACCGTCACCGACCCCGGCCGCAACGGCGTGGTCGTCTCCCCGCCCTTCTACCCCGCGCCGACCGGCTCCGCGACGATCACCGGCACCACCGTGACCGGCGTCAAGCCCGGCAACGCCGCCTATCTCGACAACTCCGCGGGCTTCACCGCCACGCTCAGCAGCAACAGCTGGCAGGGCGGCGGCACCACCCCGCCACCGGCCGAGGAACCGTACGGCGGCACACCCGCGGCGGTGCCCGGCACGGTGCAGGCGGAGAACTACGACACCGGCGGGCAGGGCACCGCCTACAACGTCAGCTCCGTGAACGGCAACGGCACCGCCTACCGCGCGGACGGCGTCGACCTGGAATCCACCTCCGACACCGGCGGCGGCTACGACCTCGGCTGGAGCAGCGGCGGCCAGTGGTTCCGCTACACCGTGAACGCCACCTCGGCCGGCACCTACACGGTGGCCTTCCGGGTGGCCGCGCCCGCCGCCGTCAGCGGCGCCCTGCACCTGTCCGACGCCTCGGGCGCGAATCTCACCGGCGCGGTCGCCATCCCCGCGACCGGTGACTGGCAGGCCTGGAGCACCGTCACCGCCACCGTCACGCTGCCCGCGGGCAAGCAGGTCCTCACCCTCGTCGAGGACAACGGCGGCTGGAACCTCAACAGCCTGGCCTTCGCCACCGCGAGCGGTCCCGGCACGCCGACGAACCTGGCGGCGGGCAAGGCCACCGCCGAGTCCAGCCACACCGACGTCTACGCGTCCTCGCACGTCACCGACAGCGACCGGAACAGCTACTGGGAGAGCGCCAACAACGCCTTCCCGCAGTGGGTGCAGGTCGACCTCGGCTCCGCGCAGAGCGCCTCCCGCGTCGTCCTCAGGCTCCCCTCGGGCTGGGGCGCCCGCACCCAGACGCTCACCCTCCAGGGCAGCACCGACGGCTCGTCCTTCAGCACCCTGAAGGCCTCGGCCGCCTACACCTTCGACCCGGCGACCGACAACACCGTCACCCTCACCTTCCCCGCCACCTCCCTGCGCTACGTCCGTGTGACGGTCACGGCGAACACCGGGTGGCCGGCCGGACAGCTCTCCGACGTCCAGGTCTGGTCCTCCTGACCTGACCCGCGGGCCCGCCGCACCCTGGCGGGCCCGCGGGCCGGAACGTCACAGCGGGTCGCCCGCGAGGCGCCCCGGCGGCAGCGTCCGGCCGCTGAGCGCGAGGACCAGGTCCTCGGCGGTGCCGCTCAGCTCCGGTCCCGAGCCGAACGACCAGTCCAGGTCCGTCGCCCGCAGACCGCGGCCGTCCAGCCGCACCCCGAAGTTCGCGGCGACACCGCCGGCGGCCAGCCCGTCGAGCACGGCCGTGACCGTACCCGGCGGGACGCGCCCCGCGGCGCCCAGCGGCACGGCCATGTCGAGGCCGTGGATCACCGCGTGGCTCAGCGCGCCCGGCCAGCCGCCGTCGGGCGACGTGAAGTGGTGGAGGGTGCCGCTGCGCAGCCCCGCCACCAGCTCGGCCGTGGGCAGCGCGGCGTCCCGTGCGGCAACCTTGTCCGAGAGGACGCCGAAGTCGAAGGCGCAGTCGCGCAGTTCGGCCATGAAGCGCTCCTGGGAGTAGCGCGCGGGCATCGTCACATGCGCGGCGACCTCGCGGATCCGCCAGCCCGCACAGAGCGAGGGGGTGTCCCACTGCTCGTCGGACAGCGGCTCCAGCAGCGCGGCGAGCGCCAGGTACTCGGCCTCGACCGCGGGCTGCAGATCCACGCCGCCGCCTGCGGCACCGTTCCCCCGGTCCTGGTTCGTCGTCATCGTCGGCTCCCTCGTCCTCGTCGTCGTGCGGTCGGCGGACTGACGTCCACCGTGCAGGACCGGTGGGGCGGGCGGAACTCATCGGTGGGGAGCGGTTCTCACGCGGAGGGGGGGTCGGGGGAGGCGGGCCGTCGCCGGGCCCCGCACACCGACCCGGTCGCACCGCCGTCAGGTCGCGGCGGGGTCCGTCTCGGCGTCCGGGTCCGCCCCGGGGCCGGACCCGGCGGCCTGCTCCTTCGCCTCGGCCAGCGCCGCCGCGCGGCGGTTGACCACGACGGTGGCCGCGGCCGCGCTCAGGGCGAAGGCCAGCAGCACGGTGCCGGGGCGGTTCAGGCGGTCGCCGATCAGGGCGTCGAGGGACAGGCAGCCAGGACCGGCGAGACCCAGGCCCGCGGCCACGAAGCCGAGGAAGGCGGGGTACTCGAAGCCGCCCTGGTGGGCGAAGAAACCCGCGGGGGCGTGCACGGACACCGCACCGGCCATCGCGCCCGCGGCCGCCGCGCCCGCCACCGGGGTGGCCAGGCCCAGCGCGAGCAGCGCGCCGCCGCCCGCCTCGCCGAGCCCCGCCGCCAGCGCGCTCTCCCGGCCGGGCCGGAAGCCCATCGAGTCCATCGCGGCGGCCGTGCCCTCCAGGCCCGACCCGCCGAACCAGCCGAGCAGCTTCTGCGAGCCATGGGCGAGCAGCGTGCCGCCCGCGCCGAGGCGCAGTGCGAGCAGGCCGAGGTCCTTGCGACGGCTGAACGGCATGGGGCGGCCTTCCGCAGGCGGGGCAGTACGCGGTCCGCGGCCCATCCTGCCCCGCCCCCGGGACCCCCGCACCCGCTCGCCGCCGTGCGGGTGGGCCGGTGCGCGGGCGCCGCGCGCGGGCGGGCCGGTGTGCGCGGGGGTGGCGGGCGGTGTGCGGTCGCCGCCGGGGTGCCCCGGCGCCGTAGAGTGGCAGTGTGGTGGCCTATCCGGAGATACCCGGGCTCGGCGCGGTACGGCGCCGGCTGGGCGCGGAGCTTTTCGCCAGGGTGGCCGGGCCGGACGGGCCCGCCGCCAGGGCGCGGATCCACGACACCGAGGGGCCGCGCTGGTTCGGGCCGGACCGGCCGATCCGTACCGTGCACGGCGACGCGTCGATGTTCACCGGCGGCCTGTGCGCGCTGCTGCTGCAGTCGCTGCACCCGCTCGCGATGGCGGCGGTCGCCGCGCACTCCGGCTACCGCGGCGACCCGTGGGGGCGGCTCCAGCGCACCAGCGGCTTCCTGGCGGTGACGACGTTCGGTACGGCGGCGGACGCCGAGCGCGCGGTCGCGCAGGTGCGGCGCATCCACGCCCGGGTCAGCGGAACCACCCCGGACGGCGAGCCCTACCGCGCCTCCGACCCGCACCTGCTGGCCTGGGTGCACGCGGCCGAGGTCGACAGCTTCCTGCGCGCGCACCGCCGCTACGGCGCCCACCCGCTGGACGACGCGGGCTACGACGCGTACGTCGCGGACACCGCCCGGGTCGGCGCCGCCCTCGGGGTGGTGGACCCGCCGCGCGACCGGGCGGAGCTGGCCGCCGTACTCGACACGTACCGCCCGGAGCTGCGTGCCACCGCGCAGGCCCGGGACGCCGCGCGCTTCCTGCTGCTCACCCCGCCGGTGCCCTGGGCGGCCCGGCCGGGCTACGCCGTGCTGGCCGCGAACGCGGTCGCGCTGCTGCCGGTGTGGGCGCGTGTGCCGCTGCGGCTGCCGTACCTGCCCGTGACGGAGGCGACCGGGGTGCGCTGGGCGGGGCAGGGGCTGACCCGGGCGATCCGCTGGGCGATGACCCCGCCGTCCTGAGGGGTCTCACACCGCGCGGACGAGGACCAGCGAGCCGTCCAGCGCAGCGCGCCGTAGCGGGCGTCCCAGGTGCCGTCGGCGAGGTCGCGGCGCAGGTGCTCGGTGGAGCCGTCGGCGGTCCGGGCGTCGACGAAGCTCCAGGCCGAGCAGGAGCGGCGGGCGGCCGGGTCGAGCAGCATCTCGGGGCGCGCGTAGTAGGCCTCGTTGAAGCCGTCCGCGCAGTCGGCGGGGATCGGCACGGTCATGACGTCGGCGCGCCCGCCGAGGGCTTCGGTGACGGCGCCGATCGGCGGGTGGCGGCGGGCCTCGGTGTCCAGCACCAGCGGCGCGTACGCGTACGGCCAGAAGTTGCGGACCAGGTCCGGGTCGCAGGTCAGGACGACCACCGGTGGTGTGTACATCCGGGTGGGGGGTCGCCCGGGGGTGCCTCAGGGGCGCGGGTCGGCGGAGGCGAGCCAGCGCAGCACCTCTTCGGCGTGCGCGCCGGGGTCGGCCACCGGGTGGAACACGTGCTCGACCACGCCGTCCCTGACGATCAGGGTGAGCCGCGCGTACAGCTCCTGCCCGCCCGCCTCGAAGGTCGGCAGACCGAAGGCGGAGCCGAGGCCGTGTCCAGGGTCGGACAGCATCGCGAACGGCAGCCGCAGCCGTTCGGCGACCTCGCGCTGGTAACCGGTGTCCTGGCTGGACAGGCCGTAGACGGCGGTCGCGCCCGCGGCGGTGAGGTCCTCGTGGTGGTCGCGGAAGCCGCAGGCCTCGGGGGTGCAGCCGCGTGCGCCGGGGATGGAGTCCCACCCCTCGGGCAGGTCCTCGTCGGGCCGCCCGGTCAGCGGGTAGAGGTAGAGGACGGTCCGGCCGGGGCCCAGGGCGTCGAGGGCGACCGTGCGGCCGTCCGTCGCGGGCAGGGCGAGCGGCGGCATGCGCAGGCCGGACAGCCGCCGGCCGAGGTCGCCGGGGCCGGGCAGCGGCGTGGCGGGGGCCCCTGCGGTCTCGGCGGTCACGGGGGCCGCGTCCTGTGGCGGGTCCGTCCGCGCGGTGCGGTACGCGGCGGCGGTGAGGCGGGCGGCGAGCCTGTCCCGGCGGGCGGTCAGTTCTGTGATGTGGGCGCCCAGTTCGTCGATCGCCGAGCGGTACTCGGCCAGCGAGGAGGGGCAGTCGTCGGCGTCCCGGGCCCCGGACGCCAGGCACTCCAGGAAGGGACGGGTCCGCTCGGCGGGTATCCCCAGATCGCGCAGGGCCCGCAGTTCGCGCACCGCGCGCACGTCGTCCTCGCTGAAGGCGCGGTAGCCGTTGGGCATCCGGCGCGGCGCGACGAGGCCCAGCTCCTCGTAGCGCCGGATGGCCTTCGCGCTCACTCCCGCACGCCGTGCGACGTCGCCGATCTTCATGTCCTCCGCCTTTCCGGCCGCCTCCCCTGACGGCCGCTGCGAGCGTAGACCTTGCCCCCGGGGGCAAGGTCAACCGTTCACCGGGCCCCGCGGCGCACGGCCCGGGTCACACCTTCGCCACAGCCGCCGGTCCGCGGCTTCCCGGCCGGAACGGGAATGGAATGATGCGCCCCATGGCAACGAACGGGGGCACGGGCGACGAGCCCGCGCGCGAGGGCACGCATCCGACGACCAGCTACGAGCTGAAGCCGCCCGCACCTCCCGCCGACGACGTCCCCGCCCCTGTCTCCGCCTCCGCGCCCGTGCCGGGGCCGAGGCCCGCGCCCGCGGCCGACCCGCGCGAGGACGGCGCGAACGGCGGATCGCGGCTGCTGGGCGGGCGCTACCGGCTGCTGGAGCGGCTCGGCTACGGCGGGATGGGCACGGTGTGGCGGGCGCACGACGAGGTCGTCGACCGCGACGTGGCGGTCAAGGAACCGCGGGTGCCCGACCACATGACGGGCGCCCAGCGCGAGACGGCCCATCTGCGGATGCAGCGCGAGGCGCGCGCCGCGGCCCGGATCGACCACCCCTCGGTGGTGACGGTGCACGACGTCGTCGTCGAGGACGGCCGCCCGTGGATCGTCATGGAGCTGGTACGCGGCCGGTCGCTCGCCGAGGTGCTGGCCGAGGGCACGCTGCCGCCGCGCGAGGCCGCCCGGATCGGGCTCGCGGTGCTGGGCGCGCTGTCCGCCGCGCACGAGGCCGGGGTGCTGCACCGCGACGTGAAGCCCGCCAACATCCTGCTCGGGCGGTACGACAGGGTGGTGCTGACCGACTTCGGCATCGCCCAGGTCGAGGGCGAGGAGCCGCTCACCGAGACCGGTGCCTTCATCGGCTCCCCCGAGTACATCTCCCCCGAGCGGGTGCTGGGGCACCGGCCCGGACCCGAGTCGGACCTGTGGTCGCTCGGTGTCGTCCTCTACCAGGCCGTGGAGGGCGTGTCGCCCTTCCGCCGGCAGGCCACGCCGTCGACCTTCCAGGCGGTACTGCTCGCCGACCTGCCCGCGCCGCACCAGGCGGGCGCCCTCGCCGCGCCGGTGCAGGGGCTGCTGCGCAAGGAGCCGGCGGCACGGACGACCGCGGCCCGCTTCGCCGACGAGCTGCGCGCCGTCCTCGACCCCCCGCACGTCCCGGCGCCGGAGGCGCCACCGGCTCCCGAGGCCGGCGCGACGGCGGTCCTGCCCCCGCCGGGCGGTGCGATACGCGTACTGCCCCGCAGCCGCCGCGGCCGGGTGCTCGCCGCGGGGGCGGCGGCCGTCGTGGTGGCGGCGGCCGTGGTCGTGGTGGTCTCACCGTTCGGCGGCGGCGGAGGCCTCCCGAAGGGCTGGAAGTCGTACGACGAGAAGGGCGTCGGCGCCACCCTCGCGGTGCCCGGCGACTACGTCCGCAGCATCGACGACAAGGCCGTCACGTACACCGACCCGCACAAGGTCTTCCGGGTGACCCTCACCAAGGCCCAGGGCGAGAAGCGCAGCGCGGCGGCCGTCGCGAACGCCAACCTGGACTGGTACAAGGGCGGTGGCACCGTCAACTACAGCCACACCGTGGACGACGCCGACGGCACGGTCACCGAGGCCACCCAGCAGGGCGAGGCCGCAGCCCGGCTCGACGTCCTCTACACCGACCTCTCCGACGACGACAAGCCCGCGCTGCGCGAGCTCGAACTGGACGTCGTGAGCGGCTCGGGCGACCGCTACACCCTGGACGTGACGATGCCGGCCGCCGCGATCCAGTCCCAGCAGGGCGAGCAGATCTTCGACCAGGTCAAGGACCACCTGGAGATCCACGCGCTCTGAGCCCGTGCCGGTCGGCGGCCGTGGGATCTGCCGGGGTGACGGCAGATCAGGGTACGGCGGGGATCAGGACGGGGGGCCGCTGACGACCAGCCGGTGGCCCTCGGGCAGCAGGCAGCACAGCTCGTGCTCTCCCCAGGGCATGCGCCGCACGGGCCCGTCGGTGCGTCCGCCCGCGGCGGCGTAGCGCAGGGCCAGTCCGGCGAGCGGGATCCCCGCGTCGAGGGCGACGGTCACCGGCGCGATCGGCTCGTCGCCGGGCGCGAGGGCGAGCCGCAGCCCGGGACCGACCGACCACGGGCCGAGCCGCGCCGCGGCATACCGCGCGGGTTCGCCGACGCGGAAGCCCGGTTCGAGACCGAGTCCGGCGTGCAGCAGGGCGAGGGTGGCCTCGACGTCCCGCACCGGGAGCACCGGGTGCGCCAGGTAGAAGCGCTGCGGCCCGGCCCCTGCGACCCGGCCGAGCACCACCTTCTCCCGGGTGCCGCCGACCGGCGTGGACATCGTGAAACGGCCCCGCTCGGTCAGCCCGGCCCGCCGGGCGACGCCGATCGAGCCGGTGTTGGAGGCGTCGGCCCACGCCTCGACGCGCTCCAGGCCGCCTGCCGTGAAGAGGTGCTCCACGAGCGCGGCGACCGCCTCGCCGGTGATGCCGCGCCGCCACTCCGCGCGCCGCAGCATCCACGACAGCCAGGGCGTCGGGGTGACGTCGGCCAGCTCGACGAGCCCGAGGGCGTCCGGCTCGCCCGCACGCCGGATCGTCCACAGCCGTCCGTCGGGGCGCTCGACCCGGGTGGCGAGCCGCTCGCGGGTCTCGGCCTCGTCCCGTGGCGGCTCCTCGTCCGCCCAGGAGCGCGCGACGCGCGGGTCGCCGTACGCGAGGTGCAGGCCCGCGGTGTCCGCGTCCAGGTCGAGCGGCGTCAGCTCCAGCCGGGCGGAGCGCACCTGGCCGGGCACGCCGCCCGGCGCGTCCGCCGCCACCGCCTCGCCGCTCACGCGCCCAGAGCCCGCACGCTCAGGGCCCGTATGCCAAGAGCCCGTACGCCGAGGACCGCCCGCACGTTCAGGGCCCGCGCGCCGAGGGCCCGCGCGGCGGGGCGGGGTCGTCGGGGCAGCGTCGTGAACACCAGCAGCGCCATGGCCCCAGTATCCGTCCCGGCCCGCCCCGCGCCCAGCCCGCCCCGGGCCGCGGGCCGCGCCGGCAGGCGGATCCGCTCGCCCGGCTCCCCGGCGTCGCATTCACCCGTTCGGGGTAGTGACACAAAGTAAGCATCACGTTACCTTGAGTGAACAAGGGGAGTGTGAGCGGTTCCAGGGGCAGGGGGCAGGACATGTCGAGGCATCCGATCGAAGTGACACCCGGCGACGCGCGCTACGACGCGCTGCGCAGGGGATTCAACCAGCGGTGGATCGCCACTCCGGATTCCGTCGTGGTGGCCTCGTCGGCCGACGACGTGGTCGCCGCACTGAGCACGTATCTGGCCAGACCCGCGGAGTCGCGGCGGCGGATCACCGTGCGCTCGGGCGGGCATTGCTACGAGAACTTCGTGTCGTCGCCGGACGTCGGCGTCATCGTGGACGTCAGCCCGATGAACCGCGTCCACTTCGACCCCGGGATGGACGCGTACTGCATCGAGGCCGGGGCCACCAACTGGGACAGTACGACCGAGCTCTACCGGACGACGGGACTCGCCCTGCCCGGAGGCTCCTGCTACTCGGTGGGGCTCGGCGGCCATGTCTCGGGAGGCGGGTACGGGCTGCTGTCCCGGCTGTTCGGGCTGACGGTGGACTACCTGTACGCCGTAGAGGTCGTGACGGCGCCGGACGGCAGACACCCGCAGAAGACCGTGGCCCGCAAGGACGCGGAGGATCCCGCGCTGCGCGACCTGTGGTGGGCGCACACGGGCGGGGGCGGCGGCAACTTCGGGGTGATCACCCGCTACTGGTTCCGCGGCCTGCCCCAGCCGCCCGCCCAGGTGCTGCTGCGGGCCGTCGCGTGGGACTGGCAGGACTTCCTCGCCCACCCCGAGCTCTTCCGCTCGCTGGTGCGCCGCTACGGGCAGTTCTTCGAGCAGGAGGCCGCCGGGCGGCTGCCCGCCTCGCCGTTCAGGTCCTACGGCTACCGGGACATGTTCACCCTGCTGAAGCTCACGCACATGAGCGCGGGCAAGGTCGGGCTGACCGTGCAGCTGGACGGGACGAAGCCGGACTCCCCCGCGCGGCTCGCCGCCTTCCTGGACTGGATCACCACGGACTTCCGGTCGGGCAGCACCCAACTGGTGCGCGAACAGCCGCTGGACCAGGCGCTCGGCGAGCACCCCGCGCAGGGCGGGCTGTTCATCCCGACCCTGCTGCCGTGGCTCACCGCGACCCAGAGCCTCAACGACTCCGGGCCCAACCGCTGCGCCAAGTACAAGTCGGCGTACATGACCAGGGGCTTCACCGACCACCAGATCGAGGCGATACGACGTCATCTCACCGACCCCGGGTACAGCAATCCCGACGCCCTGGTCCAGGTCGACTCCTACGGCGGCGCCGTCAACGACCGGGCTCCCGGAGCCACGGCGGTGCCGCAGCGCTCGTCGGTGCTCAAGCTGCAGTACCAGGTCTACTGGACCTGGGGTGCCGACGCCGACGAGAACGGCCTCTTCGACTACCGGGACGCCGAGCTGGACCCGGGGATCGCCGCCCCGCACCTGCGCTGGATCCGCGACCTCTACCGGGACGTCTACCGGCCGACCGGCGGCGTCCCGGCCGTCGCCGACCCGGACGACCCGGTGACCAGGGACGCCAACACCGACGGGTGCTACATCAACTACCCCGACGTCGATCTGTCCGACCGCCGGCTCAACACCTCGGGCCAGTCCTGGCACCGGCTCTACTACAAGGGCGGCTACGAACGCCTCCAGCAGGTCAAGCAGGCCTGGGACCCGCACGACGTCTTCCGCCACGAGCAGTCCGTCGCCGTGCCCCGGTAGACGCCTCGTCCCATAGGCCGCCCCAGCCAGGGGGATCGACGGGGGACGCGGCTCGGGCGGGCGGTGCGCAGGCCGTCGGTAGAGTCCGCGGTGGCCGCCGGGGCGTCCGGCGGGCGACAGCGCAGAAGGGGGCCGGCGGGCGTGGAGGACTTCGACGAGGCGGAGCGGCAGATCTGGTCGGGAAGGGCCGCGGCCTTCCGGGACAGCTTCGCCAAGCTGTGCGCGCACACGGCTCCGGCGCTGCTGGACGCGGCCGGGGCGGGGCCGGGGGTCCGGCTGCTCGACGTCGGCACGGGTGCGGGCACGGTCGCCGCGGCGGCGGCCGCGCGCGGTGCCCGCGTGACTGGAGTGGACGCCGAGCCCGGCATGATCGAGCTGGCCCGCAAGGCGGCGCCGGAGGCCGACTTCCATCTCGCCGTGCTGCCCGACCTGCCGTTCGGGCCCGGCAGCTTCGACGCGGTGGTGGCCAACTTCGTGGTCAACCACGTCGGACGGCCCGCTGCGGCGGTCGCGGCGATGCGGGCAGCGGCCCGGCCCGGCGGCCGGGTCGCCGCGACGATCTGGTGCAGCCCGGCGGGAGCGGGGCACGAACTGCTCGGCCGCGCCGTGGAAGCGGCGGGGGCACGCGACGAGGCCGGGGAACCCCGTCTCGACCCGGCGGAGGACTTCCCCCGCACGGTGGCGGGTTTCGCGGCACTGCTGGCCGCCGCGGGGCTCACCGAGGCCGGCTGCGAGCCGGTGACATGGGATCACGTCGCGACCCCGGAGGAGTGGTGGGGCGGCGCGGCGGCCGGGGTGGGACTGATCGGGCAGACGGTCAGCCGCCAGAGCCCCGGCACGGTCGCCCGGATCAAGGCGGCCTACGACGAACTGGTCCCGGAGTACACGGGCCCCGACGGACACCTGGTGCTGCGCTACCACGCCCTGCTGGGCCACGGAGTGGCCTGAGACGGCGAGGCGGCGGGGGCGGCGGCAGGCCGCCCGGGTCGCGGCGGGAGCAGTGGGCCCATGGCCCGGCCGCGCCCCGCGGCGGCTCCGGACCCCCGGCGCGCGCGCGGCAGCCCCCGGGGCGGGGCCCGCGCTCTGAGACTGCTTCGGCCAGCCGGACGGCCTGACGGCGCTTCCGGTCCGTGGGAATGTGCAGCGCGGTCGCCAGCTCACCGGTCGGCCGGG
>NZ_JBSGHL010000084.1:0-28427 GCF_053604375.1 Streptomyces sp. NPDC004031 | reverse complement strand
GTGCGCACCGAGCACGCCGGGCTGCCGTTCGGCCTGCACTGCCGCGGGGCGGGCGCGGGGTCGCCGGTGCGGGGGGCGGGCCCGCGCCCGGCCACCGGCCCCGCGCACATGATGCGCGGGGCCGGTCGCGCTCGCGCCGGTGGCGTTTGCGCCGGTCGGGGATACGGGGGGCGGGGTACGGGCGGGGTGGTGACGGGCGAACGGGTCCGGGGCAGCGAGCCCGGGTCAGCCGAGCCAGCCGGGACGGACCAGGCCCGACTCGTAGGCCAGGACGACCAGTTGGGCGCGGTCGCGGGCGCCGAGCTTGACCATGGCCCGGCTGACGTGCGTCTTCGCCGTGAGCGGGCTGACCACCAGGCGGCGCGCGATCTCCTCGTTGGACAGCCCGATGCCCACCAGCGCCATGACCTCGCGCTCGCGGTCGGTCAGCTCGTCGAGCGCGCCCGCGGCCGCGGGCTCCTTCGAGCGGGCGGCGAACTCCGCGATCAGGCGCCGCGTCACGCCGGGCGAGAGCAGCGCGTCACCGGCGACCACCGCGCGGACGGCCCGCAGCAGCTCGGCGGGCTCGGTGTCCTTGACCAGGAAGCCGGAGGCGCCGGAGCGGATCGCCTCGAAGACGTACTCGTCCAGCTCGAAGGTGGTCAGGACGACGACCTTCACACCGGCCAGCGCCGCGTCGCCGGTGATGCCGCGGGTCGCCGCGAGCCCGTCCATGACCGGCATGCGGATGTCCATCAGCACGGCGTCGGGCCGCAGTTCGCCCACGACCCGCAGAGCCTCACGGCCGTCCGCCGCCTCCCCCACCACCTCGATGTCGGCCTGGGCGTCGAGCAGCGCCCGGAAACCGGCCCGCACCAGCACCTGGTCGTCGGCCAGCACGACGCGAATCATGAACGCTCCTCGGCGGCGGGTCCGGCCGCCCGGTCGGTGGTGCCGTCGGAGGGTGCGCCGTCCGCCGTCCCGTCGGGGAACGCACCGGGCCCGTAGTCGGCCGGGCCGGTGGCGCGGTCGGCGGTGCCGCCGGAAGGGCCGCCGGACGCACGGCCGTTCGGACCTGCGTCCCCGTGGGCGGGACCGCCGGAAGACGTGCCCGGCGCGCGGTCGGCCAGGCCGGTGGACGGGCCCGGCGCGCGGTCGGCGATGCCGGTGTCACGGTGTGCGGGACCGCCGGAAGACGTCCCCGGGGCGCGGTCGGCCGGGCCGCCGGGAGGGGTGCCGGGCGGCCTGTCGGGGGCGCCGTCGGAGGGGGCGGCGGTGTCGTGGTCCGTGGGGTGGTCGGCGAGGGGGAGGCGGGCGCGGACGCGGAAGCCGCCGTCGGGGCGCGGGCCCGTCTCGACCGTGCCGCCCAGCGCGGCGGCACGCTCCCGCATGCCGACCAGGCCGTTGCCGCCGCCGGTGTCGCCGCCCGCCGAGGCGGGGCCGTCGTCGTCGATCTGGACCTGGAGCAGTCCGGGCCGGTGGGTCAGCAGGATCCGGGCGGTGCGCGAACCGGAGTGCCGCACCACGTTGGTCAGCGCCTCCTGGACGATACGGAAGGCGGCGAGGTCGGCGCCGGGCGGCAGCGCGACCCGCCCGCCCTCGACGGTCACCTCGGCGTGCAGCCCCGCGGCGGTGGCCTGCTCGACCAGTTCGGGCAGCCGGTCCAGCCCGGGGGCGGGGGCGCGCGGCGCCGCGCTGCCCGGCGTGCGCAGCGCGCTGAGTACCTGGCGCACCTCCCCCAGCGCCTCCTTGCTGGCCGCCTTGATGGTCGTCAGCGCGGTGCGCGCCTGCTCGGGCCGCTCGTCGATGAGTGCCAGGGCGACACCGGCCTGGACGTTGATCAGCGAGATGCTGTGCGCGAGCACGTCGTGCAGCTCCTGCGCGATCCGCAGCCGCTCCTCGTCCGCCCGGCGCTGCTCCGCCTCCGCCCGCTCCTTCCGCTCACGGGCGATCCGCTCGCGCCGCACCCGGAAGAGCTCGGCCGCGGCCAGCACCGCCGCGAGCCAGGCCGCGGCCCCGGACACCTCCGTCCACGAGGCGCGGGTGTCGCCGGAGGGCGGCAGCCAGCGGTAGAGCCACAGTCCGACCAGCGCGTGGGCGGCGAAGGCGCTGCCCGCCACGATCAGCACGCCCTTGCGGTGCCCGGCGGCCACCGCGCTGAAGAACGCCACGACGAGGCCGGCGAAGACCGGGCCGTACGGATAGCCGAGCACGACGTAGAGCAGTGTGACCACGGCGACGCCCGCGGCGACCGCCACCGGCGCGCGGCGGCGCAGCAGGAGCAGCGCGGGGCCCGCCAGCAGCAGCAGGTAGCCGAGCCGGTCGAGGTCGACGCGTACGGGCTGGTGCCGTCCGGCCGCACTGGAGCCCGCGGTCTGGAGGAAGGCCAGCAGCACGACCGGGACCCACAGCGAGAGCAGCCCGCGGCGGCGCGACCGGCCCGCGGGCCCGTGCCCTGCGCCGGGCGGCCCCGGGTGCACCTCGTACGTCATGCGCCCACGCTAGACCGCGCCGCGCGGCGCCCGCGTCAGCTGTGCGGGGGCGGTGCGGCTACTCCGTGGGGAGTACGCCGTGGGCCGCGGCTGCGTGCTGCCGCTCGGCCGGGGCGACGGCCCCGGTGAGCCCGACCTGCGCGGCGAGCGCGGCGGTGGCCTGGTCGAAGAACGGGCCACGCGCCTCGACCACCCGGTTGAACTGCCCGAACAGCTCGAAGCTGACGATCCCGAAGAGCTGGGCCCAGACGGCGACGAGCGCGGCCACCACGGGTATCGGCAGCTCGGGCGCGAGTTCGGCGGCGAGCCGGCGGGCGTCGTCCGCCACGGGCTCGGCGAGCGGGCCTCCGGTGGGCTCGCCGAGCAGCCCGGCGGCGTGGGCGTCGCGCACGACGGAGACGAGGGCGAGCGGCACGCGGGAGGCGGGTCCCACGGTGGTCTGCGGCGCTGCGTACCCCGGCACCGGCGAGCCGTAGATCAGGGCGTACTCGTGCGGATGCTCGACCGCCCAGTCGCGGACCGCGCGGCAGACGGCCTGCCAGCGGTCGGCCGGTCCGGCGCCCCGCGCCCTCACCCCGGCGACCACCGCGGCGGCGGCGCGGTCGCGGGCTTCCGCGTCGGACTCCGCGAGCGCCTGCTCCGCCGCCTCGCCGACGGCGTCGTACGCGTCGATGATGAGAGCGGTGAGCAGGTCGTCCCGGGAGGGGAAGTAGCGGTAGAGGGCGGAGGACGCCATCCCCAGCTCCCGCGCGACGGCACGCAGCGAGAGCCCGGACGACCCGTGGGCGGCGAGCTGCCGGCCCGCCTCCTCCTTGATCGCCTCGGTGATCTCCGCCCTGGCCCGTTCCCTGGCTCCCTTGATGGCACTCATCCCCCCAGTGTGCCATCGAGCGAGAGCAATGGCCAAGAACGCGACCGGCGCAAAGAAAAGAGAGCAGTGCTCTTGCTTTTCGGGTCGACCGGGGAGCACACTGTTCTCAAGCGAGAGCACCGCTCACGAAATGGGAGCGGGAGACAGGACCGACAGAGCAGAGGGAGTGGCCGACATGTCCGAGCAGGCCCAGCACGTCCGCAAGCCCGGCTGGATCACCGTGAACGTCGTCAACCGCGCGGTCGCGTTCCTGACCCGCCGCGGGCTCAGCGTCTGGGGCTCACGGGTCCTGGCCGTCAAGGGCCGCAAGAGCGGCGAGTGGCGGACGACCCCGGTCAACGTGCTGACGCTGGAGGGCAAGCGCTATCTGGTCGCCCCGCGCGGCCACGTGCAGTGGACGCACAACATGCGGGCCGCGGGCGGCGGCGAGCTGCGCCTCGGCAGCAAGGCGGAGGCGTTCGGCGCGGTGGAGGTCACCGACGACGACAAGGTGCCGGTGCTGCGCGCCTACCTGAAGCGCTGGAAGGCCGAGGTCGGAGTCTTCTTCGACGGTGTCGGCCCGGATTCGACGGACGAGCAGCTGCGCGCGATAGCCCCCAGGCACCCGGTGTTCCGCGTCACCGGGCCGGGCGAGGGCGCGGACGCGATATCCGGCGCGTGAGCGGGCGGGGCCGCGGAAGCGCGGGAAACCGTCGGAGCGTGGGAGGCCCTCGGAGCGTGGAGAGGTGCTGCGGGACGGTTCCCACCGCCGTCCGGGCGGCCGCCGCCGGGGGCGGCCGCCCGTGACCGGCGGTCAGGCGCGGCTGAGGCTGTCCAGCGCCCGCCGGGCGACGGGGTGGGTGCGGACGATCTCGGCGAGCGACCGCTTGCCGCTGGTGATGCCCGCGAAAGCCCGCCAGGCCGGCGGGAAGGTGGTCAGCGCCGTGTGGAAGAGCCCGGGGCGCTGTTCGAAGACACCGAGCAGCCGGCGCCCGACGCCCATCTCGACGCCGAGGCCCGCCTTGACGGCGAAGGCGTAGTTGAGCGCCTGCCGCCGGGCGTCCACCGCGTCGTGCGCCTCGGCGATGCGGACGGCCCACTCCCCCGCGAGCCGACCGGAGCGCAGCGCGTAGGAGATGCCCTCGCGCGTCCAGGGTTCGAGCAGCCCGGCCGCGTCACCGCAGACCAGCACCCGGCCGCGGGAGAGCGGCGAGTCGTCGGCGCGGCAGCGGGTGAGGTGCCCGGTGGAGACGCTGGGCTCGAATCCCGCGAGGCCGAGCCGGGCGATGAAGTCGTCCAGGTAGCGCTTGGTGGCGCCGCCGTCCCCGCGGGCCGAGATCACGCCGACGGTGAGGGAGTCCCCCTTGGGGAAGACCCAGCCGTAACTGCCGGGCAGCGGGCCCCAGTCGATCAGCACCCGGCCGGCCCAGTCCTCCGCCACGGCCGGCGGGACGGGGATCTCGGCCTCCAGACCGAGATCGACCTGGTCGAGCTTGACCCCGACATGCGCTCCTATCCGGCTGGCGCTGCCGTCGGCGCCGATGACCGCGCGGGCGTAGACGATCTCCTCGTCGCGCTTGCCGGAGGCGCCTCCGCTGCCGCTCGCGCCGACGACGACCGCGACGGTACGCCGGTCCGGCACGCCGGGGCCGTGCTGCTCGACCCGGGAGACCGTCACCCCGGTGCGCACCACGGCGCCCGCCTCGCGGGCCGCGTCGACGAGCGCGGCGTCGAACTCCGGGCGGTTGATGAGCCCGAAGAGCATCTGCCGGGAACGCTTGGTCCTGGTCCGGCGGCCGTTGAGGCTGAAGGTGACCGCGTGCACCCGCTCGCGCAGCGGGAGGTCGAAGCCCGGCGGGAGCGCGTCCCGCGAGGGGCCGATGAGGCCGCCGCCGCACGTCTTGTACCTGGGGAGTTCGGCTTTCTCCAGCAGCAGGACACGCCGCCCGGTGACCGCGGCCGCGTGCGCCGCCGACGCTCCGGCGGGGCCCGCACCGATCACCACGACATCCCAGACCGCCGACGTCTCCCCGTCCTGCGCCCCGTTGTCCTGCGCCGCCCGCTCACCGCTCACGTCTGATCCGCTCCCGCTCGGCCCGTCCGTCGTCACCCCTGCTCAGGGCATCCTATTGCGCCCGCCGGACCGGACTTGCTGTGGCACCATCGGCAGCGACCGTCGCGTGCACCACCGAGCGCCGCGACCCGCCGATTCCTACGAGGAGCAGCCCATGCCGTCCGTTCCGCTGTCCGAGACCGTGGCCTCGCTGATGCCCCGCGCGCGTACCGAACTGGCGGAGCTGGTGTCCTTCGCGTCGGTGGCCGACGAGCGGCAGTATCCGCGCAGCGAGAGCGAGAAGGCGGCGGCCTGGGTGGCGGCGGCGCTGCGCGGCGAGGGCTTCCAGGACGTGGCGCTGCTGGACACCCCGGACGGCACGCAGTCGGTCTACGGTCTGCTGCCCGGCCCGGAGGGCGCCCCCACGGTGCTGCTGTACGCGCACTACGACGTGCAGCCGCCGCTGGACGAATCGGCGTGGCTGACACCGCCGTTCGAGCTGACCGAGCGCGACGGGCGGTGGTACGGCCGCGGCGCCGCCGACTGCAAGGGCGGGGTGCTGATGCATCTGACGGCGCTGCGGGCGCTCGCCGCGCAGGGCGGCGTGCCGGTCACCGTCAAGGTGATCGCCGAGGGCTCGGAGGAGCAGGGCACCGGCGGTCTGGAGCGCTACGCCGAGGCGCACCCCGAGCTGCTCACCGCGGACGCCATCGTGATCGGCGACGCGGGCAACTTCCGGGTGGGGCTGCCGACGGTCACCTCGGTGCTGCGCGGCATGGCGCAGCTGGAGGTCCGGGTCGCCACCCTGGAAGGCAACCTGCACTCCGGCCAGTTCGGCGGCGCGGCGCCGGACGCGCTGGCGGCGCTCATCCGCATGCTGGACTCGCTGCGCGACGCGTCCGGCGCGACCACGGTCACCGGCCTGGACGGCGAGGGCACCTGGAGCGGCCTGGAGTATCCGGAGGAGGACTTCCGCCGCGACGCCAAGGTGCTGGACGGCGTCGGGCTGGTCGGTACGGGCACGGTCGCCGACCGGCTCTGGGCCCGGCCGTCGGTGACGGTGATGGGCATCGACGCCCCCGCGGTCGTCGGCGCGACCCCGTCGGTGCAGGCCACCGCGGGCGCCCGGGTGAGCGTGCGGGTGCCTCCGGGCATGACGGCGGAGCACGCGGCGACGGCGCTGGAGGAGCACCTTCGGGCGGCGGCCCCGTGGGGCGCCCGGGTCGAGGTGAAGCACTGCGGCAGCGGCCAGCCCTTCCGGGCCGACACCGGCAGCCCCGCCTACACCGCGATGGCCGAGGCGATGCGCGAGGCGTACGGGCAGGAGATGGCCATTGCCGGGCAGGGCGGTTCGATCCCGCTGTGCAACACGCTCGCGACGCTGTACCCGCAGGCCGAGATCCTGCTGATCGGGCTGAGCGAGCCGGAGGCCCGGATCCACGCGGCCAACGAGAGCGTGTCGCCGCAGGAGCTGGAGCGGCTGTCGCTCACCGAGGCGCTGTTCCTGCAGGGGTACGCGGCCTCGAAGGCGTCGTAGCGGCCAGCGGCCGCCGCCTGTCCGGCCCCCGGCCCCCGTCCCGCGGGTCTGCGGGGCGGGGGCCGGGCGCGTCACTGCGCGGGGTGGCCGGCTTCGAGGTTGAGCGGGCGCCCCTGCTCACGGGCGCGCAGGGCCCAGCGCAGCCGGTCGAGCCGGACGGGCGGCAGCAGCCCGGCGGCCTCGTCCTCGGTGACGAAACGCCAGTCGCGCAGTTCGGCCGCGGGCAGCAGCAGCCGGCCGATGTCGGCGCTCGGCATGCGGCCGCCGTCGAAGATCAGCCGCAGCCCGCCGTGCCCGGCCGGGTGCGGCGGTTCCCAGTCGACGACGAGGAGTTCCAGGCCCCTGGTCAGCTCGATGCCGAGTTCCTCGGCGACCTCGCGGTGCCCGGCGGCGGCCGGTGACTCGCCGCGCTCGACGATCCCGCCGGGGAATTCCCAGCCGGACTTGTAGGTGGGGTCGACCAGCAGCACCCGGTCGGCGTCGTCGAAGAGCAGCACTCCGGCCGCGACCGTCTCGGCCCGCGGCTCGGGTGTCTGGACGATCCCGCAGGTGCCCTCGCCCCGGGCCAGTGCCTCGGCGATCCCCAGCGCGGTCTGCCGGGGCGTCAGGCCGGCGGTGGCCACCACGCACGCGTCCCGGGTGAGCCAGGGCAGCGCGTCGAGGTAGTCGGGCACGCGTTCCAGCGCCCAGCGGCAGGCGGCCTCGTCGGCCGGTGAGGGGTCGGCCCCGTCCGCGGGGACGGTGGTGCGCGGGTGGTCCGTGCGGGCCGCGGCGCCGGTAGAGTCGCGGTGTTCGGTACGGGCGGCGATCCGGCGACGCAGGATCGTTTCTCCAGGATCCAGCACGATATGTCTGACCTCGATCCCGCGCGCCGCGAGTCCGCCGAAGATCTCATCCCGGTGCCCCTGCCTCAGCAGGGTCATCGGCACCACGAGCACCCCGCCGACCTCGCCGAGCAGCCCGGCCGCGGCCTCGGTCACCAGCCGCCGCCAGAGGGCGAGTTCCTGGTAGTCGGTGACCTCCTGGAGCCGTTTCTCGGGCAGCAGTTGCCGCAGGCAGCCCGAGAGGACGTCGGGGTCGTACAGGGTGCTTTCCGGTATGAGGTCGAGCAGTTCGCGCGCGGCGGCGCTCTTGCCCGCGCCGAACGCCCCGTTCACCCAGATGATCACGGTGCCCCCTTCTCCGTTGACCCCTACGAATTGCCCGGATCATCGGCACCGGCAAACGCGTCCGCACCCGCGGCCCCGCGCAGCGGCCGCAGCAGCCGGTGGGGGGCGGCCATCGCGGCGGCGACCGGGTCGGAGCGGCGCGGGCGGCCGTCGGGGGCGGGCGTGCGCATCTCGACGTCGTCCGGGGCCACCTGGGCGAGCCCGCAGTGCGGGCAGCCGCCGGTCATGTCGAGCCGGGTGCCGCAGGCGGCGTGGTGGAAGGTCCGGGTCGGCGTGCCCTCGGTCGCGTACTCGCCGCCCCACCGGATCAGCGCGTGCAGCGGCGGCCACAGGCGCACCCCCGCGTCGGTCAGCACGTAGTCGTAGCGCGGCGGCGCCTGCTGGTAGGCGACCTTGCGCAGCACCCCGGCGTCCGTCAGGGCCGCCAGCCGCGCGGTGAGCACCGCCCGCGGGATGTCCAGGTGGACCAGGAAGTCGTTGAACCGCCGCACGCCGTAGAAGGCGTCCCGCAGGATCAGCAGGCTCCAGCGCTCCCCGACGATCTCCAGGGCGCGGGCGAGGGAGCAGTCCTGCTTGGCGTAGTCCGTACCGAGTGCCATGGGGCCAGCCTACCGCCGCCCGCCATCAAAGGTTCGGTGAACAGACTCACATGCTAGGCTGCCGCCCCGGCGGTGAGTTCAATGACGAAACTCGCCCCTGCAACGGCATCCCACGGACCGACCGCACCCGCGGAGGAACCCCATGAACGCCCAGGCCGCACCCGCCACCCCCGCCTCCCCGTACGCGCCGCCCGGCCCGGACGGCGCCGCCGACGCCCCCGGCGCCGGGCTCACCCTGCTGACCGTCAACCTCGGCACCCTCGTGACGCTGATGGCCTTCACCGCCCCCGCCACCACGCTCGCCGCCACCGCCCAGGGCCTGCACTCCGGTCCCGTCGCCCAGACCTGGATGCTCACCGGCACCCCCGTCGGCCTCGCCGCCCTGCTGCTGACCATGGGCAGCACCGCCGACGCGCGCGGCCGGCGCCGGACCTTCGCCGCGGGCGCCGTCCTGCTCCTGCTGGCCACCGTGCTGGCGGCCGCGGCGCCCACCACCGCCGTCTTCCTGGCCGGCCGCATCCTCCAGGGCGCCGCCAGCGCCGCCGTGCTGGCCTCGGGCCTCGGCCTGATCGCCGCCACCCACCCGGCGGGCCACCGGCGGATACGGGCGCTCGGCCTGTGGGGCGCGATGATCGGCACCGGGGTGGCCGTCGGCCCGGTCTACGCGGCGGTGCTGACACAGGTCTGGGGGTGGCGCTCGCTCTACTGGGGCCTGGCGCTGCTGTCGGTGCCGGTCGCGGCGCTCACCGCCGCCGTCCCCGAGTCCCGCGCCGCCCGCCCCCGGCGGCTCGACCCGGCGGGCGCGGTCACCCTCAGCGCGGGCGTCGGCGCGCTCGTGGCCGGCTTCGGCGAGAGCCGCGGCGGCTGGCTGCACCCGGCGGTGCTGGTGCTGGTCGCGGTCGCCGCCGCCGCGCTCGCCGCCTTCGCCATGGTCGAGCGCCGGGTGGCAGAACCGATGCTGGACCCGGCGCTGTGGCGCAGCCCCGCCTTCCTCGCCTCCGGCATCGCCGCCCTGGTCAACGGCCTCGCCCTGGTCGGGGTGTTCAGCTATCTGCCGACCATCGTGGAGGGCGTGCTCGGCACCGGGGCGATCGCCACCAGCATGCTCTTCCTGGTCTGGTCGGGCCTGTCGGCACTGGCCGCCCTGCTGGCCCGCCGCCTCGCCCCGTACCTCAGCGCGGGCGCGCAGGCCGCGCTCGGCCTGACCATCGCCGCGGCCGGCCAGGCGGGCCTCTACGGCCTGCACACCGGCGGCTCGTACGGCAGGCTCTTCCCGGCCCTGGCGGTGGGGGGCGTCGGCAGCGGCATCCTCAACGCCGCGCTGGCCCGGCTCGCCGTCTCCAGCGTCCCGGCCGACCGCAGCGCCATGGGCTCGGGCGCCAACAACACGGCCCGCTACGTCGGTTCCGCGCTCGGCGTCGCGCTCACCGTCTCGGTGGTGGCCGCCGCGCACGGCTCCTCCCCCGCCGCCGCACTGGCCACGGGGGGAAACCACGCCTTCCTGCTCAGCGCCGCCGCATGCCTGGCCGGCGCCGCCGCCGTCCTGCTGCTGGCCCGCCGCGCGGACCGCGCCGGGAGCCGGGGCGGATCCACGGCGGAAGCGCCGGGCGCGGGCGCCCCGCACACCGTGCGGGGCTGAGCGGGAAGACGCGGCTGCCCGCGCGTCAGCCTCCGACGAAGCCCGCGAGGCCCAGCCCCTGGGCCGCCGCGGCGGCCGCGCCGACCAGGCCCGCGTCGGTGCCCAGCTTGGCCGGGACGACCTCGACGCCCGCGGCGAACGAGAGCGTCGCGTAGCGGGCCAGGTGCTCGCGCAGCGGGTCGAAGAGCACCGGCCCCGCACCGGCCACCCCGCCGCCGACGACGGCGACATGGATCTCGACCAGTGTGGCGGTCGCGGCGATGCCGGCCGCCAGCGCCTGCGCGGCGCGGTCGAAGGACGCCAGCGCGAGCGGGTCGCCGGCCCGCGCGGACTGGGCGACGGCCGCCGCCGTCGGCGCGGTGCCCGCGGGCGGGGTCCAGCCGGACTCCACCGCGCGGCGGGCGATGTTGGGGCCGCTCGCCAGCCGCTCGACGCAGCCGCGCGAGCCGCACGGGCACACGTCGCCGTCGAGGTCGACGCTGATGTGCCCGATGTGCCCGGCGTTGCCGGTCGGGCCGGGCAGCAGCGTGCCGCCGAGCACCAGTCCGCCGCCGACTCCGGTGGACACCACCATGCACAGCGCGTTGTCGTAGCCGCGGGCCGCGCCCTGCCAGTGCTCGGCCGCGGTCATCGCCACACCGTCGCCGGCCAGCACGACCGGCAGTCCGCCGGCCGCCTCGGCGACCCGGGGGACGAGCGGGAAGTCCCGCCAGCCGGGGACGTTGACGGGGCTGACGGTGCCGTGCACGGCGTCCACCGGGCCCGCGCTGCCTATGCCGACGGCGACGGCCGCGTCCCACTGCGGTGCGGCGCGCAGCTCGCCGACCACCTCGGCGACGGCGCCCATGACCGTCTCGCCGTCCCCCCCGGCGGGCGTCGGCCGCAGCGACCGCGTGACCAGGCGGCCGTCGGTGTCGACGAGCGCCCCGGCGATTTTCGTACCGCCGATGTCCAGTGCGGCCACGAGTGGACCGGTCACGCCGTGCAGGTGCATCGCTTCGGGGTCTCCTTCGGTGTCGTGCGGGTGGTCGCACATGATCTCTTGCGCGGTGCCGCGATCCGTCGCGGGGGTCGGAGCAATGTCGTGCCGGACCGCGCGGGACGGCGCGGGGCGGTACGACGGATCGTGCCGGACCGGCCGCCAGGCTTCCGCGACGGCGGCCCCGGGGGTAGTCTCGCCTGATCGTGACAACGTTGTCCATCTCTTGCCGCAGGGAATACTACGACCGTGACCCATACTCCTGGACGAGTCCCCCGGCCCACCATGAAGGACGTCGCCGCCCGCGCGGGCGTCGGCCTCAAGACGGTGTCCCGGGTGGTGAACGAGGAACCGGGCGTCACGCCCGACACGATGGCCCGCGTCCAGGCCGCCATCGAGGCCCTCGGATTCCGGCGCAACGACAGCGCGCGGCTGCTGCGCACCCGCCGCACGGCGAGCGTCGGCCTGGTCCTGGAGGACCTCGCCGACCCGTTCTACGCCGCCCTCAGCCGCGCCGTCGAGGACGTCGCGAGCGCGCACGGGGCGCTGCTGTTCACCGGGTCGAGCACCGAGAACCCGCGCCGCGAGCAGGAGCTGGTGCTCGCCTTCTGCGCCCGCCGGGTCGACGGCCTGGTCGTGGTACCGGCCGGTGACGACCACCGCTACCTGAGCCCGGAGATCGACGCGGGCGTGGCCACCGTGTTCGTGGACCGCCCCGCGGGCCGCATCGACGCCGACGTCGTCCTCACCGACAACGCCGGCGGCACCCGCACCGGCGTCGCCCACCTCATCGCGCACGGCCACCGCAGGATCGGCTTCATCGGTGACCAGCCGGGCATCCACACCGCGGCCGAGCGGCTGCGCGGCTACCGCGAGGCGATGGCCGACGCGGGGATCACCGTCCGCCCCGAGTGGTACGCCATGGGCCCCACCACGCCCGAGCGCGTGCAGGCCGCACTCGCGGCGATGCTGTCCGGGCCCGAGCCGGTCACGGCGCTCTTCGCGGGCAACAACCGGGTCACGGTGAGCGCGGTGCGCGTGCTGTCCGGCCGCCCCGAGCGGATCGCCCTGGTCGGCTTCGACGACTTCGAGCTGGCCGACCTCCTCGACCCGCCGGTCACGGTCGTGGCCCAGGACGCCCCGGGCCTCGGACGCACCGCCGCGCAACTGCTCTTCCGCCGGCTCGACGGCGCGGTGACCGGGACCAGCCGGGTCGAGCTGCCCGCCCGGCTCGTCCCGCGCGGCTCCGGAGAGATCCCGCCCTCCTCCTGACGGGGGCGTCGGCTCAGCGCCCGGCCAGCGCGTCGAGTTCGCCGCGGCCGAGCCCTGTGCGGTCGGTGACCTCGGCCGGGTCGAGGGCACCGCAGTCCAGGCCGCGCAGCAGGTGGGCGCACAGCGCGCGGGCGGTGGCCGGTTCGTCCAGCACCGCGCCGCCCCCGGCCCGCCTGCCGGTGTAGGCGGCGAGCCGCGCCGCGGCGGCGTCCAGGTCCTCCCGGCAGAAGGCGTAGACGGCGGCGTAACGGGTGGGCAGGTGCGCCGGGTGCATGTCCCAGCCCTGGTGGTAGGCGCGGGCCAGCGCGCGCCGCACCAGCCCGTAGTGCAGCCGCCAGGCGTCGTGCACGTCCTGCGTGGAGCCGACCGGCAGGACGTTGGTGGAACCGTCCGAGAGCCGTACGCCGGTGCCCGCGGCGGCGACCTGCATGACGGCCTTGGCGTGGTCGGCTGCGGGGTGGTCGGGCGCCTGGTGGGAGGGGCCGACCCCGCAGGCCGCGCTGTAGTCGAAGGTGCCGTAGTGCAGCGCGGTGAGGCGGCCCGCCGCGGCCTCGGCGAGCCGGGCGACCGTCGCGGTGCCGTCCGGGCCCAGGACGGCCTGGGTGGTCTCGATCTGGACCTCGAAGCGGATCCGGCCCCCGGGCAGCCCGGCGGACCGCTCGAACTGCCCGCACAGCTCGGCCATGGCGGCGACCTGCGCGGGGAAGGTCACCTTGGGCAGCGTCACCACCAGTCCGTCCGGCAGGCCGCCCGCGTCGAGCAGCGCGGTCAGGAAGACGTCCAGGGTGCGGATGCCGCGCTCGCGTACGGCGGCCTCCAGGCATTTCATCCGGATCCCGGCCCAGGGCGGCGACCCCTCGCCCCCGGCCAGCTCCGCGACGGTCCGGGCGGCGGCGCGCGCGGCGGCGTCCTCCTCGGCGTCGGGCCGCAGGCCGTAGCCGTCCTCGAAGTCGATGCGCAGGTCCTCCACCGGCTCCCGCAGCAGCTTGGCGCGGACCCGGTCGTGCACCTCGGCGGCGAGGGCGGCGGGCAGTCCGAGCACCGCGCCGAGGGCGGCGGCGTCCGGGGCGTGCGCGTCCAGCGCGGCCAGCGCCCGGTCGCCCCACTCGCGCGGGGTGCCGGGTCCGGCGGTGTCGGCGGACACGTAGACGGTGTGGACGGGCTGCCGGGTGCCCGGGTCGCCGGGGTAGCGGCGGGCGAGTTCGGCGTCGGTGGCCGCGAGCGAGGCCCCGATACGGGCCACGTCCGCGCTGCTGAGCGTCCTGCCGTCCGCCCCCGTCACAGGCGCCACCTTCCGCGTACCGGCCGACGTCGGTGTCGATGAATCGACGGAGCGACGCTAGCCGGGGCCGACTGCCCGGTCAACACCCCTCCGGGCACGCCGCGGCCCCCGTGCGCGCGGGGGCGTACGGGGGCCGGCGGGCGGGCGGTGACGGCGGTTCAGCCCTTGCGGGCCTTGACCTCCGCGGTGAGCTGCGGGACGACCTGGAAGAGGTCGCCGACCACGCCGTAGTCGACGAGGTCGAAGATCGGGGCCTCGGCGTCCTTGTTGACCGCGACGATCGTCTTGGAGGTCTGCATGCCGGCCCGGTGCTGGATCGCGCCGGAGATGCCGTTGGCGATGTAGAGCTGCGGCGAGACCGACTTGCCGGTCTGGCCGACCTGGTTGCTGTGCGGGTACCAGCCGGCGTCCACCGCGGCGCGCGAGGCGCCGACGGCCGCGCCGAGGGAGTCGGCCAGCTCCTCGATGAGGGAGAAGTTCTCGGCGCCGTTGACGCCGCGGCCGCCGGAGACCACGATCGCGGCCTCGGTCAGCTCCGGCCGCCCGGTGGACTGGCGCGGGGTGCGCGAGACGACCTTGGTGCCGGTGGCCAGCTCGCCGAAGACGACCTCCAGCGGCTCGACGGTGCCGGCCGCGGGGGCCGCCTCGACGGGCGCGGAGTTCGGCTTGACGGTGATGACCGGGACGCCGTGGGTGACGCGCGAGCGGGTCGTGAAGGCGGCGGCGAAGACCGACTGGGTCGCGACCGGGCCGTCGTCGCCCGCCGCCACGTCGACGGCGTCGGTGATGATGCCGGAGCCGAGGCGCAGCGCGAGCCGCGCGGCGACCTCCTTGCCCTCGGCCGAGGACGGGACGAGGACGGCGACCGGCGAGACGGCAGCGGCGGCGGCCTGCAGGGCGTCCACCTTCGGCACGACGAGGTAGTCGGCGAATTCCGGGGCGTCGGCGGTGAGCACCTTGACCGCGCCGTGCTCGGCGAGCACCGGGGCGGCGGTGTCGGCACCGGGGCCGAGGTGGACGGCGACCGGGTCGCCGATCCGGCGGGCCAGGGTGAGCAGTTCAAGGGTGGGCTTGCGGACGGCGCCGTCCACGTGGTCGACGAGGACGAGGACTTCAGCCATGGGTTCGTTCTCCTGCGGAAGAAGGGGGGTCGGGGGCGGGCGGGAGCGCGCGGCCGGGCCCGGACGCGGCGCGCCGGGCGGGGCCGTTCGTCAGATGAACTTCTGCTCCGCGAGGTAGGCGGCGAGCTGCTTGCCGCCCTCGCCCTCGTCCTTGACGATCGTGCCCGCGGTGCGCTCCGGGCGCTTGGCCGCGTCCTGCACCGCGGTCCAGGCGCCGCCGAGACCGACCTCAGCCGCGTCGATGCCGAGGTCCGACAGGTCCAGCGACTCCACGGGCTTCTTCTTGGCGGCCATGATGCCCTTGAAGGACGGGTAGCGGGCCTCGCCGGACTGGTCGGTCACCGACACCAGCGCGGGCAGCGACGCCTCCAGCTGCTCGCTGGCCGCGTCGCCGTCGCGCCGCCCGGTCACCCTGCCGTCGGCCACCGCGACCTCGGACAGCAGCGTGACCTGCGGGATGCCGAGCCGCTCGGCGAGCAGCGCGGGCACCACACCGGCGGTGCCGTCGGTGGACGCCATACCGGTCACGACCAGGTCGTAGCCGATGTGCTCGACGGCCTTGGCCAGCACCAGCGAGGTGCCGATGACGTCCGTGCCGTGCAGCTCGTCGTCCTCGACGTGGACGGCCTTGTGGGCGCCCATCGACAGCGCCTTGCGCAGCGCGTCCTTGGCGTCCTCGGGGCCGACCGTCAGCACGGTGATCTCCGCGTCGTCCGCGGCGTCCGCGATCTGCAGCGCCTGCTCGACGGCGTACTCGTCCAGCTCCGACAGCAGCCCGTCGACCGCTTCGCGGTCGGTGGTCAGGTCATCGGCGAAGTGGCGGTCGCCGGTGGCGTCGGGCACGTACTTCACAGCGACTACGATCCTCAAGCTCACGCCTGCTCTCCTACTGCTTCGTCCTGCACGTCTTCGTCAACTGCCCCGGCAGCGCCCTGGCAATGCCCCGGAACTGGCAGCATAGGCGCCAGTGGCATCGGCTCCCCGCCGCGTACGGCACGCGTCGTGACGAGTCACCTGCGGTTATATTACTCGCCAGTACACAGACCGCGCCGCCCCTTGGCAAGGTCCGCCACTGTGACCTGCCCGACGTCCGGGCCGCCGGTCCGGCGGGCGGGCGGCGCGGTGCCCGCCGCTCAGACCGCGGCGGCGAGCGCCGCGATCACGTCGGCCCTGCGCGGCTGCCCGGCCGCACGGCGCACCACCGCACCGGCGGCGTCCAGCACCAGCACCGTCGGGGTCTTCTCGATCCGCAGCCGCCGGACCAGGCCGAGGTGGGCCTCGGCGTCGATCTCCACGTGCCGCACCCCCTCGACCATCCCGGACACCTCCGCGAGGACGCGCCGGGTCGCCCGGCAGGGCGCGCAGAACGCGCTGGAGAACTGCACCAGGGTGGCCCGCTCCCCCAGTGGTCCGCCGAGTTCGGCGGCGGTCAGCCGCCCGGCGTCGTCCGCGGCACCCATGTGCGTCCCCCTCAGGGCAGTTCGGTCGGCAGCACGATCTGCGAGCTGCTCGGCGCCGCCCGCAGGCAGTCCACCACCTGCGGAAGCGGCGCGGCGTACACGGTCGGGTAGTCGCACTCCCCCAGCTCCGGGCGGACGGGGAAGGCGAGCCGCTCCACGTCGAGGGAGAAAGCGGCGTCCACACCGGGTTTGTTCCCGCGCGCGTCCAGCCGGCTCCAGCGGTCCGCGCCCGGCAGCCGCAGGGCGGCCAGCCCGTGCAGGACCGGGTCGGAACCGTCGTCCTCGGTCAGCCGCTGGTAGCACAGCCCCGCCGGGATGCCGCGGGCCCGCAGCAGGGCGACGAGCGCGTGCGACTTGGCGTAGCAGATGCCGTTGCGGCGGGCCAGCACGTCGGACGCCCGCCAGGTGACGCCCGGATCCCCCGAGTCGAAGGAGTGCGGAATCATGTCGCGCACGTACTCGTACACCGTGTGCGCATACTCATGCAGATTGTCCGCATCCTCGGCGAGCAGCGCCGCGGTCTCGACCACCACCGGATCGTGGTGGTCGAGGACGTCGTCGGCTGCCAGGAAGGCGGAAAGGTCGTCGGTCTCCGGGATCGGTTCCATGGGCAGACCCTAGACAGGCACCGACCACAGATCAATCAATTTACCGACGATCGCATATTTATTCACGCGCTCCTGCCAGTTCCTCCGCGACCGCCGCCGCGAAGCCGTCCACGTCCGCCTCTGTCGTGTCAAAGGCGCACATCCAGCGCACCTCGCCGGTCGACTCGTCCCAGAAGTAGAAGCGGAAGCGCTTCTGCAGCCGCTCGCTCACCTCGCGCGGCAGCACCGCGAAGACCGCGTTGGACTGCACGGCCCGGGTCACCCGCACACCCTCGACGCCCCGCACGGCCGCCTCCAGCCGGCGCGCCATCGCGTTGGCGTGCCCGGCGCTGCGCAGCCACAGGTCACCGGCCAGCAGCGCCTCGAACTGCACCGACACGAAGCGCATCTTGGACGCCAGCTGCATCGACAGCTTGCGCAAATACCGCAGCCCGCGCACCCGGTCCGGATCCAGCACGACGACGCACTCGCCGAACAGCAGCCCGTTCTTGGTGCCGCCGAAGGACAGGATGTCGACGCCCGCCTCGGAGGTGAAGCGGGCGAGCGGCACCTTGAGCGTCGCGGCGGCGTTGGCGAGCCGCGCGCCGTCCATGTGGACCGCCAGGCCCAGCTGGTGGGCGTGGTCGCAGATCGCCGCGACCTCCTGCGGGGTGTAGCAGGTGCCCAGCTCGGTGGTCTGGGCGATCGACACGACCTGCGGCCGCGCGCGGTGCTCGTCGTCGAAGCCGTACGCCTGCCGGTCGATCAGCTCGGGGGTGAGCTTGCCGTCCGGAGTGGAGACGGTGAGCAGCTTCAGACCGCCCACGCGCTCGGGCGCGCCACACTCGTCCACGTGGATGTGCGCGCTCTCCGCGCAGATCACCGCGCCCCAGCGGTCGGTCACCGCCTGCAGGCCGGTCACGTTGGCGCCCGTGCCGTTGAAGACCGGGAAGACCTCGGCGGCCGGACCGAAGTGCCGCCGGAAGACGTCCTGGAGCGCTGCGGTGTACGCGTCCTCGCCGTAGGCGACCTGGTGGCCGCCGTTGGCGAGGGCGAGAGCGGCGAGCACCTCGGGGTGGACACCGGCGTAGTTGTCGCTGGCGAAGCCGCGGACGGCGGGGTCGTGCCGGCGCACGGCGTCGGTACGGCCGGAGTCGTCCACAGAATCGGTCACGGTTGAGGCGTCAGCCACTGGCGGGTCCCGTTCACTTCTGCTGCGTTGCGGTTCCACTGGGTCGCGATCGCCTCGGCGAGGTCGGTCACGTCGGTGAAACCGGGGAAGGTCGACTGCGGGCGCTCGGCCCGCAGACCGTCGTGCACCAGCGCCTTGATCACCAGGACGGTGGCCGCCGCGGTGGGTCCGCTGTCGCCACCGAGCCGGCGGAAGGAGTCGCCCAGCGCGAGCGTCCACGCCTCGGCCGCGGCCTTCGCTGCGGCGTAGGCGGCGTTGCCTGCGGTCGGGCGGCTCGCGCCTGCCGCGCTGATCAGCACGTAGCGGCCGCCGGGGCTGCGCATGAGCCCGTCGTGGAAGCCCAGCGAGGTGTTCTGGACGGTGCGGATGAGCAGCTGGTGCAGCACGTCCCAGTCGGCCAGCTCGGTCTCCGGAAAGGACGCCGAGCCGCGCCAACCGCCCACCAGGTGCACCAGGCCGTCGACCCTGCCGTGGTCCTTCTCGATCCGGGCCGCCCAGTCCTGGGTGGCCTCCAGGTCGAGCAGGTCGACGATCTCGCCGGTGATGTCGGCGCCGCCGGCGTCGTAGCGGGCCGCGTCGACGGCCTCGGCGAGCCGCTCGGGGTCGTGGTCCACCGCGACGACATGGCCGCCCGCGCGGGCGAGCCGCTGCAGCACGGCGCGGCCGGCCGGGCCGCCGGCGCCCGCCACGGCGATCACCGCTCCGTCGAGACCGCCGGAATACGTGTCGGTCGTCATCTCCGCCTCCTCGGCCGCACCGGTCACGCGGCGCTCCGCTCCAGTCCGGCCCCCGTGATCCCCTTGGTCGAGGCGATCGTTTCACGGAGCTTCCTGGACAGGGCCTCGTAGAACATGCTGAGCGGAAACTCGTCCGGCAGCACGTCGTCCACCAGCTTGCGCGGAGGCTGAGACAGGTCGAGGGCATCGGGTCCCTTGGCCCAGACCGAGCCGGGGTGCGGCGAGAGATAGCTCGCGACCAGGTCGTACGCGGCGAACCAGTGCACGAGCTTGGGGCGGTCGATGCCGTCCCGGTACAGCGTCTCGATCTCCTCGCAGAGCTGGTTGGTGACCTGCGGTGCACGCTCCCAGTCGATGTGCAGGGTGTTGTCCGTCCAGCGTACGGCGTCGTGCTTGTGCAGGTAGGAGAACAGCAGCTGTCCGCCGAGTCCGTCGTAGTTGCGGACCCGCGCGCCGGTGACCGGGAAGCGGAAGAGCCGGTCGAAGAGGATCGCGTACTGCACGCCCAGACCCATCGGGTGGCCCTCGGCCTGCAGCTCGACGGCGGCCCGGAAGGTGGTCAGGTCGCAGCGCAGCTCCTCCAGGCCGTACATCCAGAACGGCGCCCGCTGCTTGATCATGAACGGGTCGAAGGGCAGGTCACCGTGGCTGTGGGTGCGGTCGTGGATCATGTCCCAGAGCATGTACGTCTGCTGCGCCAGCTCCTGGTCGGACACCAGCCGGGCGGCCTCCGGCGGCAGGTCGAGGCCCAGGATGTCCACGGCGGCCTCGGTCACCACCCGGAAGCGCGCGGCCTCGCGGTCGCAGAAGATCGCACCCCAGCTCCAGGCGGCCGGGGGTTTGCGCACCGCGACGGTCTCCGGGAAGAGCACCGCCGAGTTGGTGTCGTAGCCGGGGGTGAAGTCCTCGAAGACGATCGGCACGAACTGCTGGTTGTCGTAGCGGGTGCGCTCCAGCTCGGCGATCCACTCCGGCCACATCACGCGCAGCGCGACCGCTTCCAGGTTGCGGTCCGGGTTGCCGTTCTGGGTGTACATCGGGAAGACCACGACATGGCGGCGGCCGTCGGTGCGGTCGGCGGAGGGCCGGAAGGCCAGCAGCGAGTCCAGGAAGTCCGGCACACCGAAGCCCTCGTCGGCCCAGCGGCGCAGGTCGGCGGCCAGCGCGCGGTGGTAGGCCGCGTCGTGCGGGAGCAGGTCGGTGAGCCGGTCCACGGCCTCCGCGACCCGGTCCAGGGCCTGCGCCGCCTCCGCACGCGAGGGCGCGTCCTCGGCCTCGAAGTCGATCGAGCCGTCCCCCAGCTGCCAGGGCCGGACGGTCTCGACGGCCTCCTTCAGCTCGCTCCACACCGGGTGCCCGACGACGTCGTCACCGGATATCCCCTGAGCAGGTGCCGCCCTCGACGAAAGAATGTCTGCCATGACCGCTCCTTCACAGGAAAAATTGCCGTACCGACACCGTATCCGCGACCTTGTTCCCGCTTCAAGCGGGCCAGGAGAAGATTCTCCGGCCACACGGCTTGCTGTTCGCCTTTCCTGCGGCCGATGACCCTATTCGTCCCGGGACCGTCCGGAATTCCTCCGGCGCCGCCGAGTCGTCACGACACGTTCGGCCCCGCGTCGTCCGGGCGGCCTAGGCTGCGGGCATGAGCTTCCTCACCGTCGGTCACCGCGGGGTCATGGGCGTCGAGCCGGAGAACACGCTGCGGTCCTTCCGCCGCGCCGAACAGGCGGGACTGGACCAGGTCGAACTCGACCTGCATCTGAGCAAGGACGACGCGCTCGTGGTCATGCACGACGCCGAGGTGGACCGCACCACGGACGGCAGCGGACTCGTCCGGGACCTCACCCTCGACGAGATCCGCGCGCTGGACGCCGGACTCGGAGAACGGGTCCCGGTCTTCGAGGAGGTGCTCGACACCGTGGGCGGTCACATCCAGGCCGAGATCAAGGACATCGCGGCCGCCCGCGCGCTCGCCGCCGCACTGCGCGGGCGCGGCGCCGGCGGGCGGGTCAGCGTGCTGTCCTTCCACGACGCGGCCCTCGCCGAGATCCGCACGCTGCTGCCGGACGTGCCGACGGTGCTGGTGGCCGGCGAGTCCGGCCCGGACGTCGTGCCCCGCGCCCAGGCGGTCGGCGCGCGCATGGTCAGCCTCGACCTGACCCGCCTGTCCCTGGACACCGTGCGCCGCTGCCACGCCGCGGGCATCCAGGTCATCGCGTGGACGGTGAACACCGCCCAGGACTGGGCGCTCGCCCGCGCGCTCGGCCTGGACGGCGCCGTGACCGACCTCCCCGCCGAACCCGCCGCCTGAGGGCTCGGGGACTCCTCAGAGCTTCTTGGTCAGCAGCTCGAACTCGAGGTCTTCGCGCGTCGGCTGCCCGAACCGCTCGTCGCCGTACGGGAACGGGCTCGTCCGCCCGGTGCGCTCGTAGCCGCGCCGCTCGTACCAGGCGATCAGGTCCTCCCGGACCGAGATCACCGTCATGTGCATCTCGGCGACGCCCCACTCGTCACGGGCGAACCGCTCCGCCTCCGCAATGATGACCTTGCCGAGCCCGCCGCCCTGGAGCGTGGGCCGCACCGCGAACATCCCGAAGTACGCGTGCGCGCCCCGGTGCTCCAGCTGGCAGCAGGCGACCAGCTCCCCGTCGCGCTCCACCGCGACCAGCCGGCTGCCCGGGTTCTCGATCACCGCGAGCACACCCTCGGGATCGGTGCGCTGCCCGCCCAGGATGTCCGCCTCCGTCGTCCACCCGGCCCGGCTGGCGTCCCCCCGGTAGGCGGACTCGATCAGCGCGACCAGCGCGGGAACGTCTGCCGCGGTCGCGGCGCGGAATGTCGGCGAAGCGGCGGTGTCCATGACCCCGCACACTATCCCGCCGCTCCCCCGCGCGACCCCGGGCCCTTCTCCCGAGCCGGGGAGGGTGCCACGGCCGCGCCGCGGCAGGGCAAGGCAACGCGCCCCCGGCGCGAAAGGGGTGGGTTCACGCCCTGGGACGCCTCCGTGCGCTCGGGTGTGCGCCGCCGGGCGCGGGCAGGCTGGGGGTGGGCCGCCGGGTGGGGCGGGAGCGGGAGCCCGAGGGGGGTGGACGCGGTGCACGGACCGCCGGTGGTCGCGTGGTTACTGGTGGCGCTCAGCACGGCGACCGCGCTGTCGTGCGTGCTGCGCCGCGAAGCGCGGACGGAGGCCCTGCTCGGCACGGGCATGGCGCTCATGGCCGTGCCGCTCTCGGTGTACGAGCCGCCGCGCTGGAGCCCCGTGCTGCTCGCCGCCGTCTTCGCGGGCATCGCGGTGCACGTCCTGCGGCCCTCCGCGCACCGCGCGACGACGCACCGCATGCACCACTCGGTGTGCGCGGGCGCGATGGTCTACATGGCGGCGGCGACGGCAGGCGCGCACCCGGCGCACTCCGGCCACGCGGACCACATGGCGGGCGCGGCGATGGGCAGCCCGGTGGTGACGGGGCTGCTGCTGGCGTATTTCGCCGGCTACGTGCTGCACGCGGGCACCCGGCTGGTCGCCGTGGACGGCCGCCTGGCCGCGCCGCCCTCCGGCGCGATACGCCTGCGGCACGCCCCGGAGGTGGCGGCGGCGTGCCGCGTGGCCATGGCGATGGGCATGTTCGCGATGCTGCTGACGATGTGAGCCCCACCCTCTGTGCGCGCGACGGGGGCCTTGTGGCACCTGGGACGGACGGGGTTGTGTGAGGGATACGTCACATCGCGTGCGGGCCGCACCCGCGGCCCGCCGCCCGCTCCTAGGGTGATCGTCATGACGGTCCCGTTCGTGCTGCTGGTCCTGGGCGCACTGACGGCGGCGATGGCGCCGCGCCTGCTGTCCCGTGCCGACTGGCCGGAACGCGAACCCGTGCTGGCCCTGTGGGTGTGGCAGTGCGTGGTCGCCGCCGTGCTGCTGTGCTGCCTTTCGGCACTGGCGCTGACGGCCTCCGCGGCGTGGGCCGCGGTGCGCGGCCATGTCTTCGCCTTCGCCCCGCACGGCGTCGTCGACGCGTACGGGCTGTCGGAGTACGGGCGCGGCGCCGCGGCGCTGGCCGTGATGCTGGCGCTCGGCGGGCTGTGGACGGCCGCCATGCTCACCCGCGAGGTGCGGGCCGCCCGCGGCAGGCGCCGGCGGCGCCGGGCGGAGCTGCGGGTGCGCTCGCCCCGGCTGCCGGGCGAGGACGTGCCGCCGGGCGAGCGGCTGGTCGTCCTGGAGGACGCGCGTTCGGACGCCTGGTGGCTGTCGGGCGCCGAGCCGCAGCTGGTCATCACCACCACCGCTCTCCAGCGGCTCAAGGGCCGTCAGCTGGACGCCGTGCTGGCGCACGAGCAGGGCCACATGCGCGCCCGCCACGACGTGCTGCTGCACTGCTCGGGCGCGCTCGCGGGCGGCTTCCCGCAGGTGCCGGTCTTCGCCGCCTTCCGCGACCAGGTGCACCACCTGGTCGAGCTGGCGGCGGACGACACCGCCTCGCGCCGCGTGGGCCGGCTCACCACGGCCCTGGCCCTGGTGGAGCTGAACGAGGAGCGCGGGGTCTTCGGCCCGGCGCCGATGCCGCTCGCCGGGCTGCCCGGCCGGGTGCACCGGCTGCTGGACCCGGCCCCACGGCTGCCGTTGGGGCGCCGGGTGCGGATGAGCGCGTACGCCCTGCTCGTCCCGGTGGTCCCGCTGCTGATCGCCTTCGGCCCCGGTCTGAACGCGCTGACCTGATGGCGCCCCCGGAAGCGACGGCGGGCGCCGTCCCGGCGATCCCCCGCGTCGCCGGGACGGCGCCCGTCCTCTGCCCCGTGCGGACCCTGGTCCGGCGGGATGCGCTGAGTATATTGGCTCGGAGCCAGTCAACGCAGGAGTAAAGCATGTCCCCTCGGAGCGCTTCGGTCAATGAAGCGATGCGCAGGCGTTCCCGGGAACGGCTGTTGCGAGCCACCGTCGAGCTCGTGGAGGAGCGCGGCTACGAAGCGACCACGCTGGCCGACATCACCCAGCGCGCGGGGTCGGCCAGGGGCCTGGTCTCGTACTACTTCTCCGGGAAGCGGGCGCTGCTGCAGTCGGCCGTGCACCGGCTGATGGCCGACGAGCTGGCCGCCGCGCTGGAGTTCGAGCCGCGGACCGCGGACGGTCAGCAGCTGCTGGCGCGCGCCATCGACGGGATGCTCGGCATCAGCGTCCGGCACACCACGCTGATGCGCACGCACATGGCGGCGATCCTCCAGGAGGAGGGCTTCATCCAGTGCCCGGAGCAGCAGCGGCTGGCCCTGCTGCTGCGCGACACGGTCACCTGCTGGGGCGCCGACGACCCGGAGGAGGAGTACCGGCTGCTGCGCGCGCTGCTGATGGGCGCGACGGTGGCGATGCTGCTGCCGGGGGCGCCGATGCCGGTGCACCGGCTGCGGGCCGAGCTGTTCCAGCGCTACGACCTGGAGTGGGAGTGGGGCTTCCCGCCGCCGGAGCCCGCCGGGACCCCGGGGGCCGCCGGTCCCGCCGGTCCCGCCGCCGCCCCGGCAACGCCGGTCTGAGCTGCGGCGACACGCGCTGTACAGGGCGTTGTCAGTGGTGGGGCGCAGACTCTGTGATGCCGGTCATATGGGCACCTCGCCGGAGCGGGTCTGGCAGCTGCACCCGGCCGGGCCCGCGGCGTCCGACGTGGTGTGGGCGGGGACCCAGCCGGGCGCGCTCTTCCGCTCGCAGGAGGGCGGCGGGAGCTGGGCGGCGCTCGGCGACGGCCTGCCGGGGGACCCGTGAGGGCCACGGGAGCGCGCGGCCGGGCGGGGCCGCGAGCCGCCGGGGCGCCGATCCCCGTCCGTGGCAGGCCTGTTGAGCCAGTAGAGTGACGGACTGTGACAGCACGACCGTTGAACGAGATTGTCGAGGCGGGCTGGGCGAAGGCGCTCGAACCCGTGGCGGACCGGATCGCGGCGATGGGGGACTTCCTCCGCGCGGAGATCGCCGCGGGCCGCACGTATCTGCCGGCCGGACCGAACGTCCTGCGCGCCTTCCAGCAGCCCCTCGACGAGGTCAAGGTCCTCATCGTCGGCCAGGACCCGTATCCGACCCCCGGGCACGCGGTCGGCCTGAGCTTCTCGGTCGCGCCCGACGTGCGCCCGCTGCCCGGCAGCCTGGAGAACATCTTCCGCGAGCTGGGCGCCGACCTCGGGGTGCCCCGGCCGTCCAACGGCGACCTCACGCCGTGGACCCGGCAGGGGGTGCTGCTGCTCAACCGCGCGCTGACCACGGCGCCCCGGCGGCCGGCCGCACACCGCGGCAAGGGCTGGGAAGAGGTCACCGAGCAGGCGATCAGGGCGCTCGCCGCGCGGGACAAGCCGCTGGTATCGATCCTGTGGGGACGCGACGCCCGCAACCTGCGCCCGCTGCTCGGCCGGCTTCCGGCCATCGAGTCCGCCCACCCGTCCCCGATGTCCGCCGACCGCGGCTTCTTCGGTTCGCGCCCCTTCAGCCGGGCCAACGAGATGCTGCTGCAGCAGGGCGGACAGCCGGTGAACTGGCAGCTTCCCTGAGCGGCCGAAAACGGTACTCTGCCCGGGTGACAACGCATTCGAATACCCCGGCGGGCTGGTACGCGGACCCGCAAGGCACCCCGAACCTGCTCCGCTACTGGGACGGCACCCAGTGGACCGAGCACACCAACCCCGGCCAGGTGCCCCAGCAGCAGGGCGGCGGCAGTGCCTGGGAGCTGAATGTCAGCCGTACCCCCGACCCGTCGAAGGTCCAGCACCAGGTGCAGCAGCAGGCCGGTGTGTCCCCGACGGGCTTCGGCGGCGGCACGCTGTTCACCGAGCCCGTCCTGGTGGTGAACCAGAAGGCCAAGCTGATCGAGCTGGTCAACGAGTACAGCGTCTTCGACCAGCACGGCAACACGCTGGGCTCGGTCGTCGAGGTCGGCCAGAGCACGGCGAAGAAGGTGCTGCGCTTCGTCTCCAGCGTCGACCAGTTCCTGACCCACAAGCTGGAGGTGCGGGACGCCCACGGCACCCCGCACCTGGTGCTGACCCGGCCGGCGAAGTTCATCAAGTCCAAGGTCCTGGTCCAGCGGGCCAACGGCGAGCCGCTCGGCGAGATCGTCCAGCAGAACGCCTTCGGCAAGATCCGCTTCGGCTTCATGTACAACGGCCAGCAGATCGGCGCGATCAAGGCGGAGAACTGGCGCGCCTGGAACTTCGCCATCGTCGACCACACCGAGACCGAGATCGCCCGGATCACCAAGACGTGGGAGGGCCTGGCCAAGACCCTGTTCACGACCGCGGACAACTACGTCCTGCAGATCCACCGGCCGCTCCAGGACCCGCTGCTGAGCATGGTCGTGGCCTCCGCCCTGACCGTGGACACCGCCCTCAAGCAGGACTCCCGCGGGCTCGGCTGAGCCCGGCATGACGCACTGGGTACTGGGGGTCGACTCGGGCGGCTCCGGGGTGCGGGTGGCCGTCGCCCGAGCCGACGGCTCGGGAGGCCCCGCGCCGGTCACGGCCGACCGCCCCGCGGTGACCGGCGAGCGCGGCATCGACGCGGCGAGCCTGCTCGACCGGGTGCTGCCGCTGGTGTCCGGGCTGCTGCGCGAGACGGGTGCCGAGTCGGTGACCGCGGCCTGCGTGGGCGCGGCCGGGATGGCGACGCTCGGCGACGACCTGCGCGCCGTGCTGCCCGCCGCCCTCGGCGAGGCCTTCGGCGTGCGCACCCTGGCGCTGGCCGGGGACGCGGTCACCGCGTACGCCGGCGCGCTCGGGCTGCGCCCCGGCGTGGTCGTCGCCGCCGGGACGGGGCTGATCGCGCTGGGCACCTCCGGGGACACCTGGCGGCGCGTCGACGGCTGGGGCCATCTGCTGGGCGACGCGGGCGGCGGCGCCTGGATCGGCCGCGCGGGACTGGACGCCGCGATGCGCGCGCACGACGGCCGGGCCGGCGGCTCGGACCCCCTGCTGGCCTGCGTACGGGAGCGGTTCGGCCCGCCGGACACGCTCCCCGGCCTGCTCTACCCCCGCGCCGACCGGCCCGCGGTGCTGGCGTCCTTCGCGCCCGACGTGGCGCGCTGCGCCGCGCAGGACCCGGTGGCCTCCGGCATCCTGCGGCAGGCGGCGCAGTACATCTTGGAGTCGGCCGCGGCGGCCCGCCCGCCGGGCGACGGAAGCGTCGCGGTGGGTCTGGCGGGCGGGCTCTTCCGGATGGGCGAGCCGCTGCTCACGCCGCTGCGCGACCAGGCGGAGTGGCTGCTGCCCGACGCCGTCCTGGTGCCCGCGGCGGGCGACCCGCTGGACGGCGCGCTGATGATCGCCGGCGCCCTGCACGCCGGTTCGCCATCGCTGCCGTGCGACGGTGCGCTGCTGACCGTCAGCAGCCGCTGACCGGGCGGTGACAGAACGATCGCCGCTGCTCAGACGCGTACGATGACCGCCTTCTGACGGTCGGTGACGGCCTGCGCGGCAACGGAAACGGACAGTTCAGGACAGGCCGCACCGTCCCGCACCCGGCTGGACGGCCGAGCGCCGCGAGGCGTTAGCATGCCACGCCATGAGCACTACCACAGGCGGTCCCGCCTCCGGTCTCCCTGTTCGCATGCCGCGCCCGCGCCAGACCGGACGGCACCGCCGGCCCGAGGCGCTCTCCGCGCCCGAGGGCGCCCCGGTGCTGGTCCTCGCTGTTCCCGGCACTCCGTCGACAGCCGCGCTGAGCCTGGCCGAGGAGGTCGTCAGCATCGCGCGTTCCGAGCTGTCCGGGCTCGACCCGCGGGTCGGCTTCGTGGACGGGACGGACGCCGAGGACGCCGAATTCCCCTCGCTGCGCAGCGTGCTGGACCAGGTGGCGGTCGAGCGCGCCGGTGAGGACGTCTCCGCGGTCGTGGTGCCGCTGCTGGCCGGCCCCGAGGCGTCGGTGCTGCGCCGGGTACGGCAGGCCGTGGCCGACAGCAAGGCCCAGGTGGAACTGACCGAGGTGCTGGGCCCGCACCCGCTGCTCGCCGAGGCGCTGCACGTGCGGCTGTCCGAGGCGGGGCTGGCACGCGCCGACCGGGCCCGGCTCTTCACGGTGGCGACCGCCGCGGACGGCATCATTCTCGCCACCGTCGGCGGCGAGGAGGCCGCGCAGGCCGCCGGGGTGACCGGGCTGCTGCTCGCCGCCCGGCTCGCGGTGCCGGTGCTCGCGGCCGCGCTCGACGAGGACGGCTCCATCGCGTCCGCCGCCGAGCAGCTGCGCTCCTCCGGCTCCGGCACGCTGGCGCTCGCGCCGTGCCTGATCGGCCCGGAGATCGCCCCGCAGGTGCTGCACACCGCCGCCGAGGAGGCGGGCTGCTCCGCCGCCGACGCGCTGGGCCCCTACCCGGCGGTCGGCAAGCTGGTCGTCACGCAGTACGCGGCGGCGCTGGGCCTGCCGATGCCGCAGCAGGGCAGCGGCGTGCCGATGCGCTGAGTGGGCCCTGCACCGCGTCCGCGGGGCGGGCGGGGCCCGGCGGGCCCGCCCCGGCGAGGGC
>NZ_JBSGHL010000083.1:0-29357 GCF_053604375.1 Streptomyces sp. NPDC004031 | reverse complement strand
ACCCTGCACGACCGCGAGCTGGACCGGCTGCGCGAGTCCGACCGCAAGCTCGTCCGCCAGCTCCAGCGCCAGTACGTGGAGGTGTGGGTGGGCGTGGTCGGCGCCGTCCATCCGGACGCCACGGAGCGTGAGGTGCGGGCCGCCGTGCACGCCGTCTTCGGCCTGCTGAACTCGACGCCCCGCCTCGGCGCCCAGGCCGTGCTCGCCAGCCGCGCCGGGATGTCCGAACTGCTGCGCAAGCTGGCCCTGGGCGCCCTGTCCGCCCTGGACAGCGCGCAGGACTGGCGGGTAACTTACTGAGCGCTTGCTTATTCCGTCGGCCGTGCCCGCGCGCGGCGGCGGGGGACGGCGGGCCGGTCAGTCAGTTCAGTCGTCACCACTCGCCGACGGGAGGCGCGCTGTGCGTCGTACGGTGTTCAACGAGGACCACGAAGCATTCCGCGAGACCATACGCGCCTTCATCGAGGCCGAGGTCGTCCCGGTCTACGACGAGTGGCTGGCCGCCGGTCAGGTGCCGCGCGACTTCTACCGCAAGCTCGGCGAGCTTGGCGTCTTCGGCATCGAGGTGCCCGAGGAGTTCGGCGGCGCGGGCGAGGAGAGCTTCAAGTTCCAGGCCGTCATCACCGAGGAGTGCGCCCGCGCCGGGGTCAGCTTCGGCGGCAGCAGCGTGCACACCGGCCTGTGCCTGCCGTACGTGATGGCGTACGCCACCGAGGAGCAGAAGAAGCGCTGGCTGCCGGGCTTCGCGAGCGGCGACACCATGTTCGCCATCGCGATGACCGAACCGGGCACCGGCTCGGACCTGGCCGGCATGAAGACCACCGCCAAGCTCTCCGCCGACGGCAGCCACTACGTGCTCAACGGCGCCAAGACCTTCATCACCGGTGGTGTCCACGCCGACCGCGTCATCGTCTGCGCGCGCACCGCGCCCGCGACGAAGGAGGACCGCCGGGCGGGCATCTCGCTCTTCGTCGTCGACACCACGTCCGACGGCTACGCGGTGGGCCGCAAGCTGGACAAGCTCGGCCTGAAGACGTCCGACACCGCGGAGCTGTCCTTCACCGACGTCCGGATCCCGCTGGAGGACCTGCTCGGCGAGGAGGGCAAGGGCTTCTCCTACCTCGGCCAGAACCTGCCCCAGGAGCGGCTGGCCATCGCCGTCGGCGCCTACGCGCAGGCCGCCGCCGCGATCGGCTTCACCAAGGCGTACGTCCAGGACCGCACGGTCTTCGGCCAGTCCGTCGCGTCGTTCCAGAACACCAAGTTCGAGCTGGCCGCCTGCAAGGCCGAGGTGGACGCCGCCCAGGCCGTCGTCGACCGCGCCCTCGACGCCCACGACGTGCGCGAGCTGACCGCCGCCGACGCCGCCTCCGCGAAGCTGTTCTGCACCGAGGTCGCCGCCCGGGTGATCGACCGCTGCCTGCAGCTCCACGGCGGGTACGGTTACATGAACGAGTACCCGATCGCGCGCCTGTACGCCGACAACCGCGTCAACCGCATCTACGGCGGCACCAGCGAGGTCATGAAGTCGATCATCGCCAAGTCGATGGGTCTGTGAGCGAACTGAACGAGCCCCTGCACGCACTGCTCGCCCTGCTCGATCTCGAACCGATCGAGCAGGACATCTTCCGCGGTGTCAGCCGTTCGGCGGTCGTGCCGCGGGTCTTCGGCGGCCAGGTCGCCGCGCAGGCCCTGGTCGCCGCCGGGCGCACGGTCCCCGCGGACCGCGGGGCGCACTCCCTGCACGCGTACTTCCTGCGGCCCGGCGACCCCGGCGCGCCGATCGTCTACCAGGTCGACCGGATCCGCGACGGCCGCTCCTTCACCACCCGGCGGGTCGTCGCGATCCAGCACGGCCAGCCGATCTTCCACCTGTCGGCCTCCTTCCAGGCCGCGGAGGAGGGCCTGGAACACCAGGAGCCGATGCCGCGGGCACCCGATCCGGAAACGCTCCCGGACGCCGCGGAGCTGCTGCCCGCCCACGCCGACAAGTTCCCCGACCCCGGCGTCATCGACCGGCTGCTGGAAGCCCGCGCGGCCGTCGACCTGCGCTACGTCGAGGACCCGCCGTTCCTGACCGCGGGCACCGCCCGTGAGCCGCGCTCCCAGGTCTGGTTCCGCACCCGCGGCAAGCTCGCCGACGACCCGCTGCTGCACGTGTGTCTGGCCACCTATGTGTCCGACATGACGCTGCTGGATTCCGTGCTGCTCGCGCACGGCCGCGGCGGATGGGCGGTCGGCGACGTCGTCGGCGCGAGCCTGGACCACGCCATGTGGTTCCACCGGCCCTTCCGCGCCGACGAGTGGCTGCTCTACGACCAGCAGAGCCCTTCCGCCTCCGGCGGCCGCGGCCTGGCCTCGGCGCGTATCTGGACGCAGGACGGACGGCTCGCCGTCTCGGTCATCCAGGAAGGCCTCGTCCGCATCCCCCGGGCCTGACGCCGCTAGGTGTATCGACCCGCGCCGCTCACGCGGCCCGGCCGTCCGGGAGGAGCGGCAGCCTGGCCCGCACCAGGAAGCCCCCGGGGGGCGCGGGACGCGCCTCGAAGTCCCCGCCGAGCTGGACGGCGCGCTCGCGCAGCCCGGCCAGGCCGTGGCCACCGGACGGGAGCGCGGTCGGCGGCGGCTCGGTGCCCGGCCCGTTGCGCACCTCCACCAGCAGGTCCGCGCCGCTGCGCCGGACCCGCACACACGTCCGGGCGCCCGGCGCGTGCTTGCGCACATTGGTCAGCGCCTCCTGCACGATGCGGTAGGCGGCCTGCTGCACCTCGGCCGGCGGCTCGCCCTCCGCCCCTTCGCCGACCGCGTCCAGCTCCCCGTGCGTCTGCGGTCCGGCCGCCGCGACAAGCGCCGGGATGCCGGCCAGGCCTGGGCCCGCGGCCAGTTCCTGCGCCGTCGCGGCGGGCAGCCGGAGCAGCCCGACCATCCGGCGCAACTCGTCCAGCGCGTCCCGGCTCAGCTCGCGCACCGCTCCCGCCGCTGCCCGCGCCTGCGGGCCCTTCGCCGTCGCCTCCAGCGCCCCGGACTGCACGGCGATCAGGCTGATGTGGTGGGCGACGGTGTCGTGCATCTCGCGGGCCAGCCGCGCCCGCTCGCGTACCACCGCCTGCTCCGCCGCCAGCGCGTGCTCGCGCTCCCTGCTGGCCGCCAGCTCCGCCAGCCGCCCGCTCAGCTCGCGGCGGGACGAGGCCAGCAGACCCAGCGCGGTCGGTGCGACGGCCAGCAGCGCGGACAGCATGACGGCGAGGATCGTGTCCGACAGCGACCAGGTGACCGGGTCGCGGAAGGGCCACGGCACGAGGTTCACCACGGCGGCGAGCAGCGCGCAGCCACCGATCAGCAGCGCCCGGCCGGACAGCCACCCGTACATTGCCGGGCGGCGCGTACGGCGCGGCAATGTGCCGCGTTCCCGCGCCGCCCCGCCCGCCGAGACCTCGTAGAGGGTGCCCATCGGCGAGAACCAGATGTAGCCGAGCGCGAGGGCGGGCAGGGTCGCCGCGTAGGCCGTCAGGGGGAACCGGTGGCGCAGGGGCAGCACCGCTGTGCCGAGGCAGGCGAACACCAGCGAGACGGGCCCGCCGAAGGAGCGCGTGGCCCACACCTCGGTCGCCGAAAGGGCCAGCAGCGCGGTGTCGGGGGCCGCGGCGCGGAGTCTCACCCGCGCTCCGGATGCCGGGCCAGCCCCGCCCGGTGCGCGATGACCGCGGCGGCCACCCGGTTGGGGGCACCGAGCTTGCGCAGCACCGCGCGGACGTGGTCCTTCACCGTGCCCACGGAGATGTGCAGCTCCGCCGCGATCCGCGCGTTCGGCTCGCCCGCGGCCAGCAGTGCCAGTACGTCCCGCTCCCGCCCGGTGAGGCCGCCCGGCACGGCCTCCCGCGCCTCCCGCACGCCGCCCGCCCCGTCCTCCCGGGCCGGTACGGGCCCCGGGTCCTGGGCCGGGGCGCCGAGGAAGCCGTCGACCACGGCCCGGCCCACGGTCGGGGTGAAGACCGTCCCCCCGGAGGCGAGGATGCGTACGGCGTCGATGAGGGTGCCGACCGCGGTGTCCTTGAGCAGGAAGCCGGCGGCCCCCGCCGCCATGGCGGCCCGCAGGTGCGCGCTGGTGTCGAAGGCGGTCAGCATGGCCACCGCGGGCGGCTCCGGCAGGGCCCGCAGCGCGCGCAGGACGCTCAGGCCGTCGTCCGGCGCGGGCATCACCGCGTCGAGCAGCACCAGGTCGGGCCGGGACGCGGTGACCGCGGCCAGCGCCCGGTGTCCGTCACAGTCGGCGACCACGCGGATGTCACCGGAGGATTCGAGGATGCTCCGCAGGGCGGCCCTGACCAGCGCTTCGTCGTCGACGATCGCCACCTTGACCACGCTGCCGCCTGCCTTCCTCGACCTCCTTCACTGATCGTAACGAGGGAACGGGGGCGCGTCAGGTCCACCGGGGGCGGGCGCGGGACCTCAGCCGGGCTGCGGAAGCCCGGCCTGCGCCAGCAGGTACGCCGTCATCGGCGCGTACAGATGCGGTGGCACGTTGTCGTCCAGCGGCACCGTCACCAGCACCTTTCCCTCTGCCTCGCCGACGAAGAGCGCCGGGTCGTTGCTGTCGGCGAAGCCGACCGTGTCGATGCCGCGGGAGCCCGCGCACCCGGCCCAGCCGTGGTCGGCGACCACCAGATCGGGGGGCGCCTCGCCCTGGCGCTCCAGCCCGTTCAGGACCTCCCGCATCGGGTCCGGCGAGTGGGTGTGCACCAGGCCGCCGGCCCGGTGCAGCATGGCGACCGACCCGACGTGCCGGATCTCGCCCCCGTCGGCGTAGAGCCGGTCCGCGGGCAGCACCAGGGTGCAGCCCGCCGCCCGCAGCGCCAGGCCCAGCGTGTGGTGCACCTCGTACAGCCCCGCGGGGTGGCCGGTGGCCAGCAGCACCCGGGAGCGGTTCTCCGCCGCCTTGTGCAGCGCGACCGCCATCCGGTCCAGACCGTCGACCGTCAGCTCCGGGTCGATCGTGTCCTGCCCGACGATGTGCCCGGCGTCGGCCACCACACCGCAGCGCTCGGCCATCAGCCCGAGGACGTCGGCCCGGTCGGTCCAGCGGTCCCCGAGGTCCAGGCCGAACCAGTAGTAGCGGTTGCCCTCCGCCAGCTCGCGGTAGTGGTCGAGGTTGTTCTCCCGGCTCGTGGCGACGTCCCCGGCTATCCGGGCGTGTATCAGATGGGAGACGAGGGCGCGGCGGGTGGGCGCGGCGGCGCCGGGATGCTTGGGCATGGGGACATTGTCCCGCCCCGCGGCGTGCGCGTGCGAGGTCCTGTGGATCGACGCCGAGGCGTAATAGACCGCCTGGTTGCGCGGGAACGTACAAGTCGGGGACTTCCCGCGGCGACGTACGGTCGCCGGGACCCGCACCGCGTGCCTCCCGCACGCAGAAAGGCAGTCAGCATGAGCAGCGCACAGCCGCGCGGCCCCGTCGACTCCTCGCGCACCCCGCGCTTCGCAGGCCCGGCCACCTTCGCCCGGCTGCCCCGGCTGGACGAGGTGGGCAGCACCGACATCGCCGTCGTGGGCGTCCCGTTCGACAGCGGGGTGTCCTACCGGCCCGGAGCCCGCTTCGGCGGCAACGCGATCCGTGAGGCGTCGCGCCTGCTGCGCCCCTACAACCCGGCGCAGGACGCGTCGCCCTTCGCGCTCGCCCAGGTGGCCGACGCCGGTGACATCCCCGTCAACCCGTTCGACATCGCCGAGGCGGTGGAGGGGGTGCAGGCGGGTGCCGACGAACTGCTGGACACCGGGGCCCGGCTGATGACGCTCGGCGGCGACCACACCATCGCGCTGCCGCTGCTGCGGGCCGTCGCCCGTCGGCACGGCCCCGTCGCGCTGCTGCACTTCGACGCGCACCTGGACACCTGGGACACCTACTTCGGCGCCCCTTACACCCATGGGACGCCCTTCCGCCGCGCGGTCGAGGAAGGCCTGCTCGACACCTCCGCGCTCAGCCACGTCGGCACCCGCGGCCCGCTGTACGGGCGCCGCGACCTGGACGACGACGAGCGGATGGGCTTCGGCATCGTCACCTCGGCCGACGTCATGCGGCGCGGCGTCGACGAGGTGGCGCAGCAGCTCAGGGAGCGGATCGGAGACCGGCCGCTGTACATCTCGGTCGACATCGACGTCCTGGACCCCGCCCACGCGCCCGGCACCGGCACCCCGGAGGCGGGCGGGATGACCTCGCGCGAGCTGCTGGAGATCCTGCGCGGGCTCGCGGACTGCACGCTGGTCTCCGCGGACGTCGTCGAGGTCGCCCCGGCCTACGATCACGCCGAGATCACCTCGGTCGCCGCCTCCCACACGGCCTACGAGCTCACGACGATCATGGCCCGGCAGATCGCCGCGGGCCGGGACGCCTCCTAGGGGGCCGCGCCGCAGCCGGTCCGCGCGTCCGGAATCACTCGAAGGGATTACGACCAAGGTCGCACTCTTGTGCGACCTTGGTCGTTGGTTTTGTTGCGGGAGGATGAAATGCGCAGCAGAGCGTGTTGGAGTCGCGGGGTGGACGACGGACGAATCGGTGGGAGGACGGCGTGACGACGGCGAAGCCGGAGACGGCGGCGAAGGACGGCCCGGAACAGGGCTGGCTCCGCCGGCTGTCCGCGTACTGCTGGCGGTACAGGCGCAGCGTCCTGTTGTCGCTCGGGGCCTCGTTGCTCGGCATGGCGGTCACCGCGCTGGTGCCGCTCGTCCCGCGGCTGATCATCGACGACGTGATCGTCAAGCACGACAAACCGCTCGCCCCGTGGGCGTTCGCCCTGGTCGCGGCGGCGGTCGTGGTGTATGGGCTGACCTACCTTCGCCGCTACTACGGCGGCAGGCTCGCACTCGACGTGCAGCACGACCTGCGGACGGAGATGTTCGGCACGATCATGAAGCTGGACGGCCGCCGCCAGGACGAGCTGAGCACCGGCCAGGTCGTCGGCCGGGCCACCAGCGACCTCCAGCTCATCCAGGGCCTGCTCTTCATGCTGCCCATGGTCATCGGCAACCTGCTGCTCTTCCTGCTCTCGCTGGTCGTCATGCTGGTGCTCTCCCCGCTGCTGACGCTCGTCGCGCTGGCCGTCGCCCCCGCGCTGTGGTTCATCGCCAACCGCTCGCGCCACCGCCTCTTCCCCGCCACCTGGTACGCCCAGGGGCAGGCGGCAGCCGTCGCGGGGATCGTCGACGGCTCCGTCACCGGGGTGCGGGTGGTCAAGGGGTTCGGCCAGGAGCAGCAGGAGATGAGCAAGCTGACCGAGGTCAGCCGCAGGCTCTTCGCCGGCCGGCTCCGCACGGTCCGGCTCAGCGCCCGCTACACCCCCGCCCTCCAGGCGGTGCCCTCGCTCGGCCAGATCGGCATGCTCGCGCTCGGCGGCTGGATGGCCGCGCGCGGCCAGATCACCCTGGGCACGTTCGTCGCCTTCTCCACCTACCTCGCGCAGCTCACCGGCCCGGTCCGGATGCTCACCATGGTGCTGACCGTCGGGCAGCAGGCCAGGGCGGGTGTCGAGCGCGTCTTCGAGCTGATCGACACCGAGTCCACCCTGCGGGAGGGCACCGCGGAACTGCCCGCGGACGCGCCCGCGACCGTCGACTTCGACCACGTCACCTTCGGCTACAGCGCCGAGCGTCCCGTCCTGGACGGCTTCGACCTCAGCATCGCGCCCGGCGAGACGGTCGCCGTCGTCGGCGCCTCGGGCTCGGGCAAGTCCACGGTCTCGCTGCTGCTGCCCCGCTTCTACGACGTCACCGGCGGCGCGGTGCGCGTCGGCGGGGTCGATGTGCGGGAGCTGACCTTCGCTTCGCTGCGGTCGCGCATCGGCATGGTCCCCGAGGACAGCTTCCTGTTCTCCGACACCGTGCGGGCCAACATCGCCTACGGCCACCCCGACGCCACCGAGGAGCAGATCCTCGCCGCGACCCGGGCCGCCCAGGCGCACGGCTTCATCAGCGCCCTGCCGGACGGCTACGACACGGTGGTCGGCGAGCAGGGCCTCACCCTGTCCGGCGGCCAGCGCCAGCGCGTCGCCCTGGCGCGGGCCATCCTCACCGACCCGCGGCTGCTGCTCCTCGACGACGCCACCTCCGCCGTCGACGCGCGGGTGGAGGCCGAGATCTTCGACGCGCTGCGCGAGGTCATGCGCGGCCGGACGACCCTGCTCATCGCCCACCGCCGCTCCACGCTGGCCCTCGCCGACCGCATCGCGGTCCTCGACGCCGGGCGGCTGTCCGACATCGGCACGCACGACGAGCTCCAGGAGCGCAGCGCCCTCTACCGCGCCCTGCTGACCGACCCGGACGCCCTCGGCGCCGATGTGATCGAGATCGACCCCGTCGCCGCCCTCGGCCGTGAGGACGGGAGGGCGACGAGCGGCGCCGCCGCGGCCGGGACGACGGACGGGCCCGGGACGGTCACGCCCGAGCTGTGGCCCGCCGACCGGCGCCGCCCGGCGCAGGACGAGGACGACACGGCAGGCGCGCGCGCCGGCGCCGTCCCTGCCCGGCCGGGCGGCGGGCCCGGCGCGATGGCCGGGGCGCTCGCGGGTATGCCCGCCACACCCGATTTGCTGGCCAAGGTGGCGGCGCTGCCGCCCGCCCTGGACACCCCGCAGGTCGACGAGGAGCGGGCGCGGGCCGCCGACGAGTCCTTCGGACTGCGCGCCCTGCTGCGCGGCTTCCGCTCACCGCTCCTGGTGAGCCTGCTCCTGGTCGCCGTCGATGCCCTCGCCGGGCTGCTGCTGCCGGTGCTGATCCGGCACGGCATCGACGCGGGTGTGCGACGCCAGGCGCTGGGCGCGGTGTGGGCGGCGTCGCTGCTCGGCCTCGGGCTGGTGCTGGCGCAGTGGGCCGCGGAATGGGGCTCCGCGCTGCTGACCGGCCGCACCGGCGAACGGGTGCTCTACACACTGCGGGTCAAGATCTTCGCGCACCTGCACCGACTGGGCCTGGACTACTACGAGCGCGAGCTGACCGGCCGGATCATGACGCGGATGACGACGGACGTCGACGCGCTGTCCACGTTCCTGCAGACGGGTCTGGTGACGGCGCTGGTCAGCGTGCTCACCTTCGCCGGCATCCTGGTGGCGCTGCTGCTCATCGACGTCGAGCTGGCCCTGCTGGTCTTCGCCACGCTGCCGATCCTGATCGTCGGGACGTGGGCCTTCCGCCGCAAGTCCGTCCGCGCCTACGAGCTGGCGCGCGAGCGGGTCGCGGTCGTCAACGCCGACCTGCAGGAGCACGTCGCCGGGCTGCGCGTGGTGCAGGCCTTCCGCGGCGAGCGGGCGGGAGCCGGGCGATTCGCCCGGCGCAGCGCCGAATACCGCCAGGCGCGGGTGCACGGCCAGTTCCTGATCTCCGTCTACTTCCCCTTCGTCCAGCTGCTGTCCAGCGTGGCCGCCGCGCTGGTGCTGATCGTCGGCGCACACCGGGTGGGCGCGGGAACGCTGACCGCGGGCGCCCTGGTGGCGTATCTGCTCTACATCGACCTGTTCTTCTCCCCGGTGCAGCAGCTCTCGCAGGTCTTCGACGGCTACCAGCAGGCGTCGGTGTCGCTCGGCCGGATCGGCGAGCTGCTCCGCGAACCCACCACCACCCCGGCCGCCGCCGCACCGAAGCAGACCGGCCCGCTGCGCGGCGAGATCGCCTTCCGCGACCTGCACTTCCGCTACGGCGGACCGCAGGCCGAGGGGAACGAGGCCCTCTCCGGCATCGACCTGCGCATACCGGCCGGCCAGACCGTCGCCTTCGTGGGCGAGACCGGTGCGGGCAAGTCGACGCTGGTCAAGATGGTCGCGAGGTTCTACGACCCGACCGACGGGGCGGTCCTGGTGGACGGCCACGACGTGCGCGAGCTCGACCTCACCGGCTACCGGCAGCAGCTCGGCGTCGTCCCCCAGGAGCCGTACCTCTTCCCCGGGACGGTGCGCGACGCCATCGCCTACGGGCGGATGGGCGCCACGGACGCTGAGGTCGAGGCCGCCGCGCGCGCGGTCGGCGCGGACGCGATGATCGCCACGCTGGACGGCGGCTACCTCCACCAGGTCGCCGAGCGCGGGCGGAACCTGTCCGCGGGCCAGCGGCAGCTGATCGCGCTGGCCCGTGCCGAGCTGGTCGACCCGGCGATCCTGCTGCTGGACGAGGCCACCGCGGCACTCGACCTGGCGACCGAGGCACTGGTCAACCAGGCCGCCGACCGCCTGGCGAGGCGCCGGACGACGCTGGTCGTCGCGCACCGGCTGAGCACGGCGGCGCGGGCCGACCGGGTCGTCGTCCTGGACCACGGCCGGGTCGTCGAGGACGGTACGCACGAGGCGCTGCTGGCCCGCGACGGGCGCTACGCCGAGCTGTGGCGGACCTTCACCGGCGAGGTGCGGGCGGCGGCCTGACCGCCCGCACCCGCGGGGCACGGGCCCTGGCGGCGGCTCAGTAGTCCAGGCCGTAGCCGATCGGGAAGAGCGGTGTGGCCGGGTCGTCCGCACGCGGCACGGCGACCGGCAGGCGGCCCGCCGGTGACGCCTTGCCGGCGATGACCCGGGCCACCGCGCGCATCGACACGTCCGTCCAGCCGTAGGTGGCGAGCGCGGCCGCCACCGGCGGCAGACAGGCGATGTCGTAGGGATTGCGGACGGCGACCTGCACGACCGGCACCGACGCGGCGGCGAGGGCGGCGACGAGCGCGATCTGCGCGGTCGCGGCGCCCGTCACGTTGTAGGTGCACACCACCACCGCGTCCTTGCCCGCGGCCGCGGCCACGGCCTGGTCGATCAGCGTCTGCCCGGGAGCGGTGCCGGTGGACAGCGCCTGCGCGGGATGGCCGAGTTCGGTCAGGGCCCGCGCGAGGACGGCAGTGGGCGGGCCGCCGGTCCCGGACGGGGCGGCCGGGTCGGCTCCGACCACCAGCAGGTCGCGGTGCGAGCGGCGGGGCAGCGGCAGCACACCCGCGTCGTTGCCGAGCAGGGTGATGCCGCGGTCGGTGATCCGGTCGGCGGTCGCGAGGTGGGACCGGGTGCCGACCGCGCGGTCCACCCCGGCGTGGCTGACGTACGGGTCGCGGAAGAGGCCCAGCCGCAGCTTGAGGGCCAGGACGCGTTCCAGCGAGACCGCCAGCCGTTCCTCGGTCAGCTCACCCGAGGCCACCGCGTCGAGGACGCCCCGGTAGGCGACGTCCAGCAGCGGCGGGTTGAGCAGCTGGTCGGCGCCCGCCTTGAGCGCGAGCACCGGCACCCGGTCGTCGCCGTACTTCTCCCGCACGCCCGCCATGTCGAGCGCGTCGGTGACCACCACTCCGTCGTAGCCGAGCTGCTCGCGCAGGACGCCGGTGAGGATGGGGTGGGAGAGCGTCGCCGGGTCGCCGGAGTCGTCCAGGGCGGGCACCAGGATGTGCGCGGTCATGATCGAGTCGATGCCCGCGGCGATGGCCGCGCGGAAGGGCGGAGCGTCGGTGGTCCGCCACTGCTCCAGCGTGTGGGTGATGACCGGCAGCGAGAAGTGGCTGTCGGTGCCCGTGTCGCCGTGGCCCGGGAAGTGCTTGGCGGTCGAGGCGATGCCGGCGCTCTGGTAGCCCCGCACCTGGGCGGCGGCGAGAGCGGAGACCGCGTCCGGGTCGGCGCCGAAGGACCGCACGCCGATGACCGGGTTCGCCGGGTTGATGTTCACGTCCGAGACGGGGGAGTAGTTCTGGTTGACGCCCATCGCGGCGAGTTCGGTGCCGATCACCCGGGCCGCCGTGCGCGCGTCCGCGGGGCTCCCGTCGGCGCCCAGCGCCATGCCGCCGCCGAACAGGGTGGCCGGGGCGCCGATGCGGGCCACCGCGCCCTGCTCCTGGTCGGTGGAGATCAGCAGCGGTACGGGGGTGCGCTGCGCGAGGGCCGCACGCTGGAGGCCGTTGGACAGGTCGGCGATCTGGTGCGGATTTTGCGTGTTGTGGGCCCAGGCGAAGTAGATGATGCCGCCGACGTGATATTTCGCCAGCAGTTCCGCGCCGGTGGAGACGCCGATCTCGCTCTGGTTGGCGGCGGCGTCCGCGGGGTCGGGGTCGGTGGCCGACGCCCCGTAGACCCGCATCACGAACAGCTGGCCGACCTTCTCCTCCAGGCTCATGCGCCGGATGAGGGAGCGGATCGTACGGCGCTGCGCGCTGCTGAGCGCGGAGCGGCCGCCTGCCGCCGCGGCGGGTGCCGCACCGGCGGCGAGGACGGAGCCGGCCGCGGCGGCGGTGAGCAGGGAGCGGCGGGACGGGTGATGGTGCACGACGAACTCCTTCTGACGGAGGAGGAAGGCACACTGAAGGAAATTTCCAGGTGTACACGGATAGCGTGGAAGTTTTCGCCAGTCAATGGCCTGGTCGAACTCCCGCGCGACGTCCTCCGTCCGGCCGATCCCCGCCCGGCACGCCTGATGCCCCGTCAGGCGAACTCCGGCCGTTCCGGCATCCGCTCACGCGGCACCTGGAAGACCACCGAGACCCGGAAGGACGCCACGCACTCCGGCGCCGGCTCGGGCTGGCTGACATGCAGCTCCAGCCGGTTGCCCGACCTCAGCAGGGCCGCCGCGGTGGCCGTGCTGCACCCGGTCGGCCGCGTCCAGCCGACCAGCACCTGCCGGGTGAAGTCGGTGCTCCGGGCCACGGCGGCGAGCCGCGTCCGGGCCTGCCCGTCGCCGAAGGCCTCCGCGTAACGCTCGGCGTCGGCCCGGCTGCCGAGCACCTCGTGGCCGTTCCGCGGCCCGCGGGGCGCCGGGGTGAAGAAGACCACCTGCCCCACGGACGCCCCGTCTCCCGGCACCCGGGCGGAGCCCGCCGGACCGGGCGTGCCCTGCCGTCCGTCCGGGCTTTCCTGCGTCCCGCACCCGCCCACCAGGGCGACCGTCGCCGCCAGCACCACGGCCGCGGCCGCCCCGCGCGAAGTCCTCGTCACCGTCATGCCGGTGGGACGGGCCGCCCGCGCCGACGGTTCCGTGCCCCTGGCGGGGCGTCAGCCGGTCTCGGGCCAGTGGGCGCGCAACGTGGCCACCGCCACCTCGATCGACGGCCTGCGCGCCGCGCCCTGCCGCCACAGGGCGTAGAGCCGCCGCACGGGCGCCGGTTCCAGCGGCAGCACCCGCACCCCCTCGGGTATCGCCCCACGCCCGAGCCTGGGCACCAGCGCGATACCGAGCCCCGCCGCCACGAGCGCCACCTGCGTGCCGTACTCGCCCACCTGGAAGGCCATGTCAGGCTCCCGGCCGGCTTCCCGCAGCGTCCGCACCAGCCAGTCGTGGCAGACCGAGCCCGGAGGCTGGCAGATCCACCGCTCGGCCGCCACGTCCGACCGCACCAGCCGCTCCCGGTCCGCCAGCCGGTGGCCCGCGGGCACCAGCACGTCGCACGAGTCATGACCGATGACGCAACGCTCCACGCCCTCGGGAGCCGGCAGCGGTGCGATGTCCCAGTCGTGCGCCACCGCCAGATCCACCACGCCGCGCGCCACCAGGTCCACCGACAGATGGGCGTCCACCTCCACGAGCCGCAGCTCCAGCGCCGGGCAGGTCGCCGCCAGCTCCGCCAGGACCCCGGGCAGCAGCCCGCTCGCCGCGGTGGGGAACGCCGCCAGTGTCAGCCGGCCCGACGGCCTGCCGCGCTGCTCCTCCAGCGCCACCTCCGCCTGCTCCACGATCGCCATCAACTGCCCCGCGGTGGCAACGAGCATCTGCGCGGCATCGGTCAGCGTCACCCCGCGGCCCTGCCGTTCGAGCAGGACCGTCCGCGTCTCCCGTTCGAGCTTCGAGATCTGCTGCGACACGGCCGAGGGTGTATAACCCAGCGCGGTCGCCGCGGCGCCGATGGAGCCGTGCGCGTGCACGGCGTGCAGCGCCTTCAGCCGTCCCAGATCGAGCATGCGTCCCTCCTCCGCTCCCGGCCCTTGCCCGGTCCCTCACCGTCCCGGCCCGGCTCCCGCCCCGACACCCGGCGGCCGCCGCCCGGGGCGCGGGTCGCGGCGTGCGCGACCCACTCGCCGGGACCCGCCGACCGTCAGGCGGATTCCATCAGGAGCCGGTCCAGATGCTCGCGCGCGGCCCCCAGCAGCCCCGGCAGCTCCGGGGCCTGCGGATACCAGCGCTTCTCGTACTCCCAGCACAGCCAGCCGTCCCACTCCGCCCGGCTGAGCACCTCGACCGTCTCCGCCAGCGGCAGCACACCCGCACCCAGCGGCAACGGGGTGGTGTCGTCCGCCGAGGTGATGTCCTTGACCTGGAGATACCCCAGGTAGGGCGCCAGCGCCGCGAAGCTCGCCGCGGGCTGCTCTCCCGCGAGCCAGGTGTGCATGACGTCCCACAGGCCACCGACGGCGGTGTGCCCCACCCGGCCGACGACGCGCGCGACGTCTGCCCCGGCGCGGTGCGAGTCATGGGTCTCCAGCAGCACCCTGACTCCCAGGTCGGCCGCCACGGGAGCCGCCGCCGCGAGCCGCCGTGCGGCCAGCGCGTCCGCCTCCTCGGCCGGCAGGCCCTCGCCCCCGGGGAAGACCCGAAGGAACGGCGCCCCGAGGTCGTGGGCCAGGGCCACGCCCGCGGAGATCTCGTCCAGTACTGGCTGGTCGTCCCCTGCGGCGGCCACCTTGGCGTAACCGGCCACCGTCAGGATCTCCACCCCGGCTTTGGCGAACTCCGCCACCACCTCGGCTCTCTGACCCGCGGACAGCCCGGTGTGCACCGGACCCTCTGGGCTCGCGCGGAGTTCGACGCCGTGGAAGCCGTTGTCCGCGGCAAGCCGGGCCACCTCGTCGACGGGCAGTTCGGGAACACCGAGAGTGGAGAACGCGAATCTCATTCGCCGGACACTAGGCACCCGATCCGGCCTGGTCAACCGTGATCCGGCAGTGTCGTCCGGCCGCCGCGCGGCTCGCCCGGCGCACCGGGCAGCCGGTGGACTAGAGGGAAAGGCGCCAGTCCTGCCCCACCAAATCCTTGCCGAAGCTGTGGTGCGGCTGCTCGCTGACCAGCTGGAATCCGGCCCGCTGGTAGATCGACCGCGCATGGCCGAGCACGTCGTTCGTCCACAGCACCATGTCGCGGTAGCCCACCGAACGGGCGAAGGCCAGGCACTCCTCGACCAGCCGCCGGCCTATCCCGTGCCCGCGCGCCGACGGGTCGACCAGCAGCAGCCGCAGCCGCGCCGTTCCCGGCTCCCTGTCACGCACGCAGAAGACGCATCCGGCGCGCCGCCCGTCGAGCTCGGCCATCCACACGGCCTCACGCTCCGGCTCCCGTGTCTCGGCGAAATCCGCGACGATCCGCGCGACCAGCGTCTCGTAGCCCTCGTCCCATCCGAACTCCTCGGCGTAGACGGCCGCGTTGCGCTCCACGACCCACCCCAGGTCGCCGGGGCGCGGCCCGCGCAGCGTGACCCGGCCCTTCACGGGCGCCGGGGAGTTGTCCCGCAGGATCTCCCGCACCGTCCGCATGGCTTCGGCCAGCCGCGGGCGGTCCTCCGGGGCCATGCGCTCGACCAGCGTGGCCACGGCCTCCTGCGACCGTTCCTCCAGCAGCCCCGCCGCCTCCCAGCCCTGCTCCGTCAGCTCTATCCGCTGTCTCCTGGCGTCCTCGGCGGACGGGCCGCGTGTGACGAGCCGCTGCTCCTCGAAACGGGCGAGCATCCGGCTGAGATATCCGGCGTCCAGCGACAGTTCGAGCCGGAGGTCCGCGGCGTCGGTGCGCGGGGCGTGGGCCAGCTCGTACAGCACGCGCGCCTCGGTGAGGGTGAAGGGCGTGTGCAGGTGGCGGCTGTAGTCGAGCGCCCCGATGAGGTTGGTGTAGAAGCGGTTGAACTCGCGGATTTCCGTGACGGCCATGATCCGTCCCCCGTCCTGCCGTTGAGCCGGCCGCTGCCCGACCGGTCGAACCTTGACTGAGTCAAAGGTATGCCCGTGCGGGAGTCGGGCGGAAGGGCCCTTCACGGCCTGTGGATAACTTTCAGGGCCGCCGCGCGACCGGGGGCGCGGTCGATCCGCGGACCATCAGCTCGGTCGCGATGGTGGTCACCCCGCCGGGCGGGGGCGCGAGCCGCCCCATCACCAGCCGGCCGGCCCGCGCGCCCGCCTCCTGGAGCGGGATGCGGACCGTGGTCAGCGCGGGCGAGGCGTCGGCGCTGAAGGGCAGGTCGTCGAATCCGGCGACCGACACGTCCGCGGGGATGCGCAGCCCCCGGTCGCGCAGCGCGGCGCAGACCCCCAGCGCGACGGTGTCGTTGGCGGCGACGATCGCGGTGACGGCGGTGTCGCGGCGGAGCAGTTCGAGCGTCGCGTCGTAGCCGGCGTTCCGGTCGTAACCGCCGTGCACCGTCAACGGGTCGTCCGCGGCGTCCTCCGCCGTGCCGGTGCCGGTGGCGCCGCTCGCACGGCGCGGCGCGAGCCCGTGGGCGGCGAGTGCGGCGCGGTGGCCGGCCAGCCGGTCGCCGGTGGTGCTGCGCTCGGCCGGCCCCGTCACGTATCCGATGCGGCGGTGGCCGAGCGAGAGCAGATGTTCTGTGAGGCGGCGTGCCCCGCCGAAGTTGTCGAACGCCAGGGTGGTCAGCGGTCCCGTCTCGCCCGGCAGCGTGAGCGGCGGGCGGCCGCACAGCACGATGCGGGTGCCGGAAGCCGCCAGGCGGGCGAGGCGGGCGCTGACGGAATCGGTGTGGGCTGGGCTGTCCACCGCGCCGCCGGTGAGCACCACGCCCGCGGCCCGCTGGCGCTCCAGCAGGGTGAGGTAGGTCAGTTCGGCCTGCGGCGATCCGCCGGTGTTGCAGACGACGGTCAGCTTGCCGCCCGGCTCGGCGGCGCTCACTCCGACCTCGGCCTGGAGCGCGCTGGCGATGATCCCGAAGAAGGGGTCGGCGACGTCGTTGACGAGTACCCCCACCAGGTCGGAGGTGGCGGCGGCCAGCGCGCGTGCCTGGCCGTTGACCACGTAGTCCAGTTCGGCCACCGCGCGCTGCACCCGCTCGCGGGTGCTTCCGGCCACCGGGTAGTTGCCGTTGAGCACTCGGGAGACCGTCGCGGACGACACCCCGGCGCGTGCCGCGACATCGGCCAGAGTCACTGCCATCTCGCTGCCGTCCTCCGTCGTCCTGATCCTGGGTGCCGGCCGGTTCTGTCGGCGGTGACCGGCCGCGCGCGCCGTGGGCGGGAGCCGGTGGTCCCGCGGGTCATGTTCTCATCCCCGCCGCCCGGACGTCATGGGGAGTGCACACCAGAGCGACAGCAAGCGCTTTCCGCGCCTGCGGCGCCTCTTGCTCGAAACGGGACTCGCGGGTTAGCGTGAGACCGAAAGAAAGCGCTTGCTGTACGCCTTGCTGCGGCGCTCGCCATCAGTTGCCGCCGTGGGCTCCGCACCGGCCGGGCCCGCCGAACCACTGAGAAGAGGACCCCACGTGACACGCAGGACTGTGCGGATCGCCATGAACGGCGTCACCGGGCGCATGGGATACCGGCAGCACTTGGTCCGTTCCATCCTGAGCCTGCGCGAGCAGGGAGGACTGGACCTGGGAGACGGCACGGTGCTGTGGCCGGAACCCGTCCTGGTCGGCCGACGGGAGCACGCGCTGCGCGCCATCGCGGAGCAGCACGGCATCGAGCACTGGTCGACGGACCTGGAAGCGGTGCTGGCCGACCCGTCGGTCGAGATCTACTTCGACGCCCAGGTGACCTCCGCGCGCGAGGACGCCGTCAAGCAGGCCATCGCGGCAGGCAAGCACATCTACTGCGAGAAGCCGACCGCCACGTCGCTCGCCGGGGCGCTGGAACTGGCCAGGCTCGCGCAGGAGGCGGGCATCAAGCACGGCGTGGTCCAGGACAAGATCTTTCTTCCCGGACTGCTGAAGCTCAAACGGCTCGTCGACGGCGGCTTCTTCGGCCGGATCCTGTCCATCCGCGGCGAGTTCGGCTACTGGGTCTTCGAGGGGGACTGGCAGAGCGCGCAGCGGCCGTCGTGGAACTACCGCACGGAGGACGGCGGCGGTATCACCGCGGACATGTTCCCGCACTGGGACTACGTCCTGCACGAGATCTTCGGCCGGGTGCGCACGGTCCAGGCCCTCACCGCCACCCATGTCCCGCAGCGCTGGGACGAGCGCGGCAAGCCCTACGACGCCACCGCCGACGACGCGGCCTACGGCATCTTCGAACTCGAGGGCGGCGCCGTCGCGCAGATCAACTCCTCCTGGACCGTCCGCGTCAACCGGGACGAACTGGTGGAGTTCCAGGTCGACGGCACCCACGGCTCGGCCGTCGCGGGCCTGCGCAACTGCCGCGCCCAGCACCGCTCGGCCACCCCGAAGCCGGTGTGGAACCCCGACCTGCCCGCGACCGAGGTCTTCCGCGACCAGTGGCAGGAAGTCCCCGACAACACCGACTTCGGCAACGGCTTCAAGGCCCAGTGGGAGCTCTTCCTGCGGCACGTCGTCCTCGACGAGCCCTGGCGCTGGGACCTGCTGGCGGGTGCGCGCGGCGTCCAGCTGGCCGAGCTCGGCCTCAGGTCCTCCGCGGAGGGCCGCCGGTTCGACGTGCCGGAGCTGTCGCTGTGAGCATCGAACTGCCCGACGAGTCGGGGACGACCCACACCTATGTGCCGCGCGCGGAAGCCGTCGCCATGGTGACGGATCTGCCGCTGCGCAGCCGTGTCGTCTACTCGGCCGCGCATGTGGTCGCCGATCCGCTGCGTGCCGCGGCCGACGCGCCCGCGGCGGTGGACTGGGACGCGACGCTCGCCTTCCGGCGCCATCTGTGGGCGCACGGTCTCGGCGTCGCCGAGGCCATGGACACCGCCCAGCGGGGTATGGGCCTGGACTGGGCCGGTGCCGCGGAGCTGATCCGCCGGTCGGCGGCCGAGGCGCACTCGGTGGGCGGCCGGATCGCCTGCGGGGTCGGCACCGACCAGCTGACCGGCCCCGCCACCCTGGCCGAGGTGACGGCCGCCTACGAGGAGCAGCTCGCGCTCGTGGAGGCCGCCGGGGCGCAGGCGGTGCTGATGGCCTCACGGGCGCTGGCGGCGGTCGCCCAGGGCCCGGACGACTACCTGAGGGTGTACGGGCACCTGCTGCGGCAGTCCGCCGAACCGGTGATCCTGCACTGGCTCGGACCGATGTTCGACCCGGCGCTCGACGGCTACTGGGGCAGCGCCGACCTGGACGCGGCGACCGAGACCTTCCTCGAGGTCATCGCGGCGCATCCGGACAAGGTCGACGGCGTGAAGATCTCACTGCTGGACGCGCGGCGCGAGGTGGAACTGCGCCGCAGGCTGCCCGGCGGGGTGCGCTGCTACACCGGCGACGACTTCAACTACCCCGAACTGATCGCCGGGGACGAGCAGGGCTTCAGCCACGCGCTGCTCGGCATCTTCGACCCGCTGGCGCCGCTGGCCTCGGCGGCGGTCAGCGTCCTGGACACGGGGGACACCGACGGTTTCCGCCGGATCCTGGACCCGACCGTCGAGCTGTCGCGCCACCTGTTCTGCGCGCCGACGCGCTTCTACAAGACGGGCGTGGTGCTGCTCGCCTGGCTGGCAGGCCACCAGCAGCACTTCACCATGGTCGGCGGGCTGCAGTCGGCGCGCTCGCTGCCGCACCTGGCCCGCGCCTACGAACTCGCCGACCGGGTCGGGCTCTTCCCCGATCCCGCGCTCGCGGAGGACCGGATGCGCCGGCTGCTGACCCTGCACGGAGTGGACGCATGACCGACACCGGACGGACGCAGACGTGCGACCTGGCGCGGCTGAGCATCAACCAGGAGACCGTCAAACAGTGGTCGCTGCCGGAGCTGGCCGAGGGATGCCGGGCCGCGGGCATCGGCAAGGTCGGGCTGTGGCGCGCCCCGGTGCAGGAGTACGGCGTGGAACGCGCCGCACGCCTGATGCGGGACAGCGGGCTGACGGTGACCTCGCTGTGCCGCGGGGGCTTCTTCACCGCGGCGGACGCGGAACCGCGCGCCAAGGCGCTGGACGACAACCGTGCGGCGATCGACGAGGCCGCCGCGCTGGGGACCGGCACGCTCGTGCTGGTGTCCGGGGGGCTGCCGGCGGGCGACCGGGACATCGCGGCGGCGCGCGAGCGGGTCGCCGACGCGCTCGCGGAGCTCGCCCCGTACGCCGGAGAGCGCGGGGTGCGGCTGGCGATCGAGCCGCTGCACCCGATGTACGCCTCCGACCGGTGCGTGATCTCCACCCTCGGCCAGGCGCTGGAGATCGCCGAGCGCTTCCCCGCCGACCAGGTCGGTGTCGTCGTCGACACCTACCACCTGTGGTGGGACGACCAGGCGCCCGCGCACACCCGGCGGGCCGGGGAGGGCGGCAGGATCGCGGCCTTCCAGCTCGCCGACTGGGTCACCCCGCTCCCCGAGGGAGTGCTCCTGGGGCGCGGCCAGCTCGGCGACGGGTGCATCGACCTGCGCGGGTGGCGGGAGACGGTGGACGCGGCCGGCTACCGGGGACCCGTGGAGGTGGAGATCTTCAACCCGGCACTGTGGGCGCGCGAGGGCGCCGAGGTCGTCGCGGAGATCGCCGAGAGGTACATGGCGCACGTCAGCTGAAAAAATCTTGAGAAGTATGGCTGCCGTAGGACAACCCTGACGGCCGGTGACATGTCGTATAGGGCGTCACGGCTTCCGGGAAGGCTTCCGGGCAGCCGTGAGGGTAATGCGCCCGAGGGGGGCTTCGGGGGTGGGAACGGGAGCGGGGCCAGGCTGAGCCTGGCCCCGCTCCCGTCTTTTCCGTGCGGGGCCGCCTCCCCGCGCGGTTGTCCACAGGCTGCGAACGCCGTGTCCCTGCCTGCCGGTACCGTCGGATCTGATCGTCTCCGGGGAGGGAGGTCGGCATGACGGACAGGCCACTCGCGGTGCTGGAAGGTGTCCTGGAGAGGATCACCTACGCCAACGAGGACAACGGCTACACGGTCGCCCGGGTGGACACCGGCCGCGGCTCGGGCGACCTGCTGACGGTCGTGGGCGCACTGCTCGGCGCCCAGCCCGGCGAGTCCCTGCGGATGCACGGCCGCTGGGGCTCCCATCCGCAGTACGGCAAGCAGTTCACCGTGGAGAACTACACGACGGTGCTGCCCGCCACCGTCCAGGGGATACGCCGCTACCTCGGCTCCGGGCTGATCAAGGGCATCGGCCCGCGGATCGCCGAGCGGATCGTGGACCACTTCGGTGTCAGCACACTGGAGGTCATTGAGGGCGAGCCCAAGCGGCTCATCGAGGTGCCCGGCCTCGGGCCCAAGCGGACCAGGAAGATCGAGGTCGCGTGGGAGGAGCAGAAGGCCATCAAGGAGGTGATGGTCTTCCTCCAGGGCGTGGGGGTGTCCACCTCCATCGCCGTCCGGATCTACAAGGAGTACGGGGACGGGTCCGTCTCCGTGGTGAAGGGGCAGCCCTACCGGCTGGCGGCCGAGGTGTGGGGCATCGGCTTCCTGACCGCGGACCGGATCGCCCAGGCCGTCGGCATCCCGCACGACAGCCCGGAACGGGTGAAGGCCGGTCTGCAGTACGCGCTGTCGCAGGCCACCGACGGGGGCAACTGCTTCCTGCCCCAGGAGCGGCTGATCGCCGACGCCGTGAAGCTGCTCCAGGTCGACACCGGCCTGGTGATCGACTGCCTGGGCGAGCTGGCCGACGAGGAGGGCGTGGTCCGCGAGAGCGTCCCCGCCCCGGACGGGGACGGGGAGCCGGTCACGGCCGTCTATCTGGTGCCCTTCCACCGCGCCGAGATCGCGCTGGCCGCGCAGGTGGTCCGGCTGCTGCGCGGGCCGGAGGAGCGGCTGCCGGCGTTCCGGGAGGTCGACTGGGACAAGGCGCTGTCCTGGCTGGCCGGGCACACGGGCGCGGATCTCGCCCCCGAGCAGCAGCAGGCGGTCCGGCTCGCGCTGACGGAGAAGGTGGCCGTCCTGACCGGCGGCCCGGGTTGTGGCAAGTCCTTCACGGTGCGCTCCGTGGTGGCGCTGGCGCGGGCCAAGAAGGCGAAGGTGGTGCTGGCGGCGCCGACCGGGCGCGCGGCCAAGCGCCTGGCGGAGCTGACCGGGGCGGAGGCGTCCACCGTCCACCGCCTGCTGGAGCTGAAACCCGGCGGCGACGCCGCGTACGACCGCGACCGCCCGCTGGACGCGGATCTCGTGGTCGTCGACGAGGCGTCCATGCTGGACCTGCTGCTGGCGAACAAGCTGGTCAAGGCGGTGCCCCCGGGCGCGCACCTGCTCTTCGTGGGGGATGTCGACCAGCTGCCCAGCGTCGGTGCCGGAGAGGTGCTGCGGGATCTGCTGGCTCCGGACAGCCCGGTGCCGGCGGTGCGGCTGACCAGGATCTTCCGGCAGGCCCAGCAGTCGGGGGTGGTCACCAACGCGCACCGCATCAATTCCGGGCTACCGCCGGTGACGCAGGGCGTGCCGGACTTCTTCCTCTTCGCCGAGGAGGACGCGGAGGAGGCGGGCCGGCTGACCGTCGATGTCGTCGCCCGTCGCATTCCGGCCAGGTTCGGGCTGGATCCGCGGCGCGACATCCAGGTACTCACCCCGATGCACCGCGGCCCGGCAGGGGCCGGGACGCTCAACGGACTGCTCCAGCAGGCCGTCACCCCGGCCCGCCCCGACCTGCCCGAGCGCCGGTTCGGCGGCCGGACGTTCCGCGTGGGCGACAAGGTGACCCAGATCCGTAACAATTATGACAAAGGCGCCAATGGTGTCTTCAACGGCACGGTGGGCGTGGTCACGGCCCTGGACGCCGTCGAGCAGCGGCTCATCGTGCGCACCGACGAGGACGAGGAGGTCGGCTACGACTTCGACGAGCTGGACGAGCTGGCCCACGCCTACGCCGTGACCATCCACCGCTCCCAGGGCAGCGAGTACCCGGCGGTGGTGATCCCGGTCACCACGAGCGCCTGGATGATGCTCCAGCGCAATCTGCTCTACACCGCGGTCACCAGGGCGAAACGCCTGGTCGTCCTCGTCGGCTCGCGGCGGGCGATCGGGCAGGCGGTACGCACGGTCTCGGCAGGCCGACGCTTCACGGCTCTCGACCACCGGCTGTCCAGGGGCGCAAAATAGGCACTCCGTGCCACTTTTCGGCCCGATGGCCGACCCCGAGTGCACGCGCCAGTGCCAAATGGGGGACAGTGGACGTAGTCAGGGCACCTCGAAGAAGAGGCAAAACCGTCGGTGAGGGAATGACGTGAGCGACAACTCTGTAGTACTGCGGTATGGGGACAGCGAGCACAGCTACCCGGTGGTTGAGAGCACTGTCGGTGACAAGGGCTTCGACATCGGCAAGCTGCGCGCCGACACGGGCCTGGTGACACTGGACAGCGGTTACGGCAACACCGCGGCCTACAAGTCCGCGATCACCTTCCTCGACGGCGAGGAAGGCATCCTGCGCTACCGGGGCTACCCGATCGAGCAGCTCGCCGAGCGCGGCACCTTCCTGGAGACCGCCTACCTGCTGATCAACGGCGAGCTGCCGACGGTCGACGAGCTGGCGGAGTTCAAGGGCCAGATCACCCAGCACACCCTGCTGCACGAAGACGTCAAACGGTTCTACGACGGCTTCCCGCGCGACGCCCACCCGATGGCCATGCTGTCGTCCGTGGTCAGCGCGCTGTCGACGTTCTACCAGGACAGCCACAACCCGTTCGACCCCGAGCAGCGGTACCTGTCCACGATCCGGCTGCTCGCCAAGCTGCCGACGATCGCGGCGTACGCGTACAAGAAGTCCGTCGGACAGCCGGTGGTCTACCCGCGCAACGACCTCGGCTACGTCGAGAACTTCCTCCGGATGACGTTCTCCGTCCCCGCCGAGGAGTACGAGCTCGACCCGGTCGTCGTCAGCGCGCTGGACAAGCTGTTCATCCTGCACGCCGACCACGAGCAGAACTGCTCGACGTCCACCGTCCGCCTGGTGGGCTCGTCGCAGGCGAACCTGTTCGCCTCGATCTCGGCCGGCATCAGCGCCCTGTGGGGCCCCCTGCACGGCGGTGCCAACCAGTCGGTGCTGGAGATGCTGGAAGGCATCCAGGCCACCGGCGGCGACGTGGACTCCTTCATCCGCAAGGTGAAGAACAAGGAGGACGGCGTCAAGCTGATGGGCTTCGGCCACCGGGTCTACAAGAACTTCGACCCCCGGGCGAAGATCATCAAGGCCGCGGCGCACGACGTCCTCTCGGCGCTCGGCAAGTCCGACGAGCTGCTCGACATCGCGCTCAAGCTGGAGGAGCACGCGCTCAGCGACGACTACTTCGTGTCGCGCAAGCTCTACCCGAACGTGGACTTCTACACCGGCCTGATCTACCGCGCGATGGGCTTCCCGACCAGCATGTTCACCGTGCTGTTCGCCATCGGCCGGCTGCCCGGCTGGATCGCCCAGTGGCACGAGATGATCAAGGAGCCCGGTTCCCGGATCGGCCGTCCGCGGCAGATCTACACCGGCGTCGAGATCCGCGACTACGTCTCGGTCGAGGCCCGCTGACGCTCGGCGTCCGCCGCGCGCCCCGGACGTACGCCTCGGCGTCGTCCGGCGCGCGCACCCTGTACGAAGCAGTACAAGGAAGCGCCCCGCGCAGGATCCCCCCACGGGTCCGGCACGGGGCGCTCCCGTTCCCCGGAACGGATCCCCCCACGGGTCCGACCGGGCGTTCATCGGCGGCTGTGCGCCGTTGCCGGGACGAAAACGGCCCGGGAGGGCCGCTCAAGCTCCCCGGGCGTCGCCCCGGCGACGCGTTCCGGACCGTCCCCCAAGACGATCCGTTCCACAGCCCCCCGACCGGCTCCGCCGGGAGCACGGTACTCAAGACATAAGACCCGCCAACCACTGTAATGGTTACGTTCTCCGCCGTGTGATCTACGTCTCTTCGCGAAGGCTGTTTCCGCAGGCTACCCCGCTCGCGCCCGCTTCGGGGGCATCCCGTACCGTGCTGTCTCTCCTGGAGGGGCGGAGTTCATGGCACAGAGCGCGGCGGCGGTGCGCAACATCGTGGTGACCGGGGGCGGTACGGGCATCGGTCGGGCTGTTTCGGTGCGTTTCGCCGAAGAGGGCCACCGGGTCACGATCATCGGTCGCCGCCGGGAGGTCCTGCACGCCGCGGTCGAGGAGATCCGTGCCGAGCGCGGGCTCGACATCACCCCAGTGGTCTGCGACCTCGCCGACCCCGACGACGTCGAGGCGGCGCTGGCGCACCTGCCCGAGCGGGTGGACGTGCTGGTCAACAACGCCGGCAGCCGGGAGCTGGCCGTGGGCGCCGGGCCGCACGGGGTGCTGGCCCGCTGGCGCGGCGACTTCGAACGCAATGTGCTCACCGCCGTCCTGCTCACCGAGTCGCTGCGGGACCGCTTCACCACGGACAGCGGCCGGGTGGTCACGGTGACGTCGGTGGCCGCGCTGCGCGGCGGCGGATCCTACGGGGCCTCCAAGGCGGCCCTGCACGCGTGGAACCACTCCCTCGCCGCCCAGCTCGGCCCGCAGGGCGTGACCTGCAACATCGTCGCGCCGGGCACGGTCGCCGGCACCGAGTTCTTCGGCTCGCGGCTCAATGACGCCGAGCTGACGCGGCGCGCGGGCCGGACCCTGGTCGGCCGGGTGGGCCGCCCCGCGGACGTCGCCTCGGCCGTGCTCTTCCTCGCCTCGCCCGAGGCCGGGTTCATCACCGGCGAGATCCTCCAGGTCAACGGCGGCGAACTGCTCGGCCGCTGAGCGGTCCGCCCGCGCCCGCCGTCCCAACTCCCGTGCGGCGGCGTACTACCTGGGGAGTACCGGTTCTGGACCCTCAGGATGAGCTTCGCTGGGAATCGGCCGAAGTGCGGTCAATGCGCTTGCCGACCCCGCCCCACGCTGTCAGCGTTGAAGTAGGGGTAGGGGAAGAGGGGCGGTGGGATGGACGTTGCACTGAGCGTGTCGTCACTTGACTTCACCTCCGGACTCGCCGAGTTCCTGAGGGGCGGCCACGTCATCTGGGCGTACGCGATCCTGGCCGCGACCACGGCTCCACCCCTGGTGCCCAACTCCGTACTCCTCGTGACAGGCGGGGTGATGGCGGCCGAGGGCCATCTCAACCTCGCCCTCGTGCTGCTCGTGGTGGCCGCCAGCGCGGTGCTCGGCGATCTCGTGATGCACCGGACCGGGCGGGCGCTCAGTGGCCGTGTGCTGGAGCGGATGCACCGCAGGCCGCGTCGCGAGGCCCTGCTGAAGTGGGCGGCGCTGCGCATACAGCGGCACGGCGTCCCGTTCGTGATCGGCGTCCGCTTCCTGCCCAGCGGCCGGGTGATCGGCGGCCTGGCGGCGGGGATCATGCGCTATCCGGTGCGCCGTTACGCGGTCGGGGCGGGTGTGGCCGAGTCGGTGTGGGCGTCTTACTCCGTCGGGGCAGGGTACGTCAGCGGTGAGGCCGCCTCGAATTCGTTCTACGCCCTCTCTCTGGGCCTCGGGATCTCGTTGCTGGTCGCCGCCCTCGGTACGGGCGCGCAGTGGCTCTCACGGGCCAGGGAGCGCCGCCAGGCGGGCGGTGCGCCGCGCCCGTCCGCCGTGATCGCGGCTTCCCTGGCCGGGGAGAGCCGGAAGGTCCCCGGACCGTCCGGACCGTCCGAGCCGTCCGGTAAGGGCAGCGGAACGGTCGGGCCGCCGGCGGGACCGCGGGACGGCCACGACGGGACGTTCACCTGCCCGTCGGCGGGCCGGGGGGAGTAGCCGCCTCCGGGGCGGCGACGTCCTGCGGTCCGGCGTCGGTCCCTGACGCCGGGAGGTACGCGACGTCCTGCGGCGGACCGTCGAACCAGATCGCACCCGCTGCGGCCAGTGAGGACCTGGCCGCGGCCTTCTCCTCCTCCCCGATCTCGACCGGTCCCGTGCCCACGTGGGGCGCGAGGTAGCGGGAGAGCATGCTCTTCAGCTCCCTGGCGTACGCGGCGCGCGCGGTGTCGTCCTCGGTCAGCAGGATGAGTTCGAGGCCGGCCTTGAACGTCGCGAAGCTCATCTGAGCGATCACCGTGCGCTCGGCGGACGAGAGCGACGGGCGGCGCAGCGCCAGCACCCAGGCCACCCGGTCCAGCAAGGTGGCGTGCAGCGTGTCGTGCTCGTCCGCGACCTGGCCCGGCGTGTCGGAGCCTTTGATGAGGGAGAAGAACGCGGGGTTGGCGCAGTTGAACTCGATGAAGGGGTCCGCCACCGCGTCCACCAGCTGATCGAGCGGGAGGCGGGCGTTCGCCGCGGTGAAGACCCGGCCGTGGGTCTCCTCCATCTCCCCGATCAGCCGGCTTCCCAGCTCGACGGCGATGGCCTCCTTGTTCGGGAAGAACTGGTAGAGCGTGCCCGGGGACACGCCGGCCTCCCGTGCGATGGCGTTGGTGCTCGACGCCGTGTAGCCGACCGCGCAGAACACGCTGGCGGCAGCCTTCAGCAACTGCGTGACCCGGCGCTCGCCGCGCGCCTGACGCCGTCTCGGTTTCTCGTCCGCCTCGGACACGTGTACTCCCAGAGGGGGATTGACAAACACGAGCCACCGCTCGCATTCTGAGAATGCGAGCGATCATTCGTGTTTGTGATTCTAGTCGTTCTAGGGGGAGAGGACACCTCTGCCATGGCTGATGTCAACCATGCGGGTGCGGTCGGGGGCTGGACGCGGGTCGTGACCGCGAGACCGCGGCTGACCCTGCTGCTGGCCCTGCTCTTCACCGCGCTCGCCGTCGTCGCGGGCAGCGGGGTCGGGGACCGGCTGTCCAGCGGGGGATTCGAAGCCCCCGGATCCCAGTCGTCGTACGCCACGAAGGCGCTCGCCGAGCACTTCCCCGACTCCCAGCCCAATCTCGTGCTGCTGGTCGACACCCGGGGCGCCGGCCCGGACGCCCCGGCCGTGGCGGCCGAGGGGCGCAGGCTCGCCGCCCGGCTCGCGGCGGATCCCGATGTGTCCGGCGTCAGCTCGTACTGGGACACCCGGGCGCCGGTGCTGCGCGCAAAGGACGGCAGCTCCGCGATGATCGCCGCCCGGCTGCGAGGTGACGACGACGCGGTGGCCACCGAGGTCAAGCGCATCGCCCCCGCCTTCCGCGGTGCGCACGGCCCGGTGGACGTCACGGTCGGCGGCACCGCGGAGGTGCTGCACGAGATGCAGACGACGATCCAGGAGGATCTGCTGCGGGCGGAGATGATCGCGCTGCCGATCACCCTGGTGCTCCTCGTCATGGTCTTCGGAAGCGCCGTCGCCGCACTGCTCCCGCTCGGCATCGGCATCATCGCGATCCTGGGTACGAGCGCGGTGCTGCGCGGCATCACGGGATTCACCGATGTCTCGGTCTTCGCCGAGAATCTGACCACCGCGCTCGGCCTCGGGCTCGCCATCGACTACTCGCTGTTCATCGTGCGCCGCTTCCGTGAGGAACTGTCCGCGGGCGCCGCCCCACGGCATGCCGTCGCCACGACGCTGCGGACGGCCGGCCGCACGGTGCTCTTCTCGGCGCTGACGGTGGCGGCCGCGCTCTCGGCGATGCTGGTCTTCCCGCAGTACTTCCTGCGCTCCTTCGCCTACGCGGGTGTGGCCGTGGTGGTGCTCGCCGCCGGAGCGGCGCTCATCGTGCTGCCCGCCGCCCTGGTGCTGCTGGGCGAGCGGGTCAACGCACTGGACCTGCGGCGGCTGCTGCGCCGCCGACGGCCCGCGGGGGAGGCGGCCGCCGAGCCCGGTGCCCGCTACGCCGCACTGGCCCGGCTGGTGATGCGCCGGGCGCCCGCTTTCGCGGTCGCCGCGGTGGCGGCGCTGCTGCTGCTCGGACTGCCCTTCCTGAAGGTGCAGTTCGGATCGGCCGACGACCGGCAGCTGCCGTCGGGAGCCGAGTCCCATGTCGTGCAGCAGCATCTGCGGCAGGACTACGCCGGGAGCCCGGTGGGTGCGATCACCGTGTTCGCCGAGGGCGCCGACCCTGCCGCGCTGACGGCCTACCGCGACCGGGTCGCCGGTCTGCCGGGTGTGGTGCGGGTGGAAGGACCGGTTGCCGGCAAGCAGTCGGGCACCGCCTATCTGACGGTCGTGCCCAAGGGAGCCGCGGTGGATTCCGGTCCGCAGCACCTGGTGGGGGAGATTCGCGCCGTGCGGACGGACTTCCGGGCCTCGGTCACGGGCCAGTCAGCGGTGCTCGTCGACAGCAAGCACGCCATAGCGCAGCGACTGCCCTGGGCGGCGGCCATCGTCGGGGTGGTCACCTTGCTGCTGGTGTTCCTGCTGACCGGCAGCGTGATCGTGCCGGTGCAGGCGGTGCTGCTCAACGCGCTCAGCCTCACGGCGATGTTCGGCGCGGTGGTCTGGGTCTTCCAGGACGGCCATCTGTCCGGGCTGCTGGGCTTCACCGCGACAGGCAGCATAGAGACGAGCCTGCCGGT
>NZ_JBSGHL010000082.1:0-29836 GCF_053604375.1 Streptomyces sp. NPDC004031 | reverse complement strand
GGTGAGTGTTCTTTGGCGTTGGCCGGTGGTGTGACGGTGATGGCGACGCCGGGTGCGTTTGTGGAGTTTTCGCGGCAGCGTGGGTTGGCGGTGGATGGTCGTTGTAAGTCGTTCGGTGCGGGGGCGGATGGTACGGGGTGGGGTGAGGGTGTGGGTTTGGTGTTGTTGGAGCGGTTGTCGGATGCGCGGCGTCGTGGGCATCGGGTGTGGGGTGTGGTGCGGGGTTCTGCGATCAATCAGGATGGTGCGAGTAACGGTTTGACGGCGCCGAATGGTCCGTCGCAGCAGCGGGTGATTCGGCAGGCGTTGGCGAATGCGCGGTTGTCGGGTGCTGATGTGGATGTGGTGGAGGCGCATGGTACGGGGACGCGGTTGGGTGATCCGATCGAGGCGCAGGCGCTGATCGCCACCTACGGTCAGGGGCGTGCTGCGGAAAGGCCTTTGTGGCTGGGGTCGGTGAAATCCAATATCGGGCACACCCAGGCCGCCGCCGGTATGGCGGGCCTGATCAAAATGGTCATGGCCATGCAGCACGGCGTCCTCCCCGCGAGCCTGCACATCGACGCGCCGACCCCGCACGTCGACTGGAGCAGCGGTTCCGTCGAGCTGCTGACCCGCGCCGTGGAGTGGCCCGAGGACGTGGACCGGCCGCGCCGCGCGGGCATCTCCGCCTTCGGCATCTCCGGCACCAACGCCCACGTCATCGTCGAGGCCGCACCGCCCGAGCCCGCGGACGGACCGGAGACGGACCAGCCGGTGTTCACGGCCGCCGCGCCGCTCGGCGGCGCGCTGCCGTGGGTGGTCTCCGCCGCCTCGCCCGCCGCGCTGCGCGCGCAGGCCGCGCGGCTCGCCGACTTCGCCGAAGCGGCGGGGCCCGGGGCGGTGGACGTGGGCTGGTCGCTGGTCTCCGGCCGGGCCGTGCTGGACCACCGTGCCGTGGTCGTCGGCGAGGACGCCGGCCAACTGCTCGCGGGGCTGCGGGCATTGGCCGAGGACGAGCCGTCCGGCGCGGTGGTGGGCGGCGAACCGGTGGCGGGCAGCGCGGGCGCGGTGCTCGTCTTCCCGGGGCAGGGCGGTCAGTGGCGGGGGATGGGCGCCGAACTCCTGGACGTCTCGCCGGTGTTCGCGGCGCGGATCGGTGAGTGCGGGCGGGCGCTCGCGCCGTACGTGGACTGGTCGCTGGAGGATGTGTTGCGCGGGACCGCGCCTGGCGTGGACGTGGACCGGGTGGACGTTGTGCAGCCCGCGCTGTGGGCGGTCATGGTGTCGCTCGCCGCGGTGTGGGAGGCGTACGGGGTGCGTGCGGCGGCCGTCGTCGGTCACTCGCAGGGCGAGATCGCCGCCGCCGTCGTCGCGGGCGCGCTCACCCTCGAGGACGGCGCCCGTGTCGTGGCGGTCAGGGCCCAGGCACTGCGGGCCCTCGCCGGACGCGGCGCGATGGCCTCGCTCGGCGTCGGGCCCGACGCGGCCGAGGCGCTGCTCGCCGACCGGCCCGGCGTGGTGGTCGCCGCCGTCAACGGCCCGTCCTCCACGGTCGTTTCGGGCCCGCCGGAGGAGGTCGCGCAGGTCGTGGCCCAGGTCGAGGCGGAGGGCGTACGGGCCCGCCTGGTCGATGTGGACTACGCCTCGCACAGCCCGCACGTGGACGAGATCGCCGCCGAGCTGCTCACCCGGCTCGACGGGATCGCCCCGGTGGACACCGCGACCGCCTTCTACTCCTCCCTCACCGGCCGACAGGCGGACCCGGCGACGCTGGACGCGCGGTACTGGGTGGAGAACCTGCGCCACCGGGTCGAATTCGCGCAGGCCGTCGAGGCCGTGCTCGCCGACGGCTACCGGGTGCTGGTCGAGTCGGGTCCGCATCCGGTGCTGAGCACGGGAGTCCAGGAGACGGCCCAGGCACTGGACCTGGCGGTGGCGACGGTCCCGACGCTGCTGCGCGACAAGGGCGGCGCCGACCAACTGCTGCGGGCGCTGGCCCAGGCGTTCACCGCGGGTCTGACCGTGGACTGGAAGGCCTGGTACGGCGCCCCGGCCGGCGCCCCCGCCGTGCCCACCGTCGACCTGCCCACGTACGCCTTCCAGCGGCGGCACTACTGGATCGACCCCGCCACGCTCGACGGGCCCGGCGACGCCCGCGGCTTCGGCCTCACCGCCGCCGGGCACCCGCTGCTGGACGCCGCCGTCCACCTCGCCGGGAGCGACGAGATCCTGCTCACCGGCCGGATCGCGCTCGACGCCCACCCCTGGATCGCCGACCACGCGGTGGCCGGGTCCGTCCTGCTGCCCGGCACGGCCTTCGTCGACCTCGCGGTGCGCGCGGGCGACGAGGCGGGCTGCGACCTGGTCGAGGAACTCGTCCTGGAGACCCCGCTGATCCTCCCCGAGGACGGCGCCGTACGGCTCCAGCTCGCCGTCTCCGCGCCTGCCCCGGACGGAAGGCGCACCTTCACCGTCCACTCCCGGCCCGACACCAGCGGCGGCCCCGGCGGCGACGACCCCTGGACGCGGCACGCCAGCGGCACCCTCGCCACCGGCGCCCGCCCGGACGGCTTCGACTTCACGCAGTGGCCCCCGCCCGGGGCCGAAGCACTCCCGCTCGACGGCCTGCACGCCGGGCTCGCCGCCGCGGGCTACGGCTACGGTCCCGCCTTCCGCGGCCTCAAGGCCGCCTGGCGGCGCGGCGACGAGGTCTTCGCCGAGGCCGCGCTCGACGCCGAACTCCAGGCCGGTGCCGCCGACTTCGGCCTGCACCCGGCCCTGCTGGACGCCGCGCTCCAGGCCGGTGGCATCGGCCGCGGCAGCACACCGGAAGGGCAGATGCTGCTGCCCTTCACCTGGAACGGCGTCACCCTGCACGCGGCGGGCGCGAGCGCCCTGCGGGTCCGCATGGTCCCGCTCGCCGACGGGGTCGCGCTCGGCGCCGCCGACGGTACGGGCCGCCCCGTCGCCACCGCCGAGGCCGTCCGGTCTCGCCCGGTGGCCCTGGACCAGCTGCGTCCCGCGAACGCCGGGCCCGACGGCCTCTACCGCGTCGAGTGGACCCCCGCCACCGCCCGGGACGGCGTACTCGCCACCGCCCTGTGCGAGGTGCTGGGCCCCGACGACCTCGGCCTGGCGCAGGCCCTGGAGACCGCGGGCCACGGCGAGTCCGCCCCCGGCGACGACCGGCACGGCGCCGCGGAAGACCGCGAGCGCGTCCAGGTGCTGCCCGTCGCGCCCCTGCCCGGCGCGGGTCTCGACGACCCCGCGGGGCTCGCCGCCGCCGTGCACGCCGAGACCGTACGGCTGCTGGGCCTGCTCCAGCAGTGGCTCGGCGACGAGCGCAACGCGGGCGTGCGGCTCGCCCTGGTGACGCGCGGCGCGCAGTCCACGGGCGCCGAACGCGTCGCCGACCTCGCGCACTCCGCGCTGTGGGGCCTCACGCGCTCCGCCCAGCTGGAGAACATCGACCGGCTCGTCCTCGTCGATCTCGACCCCGCCGACCCCGACGCGGCCCGCTCGCTGCCCGCCGCCCTGGCACTCGCCCTCGGCGCCGGTGAGCCGCAGGTCGTCGTACGCGGAGGCGAACTCCTCGTCCCCCGGCTCGCCCCGGCGGGCGCGGCCCCAGGCGACGCGGCAACCCCGCCCCTCGACCCCGAGGGCACCGTCCTGGTCACCGGCGGCACCGGCACCATCGGCGCCCTCGTCGCCCGGCACCTGGTCACCGCCCACGGGGTTCGGCACCTGCTGCTCACCAGCAGGCAGGGCCCGCAGGCCCCCGGCGCCGACGCGCTGCGCGGTGAACTGGCCGCCCTGGGCGCCGAGGTGACCGTCGCCGCCTGCGACGTCGCCGACCGGGAAGCGCTCGCCGCGCTGCTCGCCTCCGTACCCGGGGAGCACCCGCTCACCGGTGTCGTGCACGCCGCCGGGGCGACCGACGACGGCACGCTTCCCTCGCTCACCCCGGACAAGCTGCACACCGTGCTGCGGCCCAAGGCCGACGCGGCGCTCAACCTGCACGAACTGACGCAGCATCAGAAGCTCGCGGCCTTCGTGCTGTTCTCCTCCACCGGAGGGGTCGCGGGTGTCGCGGGCCAGGCCAACTACGCCGCCGCCAACGCCTTCCTCGACGCCCTCGCGCAGGACCGCCGGGCGGCCGGACTGCCCGGACAGTCGCTGGGCTGGGGCCACTGGGAGCAGAGCAGCGGCATCACCGGGGCGCTGGCCGACCAGGACATCGCCCGCATGGAGCGCTCCGGCATCCGCGCGATGAGCTCCGAGCAGGGCCTGGCCCTGCTCGACGCGGCGTCCCTGCACCCCGACGCGCTGCTGGTGCCCGCCCGGCTCGACCTGGGCGCGCTGCGCGAACTGGCCGCCTCGGGCGTCCTGCCGCGCATCCTCGGCGGCCTGGTCCGCACCCGCCCGGCCGCCCGCCGCACCAGTACGGCCGAGGCGGCGGACCCGGCGCCGCTGGCCGAACGGCTGGCCGGGCTGGCGCCCGCCGAGCGCGCCCGCACCCTGCTGGAGCTGGTCCGCCGCAACGTCGCGGCCGTGCTCGGGCTCGGGGACGTCCTCGCGGTCGACCCGGCCCGCCCGTTCAAGGAGATCGGCTTCGACTCGCTGACCGCGGTCGAGCTGCGCAACCGGCTCAGCCGCAGCACCGGCGTCACCCTGCCGGCCACCCTCGTCTTCGACATCCCCACCCCCGCGCTGCTCGCCGACCACCTGCGCGACCGCCTCGCCCTCGGGGAGGCGACCGGGCCCGACGCGCTGCTGCGCGAGCTGGACCGGCTGGAGAGCCAAGTGGACCGGCTCGCCGGGGACGAGGAGCGCGACGCGGTCACCGCCCGGCTCGAAGCCCTGCTCGCGCGCTGCCGCCCCGGCACGGAGGCGGCCGCCGCGGACGGCGAGGGCGTCGTCGAACAGCTCCAGGCGGCCTCGGCCGACGAAGTCCTGCAATTCATCGACTCCCACCTGAGCACGTCCTGAAACAGGACCTGAAAGAGGACCGTCATGGCGAATCAGGAACAGCTGGTCGATTACCTCAAACGGGTGGCCGCGGACCTGCACACCGCGCAGCAGAAGCTGCGCGACCGCGAGGCGCGCGACAGCGAGCCGATCGCGATCGTGGGCATGGCGTGCCGCTACCCCGGCGGGGCCGACACACCGGAAGCCCTGTGGGAGCTGGTGGCCGCCGAACGCGACGTCATCTCGGCGATCCCCGACGACCGCGGCTGGGACCACAGCCGCTTCAACGACTCGGGCGAGACCGGCACGAGCTATGTGCGCGAGGGCGGCTTCCTGGACGCCATCGCGGACTTCGACGCCGACTTCTTCGACATCAACCCGCGCGAGGCGCTCGCGATGGACCCGCAGCAGCGGCTGCTGCTGGAGACCGCGTGGGAGGCCGTCGAGCGCGCCGGGATCGACCTGACCTCGCTGCGCGGCTCGCGCACCGGCGTCTTCGTCGGCGGCAGCACCGTCTACTACGGGGGGACCGGCGCGCACGCCCCCGAGGAGCTGGCCGGATACCTCGCCACGGGCCTGGCCGCCAGCTCCATGTCCGGCCGCATCTCCTACACCTTCGGCTTCGAGGGCCCGTCCTTCACCGTGGACACCGCCTGCTCGTCGTCGCTGGTCGCCCTGCACCTGGCGGTGCAGGCGCTGCGCCGCGGCGACTGCCCGCTGGCGCTCGCGGCGGGCGTGGCGATGATGCCGACGCCCGGCACGTTCCTGGAGTTCAGCAAGCTCAAGGGCCTCGCGGGCGACGGCCGGTGCAAGGCCTTCGCCGACGCGGCCGACGGCTTCGGCCCCTCCGAGGGCGTCGGCACCGTGCTGGTCGAGCGGCTGGCGGACGCCCAGCGCCTCGGCCACCCCGTCCTCGCCGTCGTCCGCGGCTCCGCGATCAACCAGGACGGCGCCTCCAACGGCCTCACCGCACCGCACGGCCCCGCGCAGGAACGCGTCATCCGGCAGGCCCTCGCCGACGCCCGGCTCTCCCCGCGCGACATCGACGTCGTCGAGGGCCACGGCACCGGCACCTCGCTCGGCGACCCCATCGAGGCGCAGGCGCTGATCGCCGCGTACGGGGGGCGGCGGGACGAGGGCGCCGAGCCGCTGTGGCTGGGGTCGGTCAAGTCCAACATCGGGCACACCCAGGCCGCCGCGGGCATGGCGGGCCTCATCAAGATGGTCTTCGCACTGCGGCACGGGCTGCTGCCGCGCACCCTGCACGTGTCCGACCCCACGCACCAGGTCGACTGGTCGCAGGGCAGCGTGCGCGTGCTGTCCGAGGCCCGGCCCTGGCCCGACGCCGGGCGCCCGCGCCGGGCGGGCGTGTCCTCCTTCGGCATGAGCGGCACCAACACGCACATCGTCGTCGAGCAGGCCCCGCCGGCCGAGCCCACCGCACCCGCGGAGGCGCCCGAGGCCACCGGGCCGGCCGCGGTGCCCTGGCTGGTGTCCGGCAGGGGCGAGGCGGCGCTGCGCGCCCAGGCCGCCCGGCTGCGGGAGTTCCTCGCCGCGCGCCCCGACGCCGATCCCGCCGGGGTCGGCTACGGGCTCGCGTGCACACGGGCCGCGCAGTCGCACCGCGCCGCCGTCGTCGCCGCCGACCGCGACACCCTGCTCGCCGGGCTCGGCTCGATCGCCGCCGGGGCGCCCGGCGGGCGCGTCGTCACCGGGGTGCCCGGCACCGGGGCGACGGTCTTCGTCTTCCCCGGCCAGGGCTCGCAGTGGGCGGGCATGGCCCTCGAACTCGCCGCCGCCTCCCCGGTCTTCGCCGGGCACTTCCGCACCTGCTGCGCGGCGGTCGAGCGCTTCGCCGACTACAGCGTGGAGGCGGTGCTGCGCGGCGACGCGGACGCGCCCTCCCTCGAACGTGTGGACGTCGTGCAGCCCGTCCTGTGGGCGGTCATGGTCGCGCTCGCCGAGCTGTGGCGCTCCTACGGTGTGGAGCCCGCCGCCGTGGTCGGCCACTCGCAGGGCGAGATCGCCGCCGCCTGCGTCGCGGGCATCCTCGGCGTGGAGGACGCCGCGCGCGTCGTCGTCCTGCGCTCCCGGGCGCTGCCGGAGCTGTCCGGCCGCGGCGGCATGGCGTCGGTGCCGCGGCCCGTCGCGGAGGTCGCCGAGCACCTGGAGCGCTGGTCCGGGCGGCTGTCCGTCGCGGCCGTCAACGGCCCCTCCTCCACGGTCGTGTCGGGCGACGCGGACGCGCTGGACGAACTGCTCGACGGCTACGCGGCCGACGACGTGCGCGCCAAGCGCATCCCCGTCGACTACGCCTCGCACTCCCCGCACGTCGACGCGCTGCGCGACCGGCTGCTGCGGGACCTCGCGGACGTCCGGCCGCGGCCCGGGACCGTACCGCTGTACTCCACGGTGACCGGCGAACCCGCCGACGGCGCCGCCATGGACGCCCGCTACTGGTACACCAACCTGCGCGAGCAGGTCCGCTTCGAGCAGGTCACCCGGGCGCTGCTGGCCGACGGGCACAGCACCTTCGTCGAGTGCAGCCCGCACCCCGTGCTCACCGTCGGCATGCAGGAGACGATGGACCAGGCGGGCGTGCACGCCGCCGCGATCGGCACGCTGCGCCGCAACGAAGGCGGCTGGGACCGCTTCCTGACCGCGCTCGCACAGGGCCACGCGCACGGCGCGCCCGTCGACTGGCGGCAGGTCTTCCCCGCCGGGACCCGGCCCGCCGAGCTGCCCACGTACGCCTTCCAGCGCCGCCGCTACTGGCTGGACGCCACCGGCACCTCCGCCGGCGACCCGGACGGCCTCGGGCTCGCCCCGGCCGCCCACCCGCTGCTCGGCGCCGTCACCGTGCTGGCCGAGGGCGAGCAGGTCGTCCTCACCGGGCGGCTCGGCCTGGACACCCACCCCTGGCTCGCCGACCACGCGGTGGCGGGCGCGGTGCTCGTGCCCGGCGCGGTCTTCGTGGAGCTGGCGGTACGGGCCGGGGACGAGGTCGGCTGCGGCCACCTGGAGGAACTGGTCCTGGCCAGCCCGCTCGTGCTGCCCGCCGAGGGCGCCGCGCACCTCCAGCTCGTGGTGGCCGCCCCCGACCGGGAGGGCCGCCGCACGCTGAGCGTCTACGCGCGCCCGGCAGGCTCCGACCGGCCCTGGGTGCCGCACGCCACCGGCATCCTCGCCGCCGGACCCGGCCCCGCCGCACCCGGCCCCGACCGCTGGCCGCCGGAGGGCGCCGAGTCGGTGCCGGTGGAGGGCGCCTACGACCAGCTCGCCGCGGCCGGTTACCGCTACGGGCCGAGCTTTCGCGGGCTCAAGGCCGCCTGGCGGCGCGGCGACGAGGTCTTCGCCGAGGTCGCGCTGCCCGACGAGCAGCGCCGCCAGGCCGCCGAGTTCGGCATCCACCCCGCCCTGCTGGACGGCGCCCTGCACGCCACCGGGCTCAGCGCGCTGCGCGGCGGCAGCACCCGCATGGCGCTGCCCTTCGCCTGGAACGGCGTCACGCTCGCCGCGTCCGGCGCCGAGATGCTCCGGGTCCGGCTCGCGCCCGCCGGTGACGACGGCCTGTCCGTGCACGCCTTCGACGCCGCGGGCCGCCCCGTGGTCGCGATCGGGTCGCTCGTCACCCGGCCCGTCGACGCCGCCGCGCTGTCCGCGGCCGGGGACGGCGCCGAGGACGTGCTGCTGCGCGTCACCTACCCGCCGCTGACCGGCGACGGCACCGGCGACGGCACCGGGGAGAGCACCGCGGACTGGGTCGCGGTCGCCGCCGACGGCTCGCCGCTGTGCCCCGAACTGCCCCGCCACCGCGACCTCGACGCGCTCGCCGCCGCCCTCGACGGCGGACTGCCCGCCCCGCCCGTCGCGCTGCTGGTGTGCGACCCGCAGGACGCCGACGGCCCCGGCCTGCCCGGCACCGTGCACCGGCGGCTGGCCGCCGTGCTCGCCGCGGTGCAGCGCTGGCTCGCCGACGAGCGCTTCGCGGCCACCCGGCTCGCCGTCACCACCCGCGGCGCGGTCGCCGCCCTCGACGGCGAGGACGTCACCGACCTCGCCCACGCGGGCGTATGGGGCCTGATCCGCTCCGCGCAGTCCGAACACCCCGACCGGCTCGTCCTGCTGGACCTGGACGGCCCGCGGCTCCCCGGAGCGGTGGCCGCCGCCGTGGCCGCGGGGGAGCGGCAGGTCGTCGTACGGGACGGCACCGTACGCGTCTGCCGTGTCGTCCCCGGCGAGGGCGCCGGCCTGGCCCTGCCCGACGCCCCCGGCTACCGGCTCGCCGCCGGGGCGGGCGGCACGCTGGACGCGCTGGAACTGGTCGCCGAGGCCGAGCCCGCGCCGCTGGGCCCCGGCGAGGTGCGGATCCGGGTCGGCGCGGCGGGCGTCAACTTCCGCGACGCCCTCATCGCGCTGGGCATGTACCCCGGCGACGCCGCCCTGCGCGGCAGCGAGGGCGCGGGCACCGTCGTCGAGACCGCGCCCGGCGTCACGTCCCCGGCGGTCGGGGAGCGCGTGATGGGCCTCTTCCAGGGCGCGTTCGGCTCGACCGCGGTCGCCGACGCGCGCGGCCTGGTCCCCGTACCCGAGGACTGGACCGACCGGCGGGCCGCCGCGGTGCCCATCGCGTACGTCACCGCGTGGCACGGGCTGCGCGGCCTCGCCGGACTGGGGAAGGGCGAGCGCGTGCTCGTCCACGCCGCGACCGGCGGGGTCGGCACCGCCGCCGTGCACATCGCCCGCCACCTGGGCGCCGAGGTGTACGCGACCGCCGGGCCCGGCAAGCAGCACGTGCTGGCAGCCATGGGCATCGACGCCGACCACCGCGCGTCCTCCCGCGACCTGGACTTCGAGGCCGCCTTCCGGGACGCCACCGGGGGCCGCGGCGTGGACGTCGTCCTCAACAGCCTGACCGGCGCCGCCACCGACGCCTCGCTGCGGCTGCTCGCGCCGGGCGGCCGCTTCGTCGAGATGGGCCTGACCGACGTCCGCGACCCGGCACGGCTCGCCGCCGACCACCCGGGCGTGGACTACCGCGTCCTGGACCTCGGCGCACCCGGCCCGGACGGCACGGGGCGGATGCTCGCCGAGATCGTGGACCTGCTCCGCAGCGGCGAACTGGCCCACCCGCCCGTGCGCGCCCACGACATCCGCCGGGCCCGCGAGGCCCTGCGGGTCATGAGCCGGGCCGCGCACATCGGCAAGCTCGTGCTGACCCTCCCGCGCCCCCTCGACCCCGACGGCACCGTCCTGGTCACCGGCGGCACCGGCACGCTGGGCGCCCTCGTGGCCCGCCACCTGGTCACCGCCCACGGCGTGCGGCACCTGCTGCTGACGAGCCGGCAGGGCGCCCAGGCACCCGGCGCCGACGCGCTGCGCGACGAACTCGCCGCCCTCGGCGCCGAGGCGACCCTCACCGCCTGCGACGCCGGGGACCGGGACGCGCTGCGCGACCTGCTCGCGTCCGTGCCCGCCACGCACCCGCTGACAGGCGTCGTGCACTGCGCGGGCGTCCTCGACGACGGCATGCTCGACACCCTCACCCCGGACCGGCTCGCCGCGGTGCTGCGCCCCAAGGCGGACGCGGCCTGGCATCTGCACGAGCTGACCCGGGACACGGACCTGGCCCTCTTCGTCCTCTTCTCCTCCGTCGTCGGCGTCCACGGCAACCCCTCGCAGGCCAACTACGCCGCCGCCAGCAGCTTCCTGGACGCGCTGGCCCGGCACCGGCAGGCCGTCGGGCTCCCCGGCCAGTCGCTCGCCTGGGGCATGTGGGAGCAGACCAGCACCCTCACCGGCGAGCTGGACGAGGGCATGCGGCAGCGCATCCGGCAGGCCGGCATGCTCCCGCTGCCCACCGGCCGGGCGCTCGCCCTGCTCGACCGGGCGCACGCCCGCGGCGACGCGCTGCTGGTGCCGATGCGGCGCCCGGCGGAGGCCTCGGCCCCCGCCGCGAGCCGCGCCAGGACCCGGCGCGTCGCCGACAGCGGCGCGGCCGCCGCCGCGGGGCCGGTCCTCGCCGAGCAGGTGGCCGCCCTGCCCGAGGAGGAGCGCGAGGGCGCCGTGCTGGAGGCGGTGTGCGCGCACATGGCCGCCGTGCTCGGCCACGACTCGGCCGACGAGATCCACACCGAACGCACCTTCAAGGAACTGGGCTTCGACTCGCTCACCGCCGTCGAACTGCGCAACCGGCTCTCCGCCGCGACCGGCCTGCGGCTGCCCGCCACCCTCGTCTTCGACTTCCCGCACCCCGCCGCCCTCGCCCGCCACCTGCGCGAGCAGATCGCCGCGACCGCCCCGGCCGCGCCGCAGGCCCCGCGGCCCGAGGCGGCGGACGACGCCACCGAACGCCGGGTACGGGAGCTGCTGGCGGCCGTACCGCTGCGCCGGCTGGAGGAGTCGGGGCTGCTGGACGCCCTGCTGCGGCTCGGCGACGCCGACGAACCCGCCGCCGCGGAGCCCGCCGGGAGCGGCGACGACCTCGCCGGGATGGACCTGGACCAGCTGGTGGACATGGCCCTGCGCAACGGCGGCTCCTGACATGGCCCGCCGCACCCCGCACGCCCAGCTCTCCGCCCGCGGAAGGACACCATGACCGAGCCGGACAGCAAGGTCGTCGCCGCGCTGCGCGCCGCGCTGGGAGAGGCCGAGCGGCTGCGCCGGGAGAACGCCGACCTGCGCGCCGCCGCCCGCGAGCCGATCGCCGTCACCGCGATGGCCTGCCGCTACCCCGGCGGCGTCGCCACCCCCGAGGACCTGTGGGAGCTGGTGACGGCGGAACGCGACGCCGTCGGACCCTTCCCCCGCGACCGCGGCTGGGACCTCGACGCGCTCACCGGCCCCCGCGCCCACCCCGCCGTCCGCAGCGGCGTCGCCGAAGGGGGCTTCCTCACGGACGCCGCCGCCTTCGACCCGGCGCCCTTCCGGATGTCCCCGGGCGAGGCCTCGGTGACCGACCCGCAGCAGCGGCTGCTGCTGGAGACCTCGTGGGAGGCCTTCGAACGGGCCGGGATCGACCCGCTGTCGGTGTCCGGCCGCGACATCGGCGTCTTCATGGCCACCACCGGCCAGGACTACACCGACAACCTGGTGGACGTCCCCGACGAACTCCTCGAAGCCACCGGATCCGGCAGCACCGCCGCCGTGCTCTCCGGCCGCGTCGCCTTTGCCTTCGGTCTCGAAGGCCCCACCGCCACCCTGGACACCGCGTGCTCCGGCTCGCTCGTCGCGCTGCACCTGGCCTGCCAGGCGCTGCGCTCCGGCGAGTGCTCCATGGCCCTCGCCGGTGGCGTCGCCGTCATGTCCAGCCCCAACCGCTTCGTCGGCTCCGGACGGGGCATCGGGCTCGCCGTCGCGACCCGCTGCCGCTCCTTCGCCGACGGGGCCGCCGGCATCGCCTTCGCCGAGGGCGCGGGCGTGCTGCTCGTGGAGCGGCTGTCCACCGCCCGCGCGCACGGCCGCCCCGTGCTCGCCGTGGTGCGCGGCGGCGCGATCGGCCAGGAGGGCGCCAAGGGCGGCCTCAACGCCCCCCACGGCGCCGCCCAGCAGCGCCTGATCCGGCGGGCGCTGGACGCGGCGGGCCTGCGGCCGCACGAGATCGACGTCGTCGAGGGCCAGGGCGCGGGCGGCATGCTCGGCGACGCCGTCGAGGCGCAGGCGCTGGCCGCCGTCTACCGCGAGGGCCGCCCCGACGACCGGCCGCTGCTGCTCGGCTCGGTCAAGTCCAACATCGGCCACAGCCAGGCCGCGAGCGGCATGGCCGGCATCGTCAAGACCGTGCAGGCGATGCGGCACGGCCTCGTCCCGCGCACCCTGCACTCCGAGACGCCCTCCCCGCACATCGCCTGGGAGCAGGGCCGCCTCCGGCTGGCGACCGCCACCGTCCCCTGGCCCGGCACCGGCCGCCCGCGCCGCGCCGGGGTGTCCTCCTTCGGCTTCGGCGGCACCGACGCGCACATCCTGCTGGAGCAGGCACCGCCGCCGCCCGACGCCGTCGCCGAGCCACCGCGAGGAGCCGCGGGCGGTGTGCTGCTCTGCCCCGTCTCCGGCTGCGACGCGGACGCGCTGCGCGCACAGGCCGCCCGGCTGCTCGCACACGTCGCCGAACGTCCCGCGCTGCGCCCGGCCGACGTCGCGCTGTCCGCGGCCACCACCCGCGCCGCCCTCGACCACCGCGCGGTCGTCGCCGCCACCACCCGCGACGAACTCCTCGACGGCCTGCGGGCGCTCGCCGAGGACCGGCCCGCGCCGCACACCGTACGGGGCGCGGCCGGACGCCGCCGCCACCTCGTGCTGCTGCTCACGCCCGGCCCCGGTGCGCCCGGCGGCGGCAAGGAACTGTACGACACCTTCCCGCAGTTCGCCGCCGCCTACGACGCGGCCCGCGCCGGGCTCGGCGCCACCGGCACGGAAGACCCGGCCGGACCGCCCGGCCCGTTGCGGGAGTTCGCGCTGCACGCGGGGCTGCACCGGCTCTTCGCGTCCTGGGGCGTGACACCGCGCGCCGTCCGCGGACACGGCACCGGCCGCCTCGCCGCCGAGCACCTCGGCGGACGGCTCCCGCTGCCGCAGGCCCGCGAGGCGCTCGCGTCCACCGAACCGCCCTTCTTGGCCGCGGACTTCGCTGAGGAGGTCGGCGCCCTGGCCCGGGAGGGCACCGTCTTCCTGGAGCTGGGCGGCCACGAGACGTCCGGCCTGCTGCGTGCCGCGGGCCGCACCGCGGTCGCCGCCCTGCGCCCCGGCGCCACGGAACCGGCCGCCGCGCTCGCCGCCCTCGCCGAGGTCTACGTCCGCGGCCACGCCGTCGACTGGCCCGCCGTCTTCACCGGAAGCGGCGCCCACCGCGTGGACCTCCCCACGTACGCCTTCCGCCGCACCCGCTACTGGCGCGCCGCCTACCGCCCGGACCTCAGCCGTATCGGCCCCGCGCCGGACATGGCGCCCGGTCCCGTACCCGACAGCGAGCAGAGGAGGGCCCGGTGACGGGGGAGCGTGCGCGCAAGAAGGCCGCCCGTGAGCACAGCAGGCTGGTCGGGGCAGGTGACGTCGACGGGCTGCTCGGCCTCTACGCGCCGGACGCCGTCTTCGAGGACCCGGTCGGGTCCGGTGCCCGGCAGGGGCACGAGGCGCTGCGGGCGCACTTCACGGCCGCCGTCGAGGGGCGCCCCGCGGAGAGCGTCCAGGACACCGTCGCCGGGCAGGACGGTGTGCACGTCCTGTCCCGGATCACCTCGGTCTGCGACTACCGCCCGCACGGCCCGCGTTACGCCGCCCGCGGCTGGCTGGCACCGCCGCGGGGCGCCGAACCGGCCCTCCTGCGCCGCCACTACGCGCTCCAGCTGCGGATCGGGCCGTCCGGCCTGATCGAGGACATGCGCGCGTACTGGGGCCGCCCCGACCTCGAAGTCTCCGCGGACGGCGCCAACTTCACGGGCCTGGCCGTGCTGTCGCCGCGCGAGGAGGCGCTGCGCCGGCTGCCCGAGACGTACCTCACCCGGCTGACGGGCGGCGATGTGGAGGGCACCGTCGCGCTCTTCGCCGAGGACGTCGTCTTCGAGGACCCCGTCGGGGGCATCCTGCTGCGCGGCAAGGACGCGCTGCGCGAACACGTCTTCCGCGGCTCGGCGGGCAAGGTGCACGAGGTCCTGGGCCGTCCGGTGTCCTCGATGGACGGGCGCTTCGTCGTCATCCGCGGCGACGCGCACGTCCTCGTACCCGCGAAGATGCGGATGCGCATGATCACCGTGTGCGAGATCGACGACGCCGGGTTCGGCGTGCACATCCGCGGCTACTGGGGCCTCGGCGATCTCACCATGGAGCCCGCCCCGCCCCGGACCGCGCCCGAACCCGCGGAAAGGCCCGCTTAAGTGCCCGGGGACACCCTCGTGAGGGCGGCCCGGCCCCGCCGGGCCACCCCTGCGCGAGGACACCGGACCACCGAGGAACCGCGCGTACCCGCAGGACCGAGAGCCACCACCGGAGATCGCGCTGCGAAGGGACGAGACGTCGTGACCACACCGACACGCGCTGTCGTGCTGGGCGGTGGATGGGCCGGCATGCTGACCGCCCATGTGCTGTCCCGGCACCTGGAATCCGTCACCGTCGTGGAGCGCGACGTCCTGCCGGACGGCCCGCAGCACCGCAAGGGCCAGCCGCAGGCGCACCACGTGCACGTCCTGTGGTCCAGCGGCGCCGGTATCGTCGAACGGCTGCTGCCGGGCACCGCCGACCGGCTGCTGGCCGCGGGCGCCCGCCGGATCGGCTTCCAGAGCGACCTGGTGACGCTCACCGCGTGGGGCTGGCAGTACCGCTTCCCGGCCTCCGCGCACGCCATGATGTGCACCCGTCCGCTGCTCGACTGGGTGGTGCGCGGCGGCATCCTGGCGCGCGGCAGGGTCCGCGTCGAGCAGGGCACCGAGGTCGTCGAGCTGGCCGGCGACCGCACCCGGGTCACCGGCGTGCGGGTACGCGACACCGGCGGCGGCGAACCGCGGCTGCTGGAGGCCGATCTCGTCGTGGACGCCACCGGCCGCGCCTCGCGCCTGGGCCACTGGCTGGGCGCCCTCGGGCTGCCCGGCGTCGAGCAGGACGTGGTGGACGCCGGGATCGGCTACGCCACCCGGATGTTCAAGGCCCCCGAGGGGGCGAGCGCCGCCTTCCCCGCCGTCCAGGTCGCCGCCGACCCGCTGACCCGGCAGCCCGGCCGCTTCGGCGTCGTCTACCCCCAGGAGGACGGCCGCTGGCTGGTGACCCTCACCAGCACCCGCGGCGCCCCGCTGCCCGGCCGCGAGGACGAGTTCGAGGCCTTCGCCAAGGGGCTGCGGCACCAGGTCGTGAGCGACCTGATGAGCGTCGCCGAGCCGATCGGCCCCGTCTTCCAGTCGCACTCGGGCGCCAACCGCCGCCTCTACCCCGAGCGCATGCCGCAGTGGCCCGAGGGCCTGCTGATCCTCGGCGACTCGCTGGCCGCCTTCAACCCCGTCTACGGGCACGGCATGAGCTCCGCCGCCCGCGCCGCGGACGCCCTCGACACCGAACTCGCCCGCGGCGCCCTCGCCGAGGGCGGCACCCGGCCGGTGCAGCGGGCGCTCGCCGCGGTCGTCGACGACCCGTGGATCATGGCCGGGCTCAACGACATCCAGTACGTCAACTGCCGCAACCTCTCCAGCGACCCGCGGCTGACCGGGCCGGACATCGCCGAACGGCTGAAGTTCTCCGACTTCGTCTCCGGCAAGTCGATCCGCTCCCGGCAGGTGTGCGAGGTCGCCACGCAGGTGCTCAGCCTGAACGCCCCGCAGAAGTCCCTGGGCGAGGCCCGCTTCCTGTCGCTGCTGCACAGCGACACCACCCTGGACGAGCTGCGCGTGCCGCCCTTCCGCGACGGCGAGCTGGAGTCGGTCGGGCTGCGCCCCTACGGCGCCACCGCCGCCCGCGGCGTCCTCGACTGAGCCCACCCGCCCCGCCCCCGTACCGCCCCGCCACCCATCGAGGAAGGTGCAGTCATGGAAGGACACAACGAAGCAGCCGCCGAGGAGGCCGGGCAGCCCGGCGGCCCGGCCGACGAGCAGGCCGCCGCGCTGGTGGCGCGGCTCGCCACCGCGGTCCCGGAGGAGCGGCAGGACCTGCTGGGCGACCTGGTGCTGCACCGGGCACGCGCGATCCTCGACGGCCAGGAGCTGGACGAGGACAGCAACTTCCTGCAGAACAACATGAGTTCGCTGGCCGCCGTCCGGCTGTCCAAGACCCTCACGGACGACACCGGCCTGGAGGTCCCGCTCGTCGCCATCGTCGAGCACCCCACCCCCACGCTGCTCGGCAAGTACCTCGCGGAGGCGTACGAGGCCGAGACCGGCTGACACCCCCCGGTCCTCGTCGCGTCCCCCGCTCCGATCCCCCTCCAGGGCAAGGGAAACCGCCATGAATGTGTCCGTTCCCGTCGACCACTCGGTGAGGCTGAACGTGCGGCAGCGGCCCGGCGGCGCGGGCCGGCCGGTCCTGCTGGTGCACGGACTGGGGTCCAACTCCCGGATGTGGGACGAGGTCGCCGATCTGCTCGCCGCCGCCGGGCACCCCGTGCACGCCGTCGACATGCGCGGGCACGGCACGTCCGACCTGCCCCGGGAGAGCTTCGACAACGCCACCGCCGTCGCCGACCTGGCCGCGGTCTGCGACACCCTGGGACTCGGCGGCCTGCTGCTGGTCGGGCACTCGTGGGGCGGCAACATCGCGATGCGGCTCGCCGCCGTACGCCCCGACCTCGCCGCGGGGCTCGCACTCGTGGACGGCGGCGGCCCGGTCGACCTCCAGGGCGGCGCGCTGCCCCGCGACACCGACGACGTCGGGTGGTGGGGCCCCGACGCGCGGGCACCCCGGGAGGCCATGCGCACCGTGCTGCGGGCCATCCACCCGCGCTGGTCGGCCGCCGCGGTCGACGCGAGCCTGTCCGACATGGTCGAGGGGCCCGACGGGCTGCTCGGGCCGCGGCTGCCGCTGGAGCACTACCGCTCGGTGTGGAAGAGCATGTGGAACGACCCGCCCGCCCGCTGGTACCCGGACGTCACCGTGCCCGTCGTCCTCCTCAAGGCCGTCCCCCCGAACCCGCCGCCCGCCTGGCTCGCCTGGGCCCGGCAGTGGGTCGCCGACGCCGAGGCCGCCCTGCCGCACGCGGAGTCGCGCTGGTACACCGACTCCGACCACAACCTGCACGCCGACCACCCCGACCGGGTGGCCGCCGACGTGCTGGAACTGGCCCGCACCGTCGACAAGCACGCGGACGGGCGCCCCGGCGCCCCGGCCCCGGGACGGTCCTGACATGGCCGACGACCGGCAGAAACTCCTCGACTACCTCAAGCGCGTCACCGGCGACCTGCGCGACGCCCGGCGCCGTATCGAGGACGCGGAGTACGCCGCCCACGAACCCGTCGCCGTCGTCGGCATCGGCTGCCGCTTCCCCGGCGGGGTGAACAACGCCGACGACCTGTGGGAGCTGGCCGCCGCAGGCCGCGACGCCACCGGCGACCTGCCCGCCGACCGCGGCTGGGACCTCGACGCCCTCCACGACCCCGAGCCCGGCCACCCCGGCACCTCCTACGTCCGCCGCGGCGGCTTCGTCACCGGCGCCGACCGCTTCGACGCCGCCTTCTTCGGCATCAGCCCCAACGAAGCCGTCACCATGGCCCCGCAGCAGCGGCTCGCCCTCGAAGTCGCCTGGGAGGCGATCGAGCACGCCCGGATCGACCCGCACACCCTGCGCGGCAGCCGCACCGGCACCTACCTCGGCTGCGACGGCATCGACTACTTCCTCAACTCCTTCCACGTACCCGACAACGCCGCCGGACACCTGACCACCGGCAACTCGCCCAGCGTGGTCGCCGGCCGGATCGCCTACGCCCTCGGCCTGGAGGGCGCCGCGGTCACCCTCGACACCGCGTGCTCCTCCGCGCTCGTCGCCATGCACCTCGCCTGCCAGGCGCTGCGCCAGCGCGAAGTGGGCCTGGCCCTGGCGGGCGGGGTGTACGTGATGTCCTCCACCGCCCCGCTCGTCGGCTTCAGCGAGCTGCGCGCCCTCGCCCCCGACGGCCGCTGCAAGCCCTTCGCCGCGGGCGCCGACGGCATGACGCTCGCCGAGGGCGCCGGGATCGTCCTGCTGGAACGGCTCTCCGACGCCCACCGCAACGGCCACCGCGTGCTCGCCGTCATCCGCGGCTCCGCCGTCAACGAGGACGGCGCCAGCAACGGGCTCACCGCGCCCAACGGCCCCTCCCAGCAGCGCGTCATCGAACAGGCCCTCGCCAGCGCCCGGCTCGCGCCGGGCGACGTGGACGCCGTCGAGGCGCACGGCACCGGCACCGCGCTCGGCGACCCCATCGAGGCGCAGGCCCTCCTCGCCTCCTACGGCCAGGGCCGGCCGGAGGAGCGGCCGCTGTGGCTCGGCTCGGTCAAGGCCAACATCGGCCACACCCAGATCGCCGCGGGCGCCGCGGGCGTCATCAAGACGGTCATGGCCCTGCGCCACGGCACCCTCCCGCGGCTGCTCCACCTCGACGAGCCCAGCCCGCACGTCGCCTGGGACTCCGGCCACGTACGCCTGCTGACCTCCGACGTCCCCTGGCCCCCCGACCCCGAACGCCCCCGCCGGGCAGGCGTCTCCGCCTTCGGCTTCTCCGGCACGAACGCCCACCTGATCCTGGAGGAGGCCCCCCCGACTCCGGAGGGGGCCCCGCCCCGGATCGACTCGGACGGGGCGGCGCCGAGCGCTGGCTCGGGTGAGGTGGCGCCGAGCGCCGGCTCGGGCTCGGGCGGGGTGGCGCCGACCGCTGGTTCAGGTGTGACCGCGCCGACCGCCGCCCCGGGCGCGCCACCGTCTTCCGGTGTGGACGTCGCCGTGTGGGCGTTGTCGGCGCGGAGCGGGGACGCGCTGCGTGGGCAGGCGCGGCGGTTGCTCGACGCCGCGCCGGAGGCCGGGCCGGACGCGGTCGGGTGGTCGCTGGCCGCCACGCGGTCGGCTTTCGAGCACCGCGCCGCCGTCACCGGGTGCGGCACGGTGGAGCTGCGCGAGCGGCTCGCCGCGCTCGCCGCGGGGGAGCCCGCGCCCGGCCTGGTCACCGGAACCGCGCGGACGGCGGGTCCCGGGGTCGTCCTGGTCTTCCCGGGGCAGGGCTCGCAGTGGCCCGGCATGGGGCGCGAACTCCTGGACGCCTCACCGGTGTTCGCCGCGCGGATCGCGGAGTGCGAGGCGGCCCTCGCCCCGTACACCGGCTGGTCGCTCACCGCGGTGCTGCGCGGTGCGCAGGACGCCCCGGATCCGGCCAGGGTGGACGTGATCCAGCCCGTGCTGTGGGCGCTCATGGTGTCGCTCGCCGCCGAGTGGGCCCACCACGGCGTACGGCCCGCGGCCGTGGTCGGCCACTCGCAGGGCGAGATCGCGGCCGCGTGCGTCGCAGGAGCCCTCCCGCTGGGCGAGGGCGCCCGGGTGGTGGCGCTGCGCTCGCAGGCGCTGCGCGCGCTGGCGGGCAAGGGCGCGATGGCCTCCCTCGGCATCGGCCCGGACGACACCGGCCAACTCCTCGCCGCCCTCGGCGAGAAGGCGGCGGGGGTGGGCGTCGCGGCCTGCAACAGCCCGTCGTCCACCGTGATCTCGGGCCCGCCGGACGCCGTCGCCGCCGCCGTCGCCGCGTGCGAGGCCACCGGCGCGCGGGCCCGCACCATCGACGTCGACTACGCCTCGCACGGCCCGCAGGTCGACACGATCGCCGACGACGTACGGGCCCGGCTCGCGGGCGTCCAGGGCGTGTCCACGGACGTCGCCTTCCACTCCACCCTGACCGGCGGCGCGCTGGACACCGCGGAACTGGACGCCGGCTACTGGCTGGCGAACCTGCGGCAGCCGGTACGCCTCACCGAGGCGGTCGACTCCCTGCTGGCCGCGGGCCACCGGGTGTTCGTCGAGGTCAGCACGCACCCGGTGGTCGTGCCCGCGCTCCAGCAGTGCTTCGAGGCCGCCGGGATCGACGCCCACGCCTCCGGCACCCTGCGGCGCGGCGAGGGCGGCCCCGCGCAGCTCGCCCTCGCGCTGGGCCAGGCGTTCACCGCGGGCGCGCCGGTCGACTTCCGTGCCTGGTACGGCGGCCCGTCCGCCGCCCGTGCCGTCGACCTGCCCACCTACGCCTTCGACCGGCAGCGCTACTGGCTGCCCACCGCCCGGCCCGGCGCCGCGGGCGGCCCGCAGGACCCGGCCGAGGCCGACCTGTGGGGCGCCGTCGAGGAGGAGGACGCCGAGGCGCTCGCCGGGGTGCTGGAGCCGGACGGCGACGGCGCCGCGGACGCCGAGGCGCTGCGGCCCGCGCTGCCGCTGCTGGCCGCCTGGCGCCGCCGCCACCGCGAGCGCGGCACGCTGGCCGCCTGGCGCCACCGGGTCCGCTGGACGCCCGTGCCCGACACCGCGCCGCCCGTCCTGCTCGGCACCTGGCTGCTGCTCGTCCCGGAGGGTCACGCGGACGACCCGGCGGTGCGGACCGCGGCCGAGGCGCTGCGGACGCACGGCGCCGCCGTGCGGCGGCTCACCGTGGACGCGGCCACCGCCGAACGCGCCGGGCTGGCCGCCGAACTCGCCGCGGCCGGCGAGGACGTCGCCGGGGCCGTGAGCCTGCTCGCGCTCGACGAGCGCCCCCGGCCCGGCCGTCCGGGCGTGCCCGCGGGGCTGTCCGCCACCGTGGCCGCCCTCCAGGCCCTGGGTGACGCCCGGATCGGCGCGCCGGTGTGGTGCGTGACCCGCGGCGCCGTCGCGACCGGCCCCGACGACCCGCTGTCGCACCCCGTGCAGGCGCAGGTGTGGGGCCTGGGCCGGGTGGCGGCGCTGGAGCACCCCGACCGCTGGGGCGGCCTCGTCGACCTGCCCGCCGAACCCGATTTTCCGGGCGAGCCCGGTCTGCCGGGCGGGCCCGGCCCGGACGCCGCGTCCGGTCCGGATGACGGGCTCGGCCCGGACGCCGCCGCCCGCCTCGCGGCCGTCCTCGCCGGACTCCCGCGCGGGGAGGGCACGGAGGACCAGACCGCCGTCCGCGCCACGGGCGTGCTGGCCCGTCGCCTCGACCACGCGGCCCCCGACCGCGGCCCCGCCCGCCCCTGGCAGCCGGCCGGTACCGTCCTGGTCACCGGCGGCACCGGCGGTGTCGGCGCCCTGCTCGCCCGCTGGGCGGCGGGCAACGGGGCCGCCCGCCTCGTCCTGACCAGCCGCCGCGGCCCGGACGCCCCCGGCGCGCCGGAGCTGGCCGCCGAACTGCGCGGCCTCGGCGCCGAGGTGACGATCGCCGCGTGCGACGCCGCCGACCGCGCCGCCATGGCGGACGTGCTCGCCGCGATCCCCGCCGGGCAGCCGCTCACCGCCGTCGTGCACGCCGCGGGCGTCAGCGACCAGGCCCTGATCGCCGACGCGGACGACGCCCACCTGGAGCGCATGCTGGCGCCCAAGGCGCTCGCCGCCCAGCACCTGCACGAGCTGACCCGGCATCTGGAGCTGTCCGCCTTCGTGCTGTTCTCCTCCGTCAGCGCGGTGTGGGGCAGCGGCGGGCAGGCCGCGTACGCCGCCGCCAACGCCCAGCTCGACGCGCTCGCCGAGCACCGCCGCGGCCTCGGCCTGCCCGCCACCTCCGTGGCCTGGGGCCTGTGGGGCGAGGTCGGCATGGCGACGTCCGACGAGGAGGTCGACTTCTTCCGCCGCCGCGGCATCCGGCCGCTGGACCCCGCACTCGCCCTCGCCGCCCTGCGGGACGCGGTCGGGCGGCCCGCGCCCGCGTCCGTGGTCGCCGCCGTGGACTGGCGCCGCTTCCTGCCGAGCTTCACCGCCCTGCGCCCCAGCGCGCTGCTCGCCGACCTCCCGGAAGCCGCCGCCGAACGCGCCGAGGAAGCCGGACCCGCGCCGCAGGAGGCGGGCCCGCTGCTGCGCAAGCTCACCGGCAGGCCCGCCGCCGAGCAGCACGAGATCCTCGTGCGGCACGTGCAGGGGCACGCCGCCGGCATCCTCGGCCACGGCGGCGCGGACGCCGTACCGCCCGGCAAGCCCTTCCAGGAACTCGGCTTCGACTCGCTCACCGCCGTCCAGCTGCGCAACGAGCTGAGCGGCAGCACGGGGCTGCGGCTGCCCACCACCGTGCTCTTCGACCACCCCACCGCCGACGACCTCGCCCGGCACCTGCACGGCCTGCTCGTCGCCGACGCCGCGACCGGCGAGCAGCACGTCATGGCCGGACTCGACGGCTGGGACGCCGCCAACGCGCCGGACGCGGTCGGCGAGGCCGCCCGCAACCGGGTCGCGGCGCGGCTGCGGCTGCTCGCCGACAAATGGGCGGGGGAGAGCGGCGAGGCCGGTGCGCACGATGACCTGGAAGAGGCCACGGCGCAGGAGATCTTCGACCTCATCGCCACGGAGTTCGGCAAGTCCTGAGCGCGGTGCGGCCCTTCCGGGCGGAAGGGCCGCACCGCGGGCGCGGGCCTCAGCAGGCGCCGAGGTCGTCCCAGACGCCCCACTGGCCGGTGGTGCCGGGCTCCTCGCCCTGCGTCCACCACTTGGCCTTCCAGTTGTGGCCGTTGTGCGAGACGGTCTCGCCGCCGTTGTAGACGGTCGAGGCGCTCCAGGCGGCCGCGGTGCAGCTGCCGGTGCCGCCGGTCGTACCTCCGGTGGTGGTCCCGCCGGTGGTCGTGCCGCCCGTCGTCGTACCTCCGGTGGTCGTGCCTCCGGTGGTCGTACCGCCCGTCGTGCTGCCCGTCCCGCCGATGTTGACGTCGATGCAGGAGTAGAAGGCGTTGGCGGTGTCGCCGATGTTCCAGACGGCGAGCACCTTCTGCTTGCCGGTGAAGCTGCCGAAGTTGACCTGGTGGCTGAGGTCGGCGGGCGGTTGCTGGTTGTTGCCGGGGAACTCGGCGATGAGCGTGCTGCCGATGTAGTACTGCCAGTTGAGGGTCGCGTGCCGGGCCGTGTTGTGCCAGGTGAAGGTCGCCGACGAGCCCACCGGGGTGACCTGCCAGCCCTTGCTGTCGTCGTCGAGCTCGGCGAACTGCGCGTTGCCGCCCGAGCAGCTGTGCAGGCCCTTCGGGCCCTCCACGCTCTGCGGCTCGTACTTGATGTCGCCGCAGCTGACGATCCCCTCGGCGCACTGTTCCTGGCGGCTCGTCGGAAGGGTCACCCACCCGTGGGCGTTGGCCGTGCCCGAGGACAGTCCGAACGCGAGGAGCGGAGCGGCGAGCGTGCCGAGGGCGAGAGCGACTTTACGTGTCGTGCGCATGTCATTTCGCTTTCCGTCGAGGTGTGGGGGCGTCCCTCGCGGGGGTGTCGGCGGTGAGGTGTGCGGTGTGCGCTGCGCGCGGGGTGCGGGCGATGAGCTGTACGCGGCCCGCGGCCGCTCACCGCTCGCACGCCGGTCGCCGCCGGAAGGTCCGGACCTCGCAAGGGCCTAGGTCTAGACCATAGCCGCCGAGGCCTTGAGGTCAAGAGTGCGGACGCCGCGAACTGCTCCGCGGGGCACGCCGGCTCGGCCCGCGCGTTGCGGGGGTACCGGCGCGCCCCGGGGGTGCCACCTGCGGTGGGTGGCCGCGTCTGTCGGTGGGCGGGGGGTGGGCGCGCGGTTCCTCGCGCCCCCCTGGGCGCGTGCCGCGTTCCTGGGTGAGCGGTCGGGGAGTGCGGGTCTATGCCTCGCCGAACTCCCGGTCGATGAGGGCGAAGACCTCGTCCGCCGAGGCGTCCTCCAGGTCTTCCGGGCCGGTCTCCGCCGGGGTGGCTGCCGGGTTCTCGGTGGCGCCGCCGTAGCGCCACAGCAGGACGTGGAGGCGGTGGGTGAGTCCGGTCCGGCGCGGGTCGTCGGGCGGGAGCGTGGCGAGTGCGGCCTCGACCGCGTCGAGGGCCTCCGCGGCAGGCTCCTGCTCGGGCTCGGCGGGGAGCGCCTGCGCCACCAGGTAGCCCGCGAGGGCGGCCGGTGTCGGGTAGTCGAAGACGAGCGTCGCCGGCAGCTCCAGGCCCGTCGCGGCGCGCAGTCGGTTGCGGAACTCGACGGCCGCGAGGGAGTCGAACCCCAGCTCCTTGAAGGGCTGTTCCGGGTCGACCGCGTCCGCCCCCGGGTAGTGCAGCGCACCCGCCGCGTGGGCGCGGACGAGCGCGAGCAGTGTGCCCGTGCGCGCGGAGGGGGGCTGGGCCGCGAGCCGTTCCCGCAGGGCGGCGAGCGCCTGCGCCTCCTCCTCGCCGCCCGAGGCGTCGAGCGCGGCGCGCGCGGCCCGCACCGCCGCGGGGACGTCGTCGAACAGGCGGCTCGCGCGCCCGCCCGTGAAGAGCGGGAGGAAGCGCTGCCAGTCCACGTCCGCGACGACCGTCGCCGCCCCGCTGCCCGTGCCGTCCGCGCTGCGGGCCACCGCGTCCCGCAGCGCCGCGAGTGCCCGGGAGGGCGCCAGCAGCGGCAGGCCCAGCCGCTGTGCGCGGCCGGCCGCGTCGGGGCCGTGCGCGTCGTCCCACACGCCCCAGGCCAGTCGTACCGCCCGGCCGCCCGCGGCCTGGCGGTGCTGCGCGAGCGCGTCCACGTACGCGTCCGCCACGGCCCCCGCCCCGTGACCGCCGCCACCCCACACCGCGGCCACCGAGGAGAAGACGACCAGCGGGTCGTCGTCCCCGAGACCGCACAGCTCCGCGAGCCGGTCCGCGCCCGCCACCGCGTCCGCCACGGCCCCGGCGAATGCCTCCGGCTCCGACTCCGCGAGTCCCGCCCGCGCACCGGACGCCCCGGTGTGCACGACGGTACGGATGCGTACCCCGCCCGCCATGAGGGGCCCGGTGGCCGCTGCTTCCGCCGCGTCCAGCACCGTCGCCTTCGCGCCCAGGGCCGCCAGTTCGCCGAGCAGCGCCTCCGCGCCCGGGGCCGCGGCGCCCTCCGGCGCGAGCAGCACGATGTGCTCGGCCCCCTCCCCGGCCAGCCAGCGCGCAACGTGCGGGGCCACTCCCGTCACACCACCGCTCACCAGGGCGCCGCCACGCGGCGACCAGGGACGGGCAGGCGCCGCCTCCTCCGGGGCCACGGGCACCAGGCGGCGGGCGAAGAGACCCGCGGGGCGCAGGGCCACCTGGTCCTCGCCGCCCCGGCCGGACAGGGCCGCCCGCAGCAGGGCCGGGGAGAGGTCGGCGGGCTCGGCCGGGAGGTCGAGGAGACCGCCCCACAGCGCCGGGTGCTCCAGCGCGGCCACCCGTCCGAGCCCCCACACGGCGGCCTGCCCCGCGTCGAGCGCCGTGCCCCCGTCCTCCGGCACGGGCGTCGCACCGGGCGCGGTGTGCTCGCCGTGCTCTGGCGCCGTGGCCTGCGGCGCTTCCTCGTCCACTACGGGCGTCGTGGTGGTGCGCGGCGCGCGCTCGCCCGCCGCGGGCACCGGTGCTGCGGCGTGTGGCGCGTGCTGGTCCCGCACGGACTCCGGCACGGTGGCCTGCGGCGCGTGCCCGTCCACCACGGACGCCATGGACCGCGGCGCTTCCACGCCTGCCACGGACGCCGTGGCCCGACGCGCGTGCGCGTCAGCAACCGCCGTCGGCACGGAGGCCCGCGGCGCGTGCCCGTCCACCACCGGTGCCATGGCCCGCGGCGCGTAGCCGTCCGCCGTCACCGTGCCCCCCGGCTCGCCCTCGCCCACCACCCGTGCCGCGCCGCGGGTCGCCGTCCAGAGGGGGAGTCCGAGGTCCGCCTCCAGCAGGGCTCGCAGCAGGGCGTGAGTCGACGTCACCGCGTGCAGGGCGTCCGGTCCGGTCGTGGCGAGGGGGAGCAGGGAGAGGACGCCGGTCGGCGTCGGGCTGTCCGCGTATGCCGCGCGCAGTGACGCCGCCGCCTCCGCCGTGCCGTTCGGTACGGTCACCCGGCGGACCGCGCCGCCGTCCGCGGTGAGGGCGCGTTCGCAGGCGTCGGCCCACTGGGCGGCGCCGCCGGGCGGGAGGGCCAGCAGCCAGCAGCCGGCGGGCTGTTCGGGGGAAGGGGCAGGGGCGGGGGCGGGGATCCGCCGCCATGCGACGCGGTGGCGCCACGCCTCGACGGCCGCCCGGTCGTGCCGTTCGCGGTGCCAGTGGGCGAGCGCGGGGAGCACCTCGCCGAGCGGTGCGCGCCGCCCGTCGTCGTCGCCGATGCCGAGCGTGCCGGACAGCGCGCCCACGTCCTGCGACTCCACGGCCTGCCAGAACCGCGCCTCCTCCGCGTCGGCCGCGGCGGGCGCCGCCGTGACCTCGTCCGGGAGCCAGTAGCGCTGCCGCTGGAAGGGGTAGCCGGGCAGGTCGGTGGTGCGGCGGGCGGCCGCCGGGTACCAGGGCCGCCAGTCGACGGGCGCGGGGTGCGTGGTGTGCAGCCGGGCGAGCGCGTGCGCGAGGGCCTCTGTCTCGTCCTGGCGGGCGGTGAGCGTCGGGACCAGCAGCGGGGCCGGGGCGGCGCCGTCGCGGGCCGCGTCGAGGGTCTGCTGCGCGGCGGGGACGAGTACGGAGGTGGGGCCGATCTCCAGGTACGTGTGGCTGCGTGCCGCGGTGTGCGCGATGGCGTCGTGGAAGCGGACGGGCTCGCGGACGTGCCGTACCCAGTAGCCGGGTTCGGCGATCGCGGCGTCGGCGGGGCGCCCGGTGAGGTTGCTGATGAGCGGGATGCGCGGGGTGCGGAAGTCCAGGTCGGCGACGGCCTCGGCGAAGGGCGCGAGCGCCGGTTCCATGAGCGGTGAGTGGAAGGCGTGGCTGACGGTGAGCGCCTTCGCCTTGCGTCCGCGCTCCTTCCACCGCGCGGTCAGCTCCGCGACGAGGTCGGCGGGGCCGGACACGACCGTGCTGGTGGGCGTGTTGTAGGCGGCGACGGAGACGGCCCCGCCGTACGGGGTGAGCGCCTGCTCGGCCTCGTCCGCCGTCGCCTCCAGCGCGCTCATCGCCCCGCCGCCGGGCAGCGCGCCGAGCAGCGTCGCCCGTGCCGCGACCAGCCGGGAGGCGTCCGCGAGCGACAGGACCCCGGCGACGTGCGCGGCGGCGATCTCGCCGACGGAGTGGCCGGTGACGGCGTCGGGCCGCACGCCGTGCGCGTCCAGCAGCCGGGCGAGAGCCACCTGGAGGGCGAACAGCCCGGCCTGCGTGTACGTGGTGTGGTCGAGGAGTTCGGCGTGGGCGGGCTCGAACACCACGTCCCGCAAGGGGTGTTGGAGGTGGGGGTCGAGGAGGGCGCAGACCTCGTCGAAGGTGTCGGCGAAGACGGGGAAGCGGGCGTGGAGTTCGGCGCCCATGCCGCCGCGCTGGCTGCCCTGCCCGGAGAACAGGAAGACCCGCCAGCCCGCGCCGCGCACCGGGCCGGTCCTGCGCACCACCGCCGGATGCTCCGCACCGGCCGCGAGCGCCGCGAGCCCCGCGCGCAGCGCGGTGGCGTCCCGGCCCATCACCACCGCCCGGTGGTCGAGGACCGCCCGCGCGCCGGCCAGCGTCCAGCCGACCGGACCGTGGTCCGCCCGCGCGCCGAGCAGCAGCTCGGCCTGGGCCCGCAGCGCGGCGCCCCCGCGCGCCGACAGCACCCACGGCGTGAGGCCGCCGGGCGGCAACTCGGCCGTCTCCGCCGGGGTTTCGGCGGGCGCCTCCTCCAGGACCAGGTGCGCGTTGGTGCCGGAGATGCCGAACGACGACACCCCGGCGCGCCGCGGGTGCTCCGTGCGCGGCCAGTCGACCGGTTCGGTGAGCAGCCGCACGCCGCCGTCCGCCCAGTCCACGTGCGGGGTCGGTTCGTCGACGTGCAGGGTCGCGGGCAGCGAGCCGTGGCGCATCGCCATGACCATCTTGATGACGCCGGCCACGCCCGCCGCCGCGTGCGTGTGACCGATGTTGGACTTGACCGAGCCCAGCCACAGCGGCCGGTCCGCCGGGCGGCCCCGGCCGTACGTCGCGAGCAGCGCCTGCGCCTCGATCGGGTCGCCCAGCGTCGTCCCCGTGCCGTGCGCCTCCACCGCGTCCACCTGGTCGGCGGCCAGCCGGGCGCTGACCAGCGCCTGCCGGATGACCCGCTCCTGCGCCGCGTCGTTGGGCGCGGCCAGGCCGTTGCTGGCGCCGTCCTGGTTGACGGCCGAGCCGCGGACGACGGCGAGGACGCGGTGGCCGTTGCGGCGCGCGTCCGACAGCCGCTCCAGCAGGATCAGTCCGGCGCCCTCGGAGAAGCCCGTGCCGTCCGCGGCCGCCGCGAAGGCCTTGCAGCGTCCGTCGGGGGCGAGCCCGCGCTGCCGGGAGAACTCGACGTACGCCGCGGGCGTGCTGAAGACCGTGACCCCGCCCGCGAGCGCGAGCGTGCACTCGCCCGACCGCAGCGCCTGCGCGGCCAGGTGGATCGCGACGAGCGACGCCGAGCAGGCGGTGTCCAGCGTGACCGCGGGCCCCTCCAGACCCAGCGTGTACGCGATACGCCCGGAGATCACGCTGGTGAGCGCGCCGGTGGCCGTGTAGCCCTCGTAGCCGTCCGGGATCCGCGGGATCCGCGACAGGTAGTCCTGGCTCGACACCCCCGCGTAGACGCCGGTCGCGGTGCCCTTCAGGCTCGTGGGGTCGATGTGCGCGCGCTCCAGGACCTGCCACGCGGTCTCCAGCAGGACGCGCTGCTGCGGGTCCATCGCCGCCGCCTCGCGCGGGCTGATGCCGAAGAAGCCCGCGTCGAAGGTCGGTGCGTCGTGCAGGAAGCCGCCCTCGGTGACGTAGCTCGTGCCCGGGTGGTCGGGGTCCGGGTGGTGGAGGGTGCCGAGGTCCCAGCCGCGGTCGGCAGGGAAGGGGCCGATCGCGTCGCCGCGCGCGGCCACCAGCTCCCACAGGTCCTCGGGGGAGGCGACCCCGCCGGGGTAGCGGCAGGCCATGGCCACGATCGCGATCGGCTCGGCGCGCTCCTCCTCGGCCTGCCGCAGCCGCTCCTTGGCCTGGCCGAGGTCGAGGGTGACGCGCTTGAGGTACTGGCGCAGCTTGTCTTCCGTGGTCGTCGACATCGGTTCCCGATCTCCCTCAGGACGAGCCCAGTTGCTGGTCGATGAGCGCGAACATCTCCTCGTCCGACGCCGACTCCAGGGCCTCCTGGCCGCTGCCGCCGTCCGCCTCGGCGGCCGTGGCGCCGTCGCCGAGCCGCCACAGCAGGTCCTGGAGCCGCTTGACGAGCCGGCTGCCCGCCTCGCCCGCCGGACGCTCCTGCGCGACCGCCGCCTCCAGCCGCTCCAGCTCGCGCAGGACGGGCTCCGCCGTGTCGTCGTCCGCCGGGCCCAGCGCGCTCTCCAGGTGCTCCGCCATGGCGCCGTCCTGGTGGGCGTAGGCGTCCAGGGTGGTCTCCCGCACCCGGCTCAGCAGCCGGCCAAAGCCCCTGCCCTCCTCCAGCCGGGCCCTCATCGGCAG
>NZ_JBSGHL010000081.1:0-30247 GCF_053604375.1 Streptomyces sp. NPDC004031 | reverse complement strand
GAATGCGCGTACGACCTCACCCGCACCCTCGACGGAGTCGATGCGCATTCCTGCGGGGGCACCCCGCACCGTCCCCCTCCGGGGAGCGTCGGCGGTCGTCCCGCCGGTAGGGGTCGAGGATGGCTCGCCCGGCGGGGCAACCGCACCCCGCACCGTCCCCCTCCGGGGAGCGTCGGCGGCCGTCCCGCCGGTAGGGGTCGAGGACGGCTCGCCCGGCGGGGCAACCGCACCCCGCACCGTCCCCCTCCCGGGCAGGAGAAGCGGCTGGCCGCCGGTGGGGGGCGGGGAGCTTGACCGGCGGGGCTAGTCTGCGGGGTTGTGAGGATTGAGTTGACGTTGTTGTCCCGCGTGGCCTTCCAGGGGAAGGAGATCACCGCTCCCCGGCTGCGGGGGCTGCTCGCGCTGCTCGCGGGGGATCAGGGGGCGGGGTGCAGTGCGGGGCGGCTGGTGGAGGGGTTGTGGGGGGAGGAGGAGCTGCCTGACCGGCCGGCGAAGGCCGTGCAGGTGCTGGTGTCGCGGCTGCGGGCGCAGCTCGGTGCGGATGTGGTGGCGACGACGCCGACGGGGTATCGGCTGACGTTGGACGAGGAGCAGGTGGATGCGTCCGCGCTGCTGCTGTGTGCGGCGCGGGCGCAGGAGTGTGCGCGGCGGGAGGACAGCGCGGGGGTGCTGGCGGCCGCGGAGGCGGGGCTGGCGTTGTGGGACGGGGGCGGGGACCGGGGGGAGGATCCGGTGGGCTCGCTGCGGGCGGATCGCGCGGCCGCGTACGAGGCGTTGTGGCGGCGGCGGGCGCTGGCGTTGGCGCGGCTGGGGCGGCGGGCGGAGGCCGTGGAGCCGCTGGCGGTGGTGGTGGGGCGGGCGCCGCGGGACGAGGAGGCGTTGGCGGAGTTGTTGCGGGCGGAGGCGGCGACGGCGGGTCCGGCGGTGGCGCTGGCGCGGTATGACGCGTATCGCAGGGGGTTGCGGGACGAGTTGGGGGCGGATCCGGGGGCGGGTCTGCGGGCGGTGCACGCGGAGTTGTTGCGGGCGGAGGCGCCCGCGGTCCGCAAGGGGGTGCCGCATGAGCCGAACGAGCTGGTGGGCCGGGAGGCGGATGTCGCGGCGGTGACGGAGTTGCTGCACGTCTCGCGGGTGGTGACGGTGGCGGGTCCCGGCGGGCTGGGGAAGACGCGGTTGGCGCAGGTCATCGCGCGGGAGGCGGACCAGCGGACGGTGTGTTTCGTGCCGTTGGCGGGTGTGTCGGCGGACGCGGACGTGGCGGGTGAGGTGGCGGCGGCGCTGGGTGCGGCGGATCCGCGGGGGCAGGGTGCGGCGGGGGCGATCGCGGCGGGGCTGGGGCAGGGTCCGGCGCTGCTGGTGCTGGACAACTGCGAGCAGGTGGTGGCGGGGGTCGCGGAGCTGGTGCGGGCCCTGGTCGCGCTGTCGCGTGATCTGCGGGTGCTGACGACGAGCCGGGCGCCGCTGGGGCTGACGTCGGAGGCGGTGTACGCGCTGCCGGAGCTGGACCGGGCGCATGCGGCGGAGCTGTTCGCGCAGCGGGCGCGGGCGGCCCGTCCGGGGGTGGAGCTTCCGGCGGCGCAGGTGGCGGAGCTGTGCGCGCAGTTGGACGGGTTGCCGCTGGCGGTGGAGCTGGCGGCGGCGCGGGTGCGGGCGCTGTCGGTGCCGGAGATCGCGCGCCGTCTGGGGGACCGGCTGCCGGATCGTTTCGCCCTGCTGCGGGGCGCGGCCCGTGACACCCCGGAGCGGCACCGCACGCTGCACGCGGTCGTGGAGTGGAGCTGGAATCTGCTGGAGGAGGACGCGCAGGGGGCGCTGCGGGCGCTGTCGGTCTTCCCGGGCGGTTTCACGGAGGACGCGGCCGCGCATCTGCTGCCGCCGCACGCGGACGTCCTCGGCATGCTGGAGCAGCTCGCGGACCAGTCGCTGCTGTCGGCGGCCGACACCGTGGCGGGGCTGCGGTTCCGGATGCTGGAGACGGTACGGGAGTTCTGCGCGGCCAGGCGTGCCGAGGCGGGTGAGGACGCGGAGGTGACGTCCCTGCTGCTGGCGTGGGCGCGGGACTTCGGCCGTACCGAGCACGGTGTGCTGTTCGGCGCCGACCCGTTCGACTCGTGGGACCGGGTGCGGGCCGAACAGGACAACCTGGCACTGGCGTTGCGGCACGCGCTGGCGCGCGGGGACGGCGCGTCGATCGCGTCGGCGGCCGCGGTGCTGGGCGCGATCTGGTCGACGGGCTCCAACTACGGCCGCCTGGTGGCGCTCGCCGCCGACACCGGCCCGCCGCTGTCGCACTACGTCCCCGAGCCGGAGTACGTGGAGGTGGCGCGTGCGGCGGCGGCGGTGTGCACGGCGACGCTGTTCATGGGCATGGGCCCGCGCGCCCTGCGCCCGCTGATCACGCTGCGCCGCCTGCCGCAGGCGGAACCGGACACCCTGGTACGGGCGTTGGCGCGGGTGCTGTGCGTGATCCCGGATCTGCGCGCGCCCGGCTACGAGGCGCTGCGCGAGCTGTGCGCGCGGGACGACCAGCCGCTGCTGGCGGGGGTCGCCGAGTGCGTGGCGAGCTACGTGTGGGAGTACGAGGACGGGCCGGTGGCCGCGCTGGCCGCCGCGCGGCGGGCGCTGGAGTGCCTGGAGCCGCTGCACCACCCGCTGCTGCGGATGCTGTGCCATGCCCGGATCAGCGAGCTGTCGCTGCGGATGGGCCACGGCGAGGAGGCGTACCAGCACCTGCTGGCCACGCTCGCGCAGCAGCAGGCGGTGGGCGACCGTACCGACACCATGAACGTGCGCGGCGCGCTCGTGCTCGCGTGTTTGCAGCGCGGCGCCGTGGACGAGGCCGAGCAGTGGCTGGAGCCGCAGGCCGCGCGGGACACCGCACCCGACGAGGCCGAGGCGGTCGCGGACGCGGGCGCCCTGGCGGCGCGGGCCGGGATCGCGCTGGCGCGGGGGCTGACGGAGCTGGGCCTCGGGCTGTGGCGGGAGTCGGTGGCGGCGCTGGATCCCGCCCTGGGCGAGCAGCACGGCGTGGAACCGTACCTGGACCCGTGGGCCTTGCAGATGCAGGCCGCGGCGCTGAGCGCGCACGCCCGGTGCGGGCGGGTGGAGCCGGTCGCGGGGCTGGTGGCGCGGCTGCGGGCGTGGCTGGTGCGGATGCTGACCCCGCACGACGGGCGGCCGCCCGTCCCTGCGGCCGAACTGCCGGTCTACGGAACGGTGCTGCTGGCGCTCGCGCACGCGGCGCTGGTGGGCGGTGACGCGTCGGCGGCGCGCTGGGTGGCGCTGGCCGAACGGCTGGGTGTGCTGGGGGAGTTGCAGCCGCCCGCGGCGGTGGCGGAGGCGCGGGCGGCGGCCCGGGACGCCGACGGGGCGGCGTACTCCGGCGCTGTCGCGGAGTACGCCGCCCTGGGGCGGGAGGAGTTGCGGGCCGCGGCGCTCGCCGCCGTCACCGCGCGCGGGACGGGTCGCGCTGGAACAGACGCGTCGACCACCAGGCGCCGAGAGCGGTGAGGGCGACGCCCCAGCCGACCGCGAGCCATCCGTTGTGCCCGATCGGCGTGCCCAGCAGCAGGCTGCGCAGCGACTCGATGAAGGGCGTGAAGGGCTGGTAGTCCGCGAACCAGCGGAACCACCCGGGCATCGAGTCGACCGGCACGAAGGCGCTGCCCAGCAGCGGCAGGATCATCAGCGGCAGCCCGACGTTGCTCGCGCCCTCCGGGTTGGGCGAGGACAGTCCGATGCCGACGGCGAGCCAGGTCAGCGCGAGGCCCACCAGCAGCGTCAGACCGAGCGCGGCGAGCCAGTCCAGCGGCGAGGCGTCGGTGCGGAAGCCGATCGCGAAGCCCACGCCGATGACCAGGACGACGCTGATGAGCACCTGGAGCACGCCGCCCACGACGTGCCCGACGAGGACGGAGCCGCGGTAGATCGCCATGGTGCGGAAGCGGGCGATGATGCCCTCGGTCATGTCGGTGCACACCGACACCGCGACACCGAGCGAGGCACCGCCGATGGTCATCATGAGGATGCCGGGCACGACGTAGGCGATGTAGCGGGCCCGGTCGGGGTGCCCGCCGAGGCCGGAACTCATCACGTCGCCGAAGATGTAGACGAAGATCAGCAGCAGCATCACGGGTGTGAGCAGCAGGTTGAGCGTCATCGACGGGTAGCGGCGGGCGTGCAGCAGGTTGCGGCGGACCATCGTGGACGAGTCGCGCACGGCCAGGGACAGGGTGCTCATCGGGCGTTCTCCTCGGCGGACTTGGCGGGTGCGGGTGCGGGTGCGGATGTGGGTGCGGGGACGGTGGTGCCGGGTCCGGTCAGGGCGAAGAAGACGTCGTCCAGGTCCGGTGTGTGCACGGTCAGTTCGTCGGCGGCGACCTCGGCGGCGTCCAGCCAGTCGAGGATCGCCCGCAGTTCGCGCTGCGTGCCGTCGCTCGGGATCTGCAGCGCGAGCGCCTCGTCGTCGCGGGAGGAGCCGGTGAGCGCGCGGGCGGCGGCCTCGTACGCGGCCGGGTCGGTGAAGCGCAGCCGCACGTGCCCGCCGGGCACGAGCCGCTTGAGCTCGTCGGCGGTGCCCTGCGCGACGAGCCGGCCGCCGTTGAGCAGGGCGATGCGGTCGGCGAGTTCGTCGGCCTCCTCCAGGTACTGGGTGGTGAGGAAGACGGTCACACCGCCCGCGACCAGTTCGCGGACGATGCGCCACATCGCGTCGCGGGCGCGCGGGTCCAGCCCTGTCGTCGGCTCGTCGAGGAAGATCACCCGTGGTTCGCCGACGAGCGTCATGGCGATGTCGAGGCGCCGCCGCATACCGCCGGAGTAGGTCGAGGCGGGCTTGCGCGCGGCCTCGGTCAGGTCGAAGCGCTCCAGCAGTTCGGCGGTGACCCGGTGGCGTTCGGTACGGCCGAGGTGGTGCAGGTCGGCCATCAGCAGCATGTTCTCCTCGCCGGTGATGAGGTTGTCCACCGCCGAGAACTGCCCGGTCACCCCGATCGCCGCGCGCACCGCCTGCGGCGCGGCCACCAGGTCGTGCCCGGCGACGCGGGCCTCGCCGCCGTCGGCGCCGATCAGCGTGGACAGGATCTGCACAGCGGTGGTCTTGCCCGCGCCGTTCGGCCCGAGCAGCGCGAAGACGGTGCCCGCGGGCACGCTCAAGTCGATGCCGTCCAGGACGGTCTTGTCGCCGTAGGCCTTGCGCAGGCCGCGGGCCTCGATCGCGATGTCCGGCGCGGTGCCCGCCGGGGGCTTGGGTGTCGTCGTCATGCCGCAAAGACTGCGGGGGCCCGCATTCACGCCGGTTGCAGCGCGGTTTCAGCGCGGACGAGGGAGGGGCGCGGACTGAAACCGCCGCGCGCGGGGGGGCGGGGGACGGGGTGGGGGACGGGGGCTGCGTCGTACCACCCGAATCAGCCGTCCCAGCGGGCGAGTTCAGCCGAAGTTGCCACAGGCGTCTCTCGCCCGTCGCCCCGCTGCTGGATCGTCGGGGGCGCTCCGGAAGACCGGCCGAGAGGAATTCTTGCCATGCGTGACATGAAGGACATCCGCAGGTCGCACCCCCGCTCCCGTACCGCGGGCCTGGCCCTGCTGCTGGCCGCCGCGCCCGCCCTCGGGCTGAGCGCCTCGCCCGCCGCCGCCTCGTCCGCGACCGGTTCGTCCGGGACCGGTTCGTCCGGGACCGGCTTGTCCGCGACCGCCGCCGGGCACGGCGCGCACCACCTGCCGTCGGTGACCGTGCGGCGCGGCGGCCCCGCGCACACCGTGCACGTCACCGCCGACCGCAGCGGCGAGGCCGTCGTGACGCTGTCCTCGCGGGCGCCCGGCATCTCCTGGGGCACGAAGGGAGCGGAGTCCGCGGTGGTGTCCGCCTTCGTGGACGGGCGCTACGCCACCGACATCGTGATCCCCTCCGACCAGCCGATCACCCGCGACTTCAGCCTCGGCCACCTCACCCGCGGCCGCCACACGCTGGCCTTCCGCTTCGCCGCCGACCGTTCCCCGCGCGCCGCGACCCGCGCCGTCCTCGGCGGCATCGGTCTCACGGTCTACGGCGAGACCACCGACATGGGCCTGATCCTGCGCAACGCCCCCGTGCTGTACGGCCGCAACCTCCCCGACCTGGGCACGCCGTTCCAGAGCAGCACCACCGACGCGCCGCTGTACGAGTACCACGAGGTGCTGCCCGCGACGACGCCCGGCCACAAGGTCCTCCAGTACACCGTCATCTGGACGAACGAGGACGGCGGCACCAACTCGCCCGCCCTGATGGCCCGCTGGGGCCGTACGACCGACATCGAGTGGGCCTACGACGTCGAGGTCGACGCCCAGGGCGAGCCGGTGCCCGGCACCGGCGTCTACCAGGCCGCCAACCACCAGACGCTGGTCTTCGCGGGCACCTACGAGGGCGACCGGCCGCGGCTGGAGACGTGCACCTCCAACAACAACCTGTGCGACACCGTCGACGACCCCATGCGCTTCTCGCCCGCGCCCGTGCAGGAACTGCCCGCGGGCCAGCCGCGCGAGCACATGATGGACGTCAACCCGTGGCTCTACCCGGTCATGGCGCAGGAGATGACCCGCGAGGGCAAGATCGAGTCGCCGTCCAGCCCCGCCACACCGGAGCTGGGCGACCAGCGCACGTATCTCTACCTCGCCGTCGCCCACACCGCGACGCCGTCCACCGACGCGGGCGCGGTCGGCCTGTCCGTCGGCGTACGCCTCAAGGGCGACCCGACGCTCTACCGCTCGAACCACGTCGACCCGACGTGGTCGATCACCCGCGAGGGCACCGCGGCCACGACCGTCGAACTCCCCGCGGGCACCACGCAGTCCGACATCGCCGAGATCGTCGCCCTGCGCACCCCGGTGACCGAGACCGGCGCGAGCCTGACCGTCACCGCCGTCACCCGCGCGTTCTTCCTCCAGGACGACTACCTGCCCGCCGACTCCTTCCTGAGCTGGACCGGCTCCACCGTGCTGACCCAGGCCGCCCCCGAGGCACCCCTCTACACCGCCGCGGGCTGAAAACCGGGGTGGCGGCGACCGATGAGTCCGGCGCCGCCGCCCCGTCTACCCTGCGACCGCGAACGACCGTCCCGCAGGGAGACGCACATGACCACCACCGCACCCGCCGCCAAGGGCCCCGCGAGCTACTTCCCCTCCATCGAGAAGAAGTACGGCCGCCCGATCGCCGAGTGGCAGCAGCTCATCCGCTCCTCGCCGCTGACCCGGCACATGGAGCTGGTCGGCTGGCTCAAGACCGAACACGGCCTGGGCCACGGTCACGCGAACGCCCTCGTGGCCGCGACCCTGGCGCAGGACGCCGGCCGCTGACCGCCGGCCGCTGACCGCCGGCCGCTGACCGCCGTACGGGGAGGGGTCAGGTGGTGGCCGTCGCCGAGCCGCCGAGACTGCTGCGGACGGTGATCGACCCCGGGTTGTCCAGCCACTGGTGCTGGGCCTCGTACGTGCCGCCGCCCTTGGCCGTGAGCGGGAACATGAAACTGTCCGACGCGGTCAGGTAGACGCCCAGGATCGCGTTCGGGTCGCTGCTGGTCGCGGTGATCTTCAGCAGGCCCTTCTTCCACTCCGCGCTCTTGACCGTGACCTTGTCGGTGACCGGCGGCGCGGTCGCCGGGACGACCGTCACCGTGCCGGACGCGCTGCCGCCGTCCGCCGTCGCGGTGACGGTGACGAGCCGGTCGCCCGTGACGGCCGAGGTCGAGACCGGGAAGGGCGTCGTGTCCGAGCCCACGGTGGCGAGCACCGACTCCGGCACGCTCAGCACCGCCGGATCGCTGCTGACCAGGTGGATCAGCCCGGTGTTCGGGTCCGCGGCGCCGGACAGCCGCACCTTCCCGGTGGCGAGGCCCCCGCCGGGGATCGGCGCGGGCGTGAACGTCACCGCGACCGCGACCGGCCCCGACGGCACCGGGTTGCTGTTCAGGCACGGCGTCGCGGTGACCCCGCCCGCGGTCGCGCCCACGCACGCGAACTCGCCGGAGCCGTGGAAGACGAAGGTGGTGACCGTGAAGGTGGCGCTGCCGGAACCGGCCGGTACGGTCACGGTCGCCGGGACCGTGAGCACGGACGTGTCGGTGCTCACCAGCGAGACGACCGTGTCCGTGTCCACCGGCGCGACCAGGGTGACCGTTCCGGTGGCGGGCTCCCCGCCGGTCACGGTGTGCGGTGAGATCTGGGCGTCCGCCAGGACCCCGGCGGTCCCGGCCGCCGCGTCCGGCGCGAGGGTGAGGCCCCCCGCGCCGAGCGCCACCAGCGCGGCGACGGCCACGCCCAACCGGCGGACCCGGCCCCCTAAACCACCTGCGGCAGGAATCGTGCGCACGTGAACCTCCCCTGACGGCGGCCCCCCGCCGGGCTCGGCGGGGGTGTCCCGCAGAGGTACGGGCGGGGGGCCCGGGTAGTTCAACGCTCACGTATTTTTTCCGGGCACCCTTCCCGCTCCCGGTGGCGCCGCCGCCTACACCGGCATCCGCGGGCCCGCGCCCGTCCCCGCGCCCGGCCGGTGGCGCAGACACGAGATGACCACCACCACCGGCCACACCGCCGTCGCCGCCGTCACCACACGCTCCGCCACACCCGCCGGGCCGTGCCGCTGGTTCTCCACCACGAACCACGCCGCCCCCAGCAGCATCAGCCCCGTCACCGCCCACGACGGCGCCAGCCGCAACCCCCACGGACCGCCCGCCGGCCTCCGCCACGCCGCCAGCACCGGCCACAGCGCCAGCAGCGCGAAGCCCACCGTCACGACCGACCCGTGCGACAGCGACCCGCCGGTCGCGGGCGCCGGGAAGAGCGCGAGCAGCATCGCCGACACCCCGCCGCCGCCCAGCGCCAACCGCCCCGCCAGCGCGGCCGCCCGCAGGCCGCACGCCGTCGCCAGATGACACAGCCCCAGCGCGAGCAGCGTCGCCGTCAGCGCCCAGTAGGCCTCCTGGTTGTCCGCCGCGAGGACGCTGATCGTCTGCTTCACCGGGTTGTAGTCCGGCCCCTCCACGACAGCGGCGGTCGCCGAACCGCCCAGCAGAAGTACGGGAGCGGATCCGGAGGAGAGCACCGCCCACCACGTCACATGTCCCATCGGACCACCGTAAAACGCCCCTCCCGCGGCTGGGGTGACCTTCGGCCGGAGGTGGGCCTGTCGCTCCGCGAGGGGCATGGTGCGGTTCGCCGCGCGACCTTCCCTGCGGTGGGGGCTGAGCGCTCCGTTCTCCCCCAGAGCTTCGCCTGGGAGGTGCCCCCACGCGCCCCTTGGCTTGCCCGGCGGGGCATCGCGCTCTCCCTCCGGGGGCGGGTCGGGTGCCGCCACGGGGCACCTCCTCGGAATGCGCCTTCGCCCTCCTACCTGGTCGGTGAGCCACCGACAGCGCATTCCTGCGGGGGCACCCCGCACCGTCCCCCTCCAGGCCGGTTCAGCGGCTGCCTGCCGGCGGGGGGTGATGTGCGCGGGGTGCGGGCACCCGTTTTCCACGGCGCTGGGCGCGGTTGCGGGGCGAGCGCACTCGTTTTTAGGGGCGCGGGGAACTGCGCGCTCAGCCCCCACCGGGGGGAAGGCGAGCTGTCACCGCAAGTGGCAACCACCCAGGGGCTGCGTGGGGGTACCCCCAGGCGAAGCTCTGGGGGGAGAACGGAGCGACAAGCCCCCGCCGGGCGGACGGTCGCGACGCCTACCGCAACAGGCAGCCCATCGCGCAAGGGGGCGCGGGGGACGGTTCGGCGTCCGCCGAAGTGTGGGGGTCTTAGCGTCGGCCTATGACGCCCACGACGCACGTGCTGGAAGCCCACGCAGCGATCACCGCCGCTCTCGCGGATCCCGCGCTCGTTCCGGTGGGGGCCGCGGGGGGCGGGCCCGGGGGGAGGAGTGTGGCGTGGCTGCGTGCCGCGGTCGCGCGGTTCAGTTCGGGGGAGCCGCACCGCCGGCGGCGGGCCCTGGTGGAGGCGGAGCTCGCCCGGGTGGACCCGGCGGCTCTGCGCCGTGCGGCGGAGGGCACGGGGGACGCCCCCGACGTGCCGACCGCGCACCGGGTCGTCCGGACGCTCGCCGCGGCGATGGGCCTGGCGGAGCCGGATGCCGTCGCGGAAGCGGTCTGCGTGGTGTCGGGGCCCTACTTCGGTGGCGGGGACGCCGCCGCGGAGGCGGCCGCGGACGGGGCGGTGACCCGCCTGGTGGGGCTGCTCGGGGCGGACCCGGCGGACGACGCGGCCCTGGAGGCGGCGGCCAACCGCATCGGCGTCCTCGTGCAGGCGGGTGCGGCGACGGCCGCTCTCGTGACGGCGGCGGGCACCGCCCCGCTGGCGAGGGTGCTGCGTGAGACCCCGCCGGTCAGGGAGATGCGCCGGGTGGCGGCGCGGGCGACGCGGGTCGCGGGCCGGGAGGTCGCCGCGGGCGACACCGTCCTGCTCGATCTCGCGGCGGCGCACCGGACCCACCCCGTACCGCTGACGTTCGGTGCGCCGCCGCGTGCGTGTCCGGGCCGGGCGCACGCGCTGGCGCTGGCGGAGGGTCTGCTGGGCCGTCCGCGCTCGCCGTTCGCGCGGTTGCACGACGAGGCGGCCCCGCTGCTCCTGCCCAACGCCTGGGACCACGCGTCGGCGGCCCTGCTCGCGCGGCACGGTTTCCGGGCGGTCGGGACGACGAGTCTGGGGGTGGCGGCGGCCGCGGGTCTGCCGGACGGCGCCGGGGCGACGGCCGAGGAGACCGTGGCGCTGGCGCGCAGCCTGGGGCGGGGCGGTTTTCTGTTCAGCGTCGACGCGGAGGGGGGTTTCAGCGACGATCCGCGGGAGGTGGCGGAGCTGGCGGCGCGGCTGTACGAGGCGGGGGCCGCGGGTGTGAACCTGGAGGACGGCCGCGCCGACGGCTCCCTCGCCCCGGCCGGGCTGCACGCGGCCAAGGTCGCCGCGGTGCGCGAGGCCGTGCCGGGACTGTTCGTGAACGCCCGCACGGACACGTACTGGCTCGGCGGCCGTGCGGAGGAGACGGCCACCCGGCTCGCGCGGTACGAACAGGCGGGAGCGGACGGGGTGTTCGTCCCCGGCCTGACCGATCCCGCGGCCATCGCCGCCCTGACGGCGACCCTCACCGTCCCGCTGAACGTCCTCCACACCCCGGGCGGTCCCACCGTCGCCGAACTGGCCGGTCTCGGCGTCCGCCGGATCAGCCTGGGTTCCCTTCTGTACCGCACGGCCCTGTCCGCGGCCCTGTCGGCGGCGACCGCCGTCCGCGACGGCCTGCCGCAGGCCGTAACACCCCTGCCGTACGGGGCGGTTCAGGCGCTGGCGGGCCCCTGACTAGGACTTGTTGTACGTGATCCCGTTCGGGTTGGACGTGGAGTAGACGCGGCGGATGGTGCCCGCGCTGTCGGAGACGAAGGTGGAGGCGGCCACGTCGTTGCAGTACGCGCCGGAGTGGGCCGTGTCGATCGTGCCGGACGTGACGCGGAACTGCTTGCCGCCCGCGGAGACGGAGTCGAGGCGGGCGGTGTACTCGCAGTGGCCCATGCCGTAGACGTCCCAGGAGTAGCGGACGGCGTTCTGGCCGATCGCGGCGCGGGAGATGACGAGTTTCTGCGGGTCGTTGCCGAAGCTGTTCGAGGAGGGGACGTTCCAGGTGCCGAGGAAGACGGCCGGGACGGCGCTCGACGACGGCTTGCTCGACGGGGGTTTGCTCGACGTGCCCCCGGACGAGCCGCCGGAGCCGGTGGTGCCTCCGGAGGACGAACGGGTGGGGCCCGTACCGGGGTTGGCGGTGGGGGCGGGGGCGCCGTTCTTCCCGTCCTGGCCGTTCCTGCCGTTCTTGCCGGGGGCCGGGGTGGGCGTTCCCGGTGAGGTGGCGGACGCCGAGGTGCCGGGGGTCACCGTGCCGGAGGGGGAGACGCCCGCGGGGGAGGGGGAGTTGGAGGCGGACGGGGGCGCGGTGGGGGTGCCGGTGGCGGCGGCGGTGGGGGTGCCGCCGTCGCCGGGGAGGAGGACCAGCGCGGTGGTGCCGCCCGCGACCACGACGGGCACCACGGTCACGGCGATGAGCCAGGACCGCTTGCGGGCCCGCCGTTCGGGCTCGGGCGGTGCCGGGGCCGGTGCCGGGACCGGAGCCGGGGTCGGGGGCGTCGTGGACACCGCCGTCGCCGCCACCGTCGGCTTCTGCGGGCGCAGTTGAACCGTCTGGCGGCTCTTCCCGGCGGCGGCCTCCGTCCCCGACTCGATCGCGAGCAGGCCCGCCGAGAGCCGGGCCAGCCGGACGACCACGGGGGCGGGGAGCCAGTCGCCGGACGCGGCGGCGGGCCCGGGGCGGTCCGGGCCGGACAGCAACTCCGCCACGGTGGGGCGGTGTTCGGGGTCCTTGGTCAGGCAGCGGGCGATCAGCGCGCGCAGCGGCTCGTCCGTGACGGCGTCGAGGTCGGGTTCGGCCTGCACGATCCGGTACATCACGGCGTGCTGGTTGGTCGCGCCGTGCGCGAAGGGCAGCCGCCCGCTCGCCGCGTAGGCGAGCATGCAGCCGAGGGCGAAGACGTCGCTCGCGGGGCGGGCCCCGTCGCCGGTGATCTGCTCGGGCGCCATGAAGCCGGGTGAGCCGATGACCATGCCCGTGCTGGTCAGCAGGGATTCGACGGCGGGCTGCACGGCGCGCGCGATGCCGAAGTCGATGACGCGCACGCCCTCGACGGTGAGCATGACGTTGGACGGTTTGAGGTCGCGGTGCACGATGCCCGCCGCGTGGATGTCCTTGAGGGCGCGCAGCATGCCGTCGGCGAGCGCGTGGACGGTGGACGCGGGCAGCGGGCCGTGCAGGCGTACCACCTGCTCCAGGGACAGGCCGGGGACGTAACCGGTGGCCACCCACGGGGGTTCGGCGTCGGGGTCGGCGTCGAGGACGGGTGCGGTGTGGCGTTCGCCGACCTTCCGGGCGGCGGCGATCTCCCGGCGGAAGCGGGCCCGGAAGCGGGTGTCGGAGGCGTACTCCTCGTGCACGACCTTCACCGCGACCGCCCGGCCGCCCTCGGAGCGGGCGAGGAACACCCGCCCCATCCCGCCGGACCCGAGCACCCCGAGCACCCGGTAGGGGCCGATCCGGCGCGGGTCCCCGGCGGCGAGCGGCTTGACCGTGCCCTCGGAGCCGTCCGCCCCGGAAGCGCCGTCCGCCCCGGCGGCGCCGCCCGTCACGCCCTCGTCCCCGTGTCCGCCGCTCACCCTGCCGGGCATGGAAAACCCCCGCTCCCCGTTCCGCGTCCCCCGTCCGGCGGCCTGCGCCGCCACCGGGGCCCGCCTCCACTGTCGTCTCCTGAACCGACCACAGCATAGGGACAGTTGGGCCACGAAACGATGCGAGTGACGTCCGGGCCCGGTCACAGTACGACGCGCAAGCGCCCGCGGGCGCGCCCTAGCCGCCCAGCAGACGGCGGCAGAGCGCCTCGTCGAAAGGCGCGTTCCGGTGGGCCAGGAGGGCTGCCAGGAAGCTGCGTTGGGCCGGTGTCAGGACGGTGTGCCCGGTCAGGGGTTCCGGGAAGGCCAGCGTGACGAACGGGGTGAGGACGTCGCGGTGGGCAAGGGTGGAGGACAGCGCGGCGAGGCCCAGCGCGGCGGGCAGGACCTGGTCGAGGTCGCGCGCGCGGTCGGCGAGGGCGAGGGCGAGGTCGAAGTGGAGCCGGCCTTCCTGGCCGGGCAGGTGGCGGTCGAACCACCGGTCGGCTTCCAGGGGGTCTTCCAGCGCGGTGACCAGGGCCTTCGTGGCGCGCGGGTCGTGCGCGAGGCGCGGTGCCAGGGCCGCGCAGGCGCGGACTCCGGGGTGCGGGTCGTCCAGGAACCGGTCCGGAAGCTCATCCAGCAGGACGAGCAGCCGGGCGACGGCCGCCCGCTCCGCCGGGTCGGGTGAGACGGCGGCCGTTTCCGTGACGGTCTGGACGAGCGCGGCCCTGTCGTGGCCGGGCGCTTCGTGGCGGAGGCAGTACGCCGCCGTGGTCGCCGCTGCGGTCCGGACCGCGGGCTCCGCGGCGGTGAGCAGCGCGAGGGCCGCGGCGCGGACGTCGGGCAGGGCCGTTCTGGCGGCGAGGAGGTCGCGGGCGTCCATCGCCGTGCGGTATTCGGCGTCGTGCAGCGCGCGGAGGAGGGCGGCGGGCGGCGGTGTGCGGGTGGCAGGGTCGGGGTCCAGCGTCCAGTCGCAGGCGCGGGCGGCGGCGCGGATGTGCTGGAGGTCGCTCTCGGCGCGCCCGGCGGGGTGGGCGTCGCGGAGCAACTGGGCCTCTGCGACGTTCGGTCGGCACGCCTCGACGAAGAGCGCCAGGTACTCCAGCAGCGCGGCCCGCAGGGGGCGGGGCCCGGCGTCCCAGGGGAGGACGTCCGCGACGACCGTGTCCGTCGCGGGGTCGGCCAGCGCCGCCGCGACGAACCGGACGAACGGGCCGGTCGCGGAGAAGACGCTGCCCTGGTGCAGCATCGCCGCGTCCAGGTATCCCACCGCGTCGCTCTGTGCGTCGGGATCGTCCCCGACGAGCGCGAGAAGCTGCCCCGGCGCGTCCGAGGCGCGCCCGTAGGCGTGGTCGAGACCGTCCCAGTCCACCTGGCTCAACGCGTCCACCGAGATGTCCACCCGGGGATCATGCCACCGCCGGGTGAACGGCCCGCGACCCGGGCGCCCGTACGGCCGTCGCGCGCCACCGGCCGCAGCCAGGGGCGCGCGTGGCGGCGGTTCGCGTCAGGCCGCCGCGGGCGCGGGCTGGACGCGCTTGGCGTCCCAGGCCAGCCACCCGCAGGCGGCGGCGAGCAGCACGCCGTGCGCGATCCGCAGCGCGGGCGGGCCGAAGAACTGCGGGAGGAACAGGCCGAACCCGACCGCGAACAGGATCGACGGCACCGTGCGCAGCCGGACCGCGACGAGGATCGCGGCCGCCGCCATGGTCAGCAGCCCGAGTCCGAACACCGTCATCGCGAACGGGTTGTAGCGCACGTCCTCGGCCAGGTGCAGGACGTTCGACTGGCCGGCCATCGCGTGCAGGCCGAAGTCCTCGGCGCCGTAGTACGGGAGGGTCAGTCCGGCGCCGATCCAGAACACGATCGCCGCCGTGCGGTCGACCGACAGCAGTGCGATCGCCACCACGATGAACCCGATCATCGCGCACAGGTGGGCGACGACCCACGCGGTGGAGCCCATCGCGGCGGCCGCGCCCGAGGCGGTGGACTCGTCCTTCCACGGGCGGAGGGCGGGGTAGAGCAGGAACAGCACGCCCGCGACGGACAGCGGGATCCTCATGATGCGCTCCTCAGGCTGGCCAGATACATCTGGATGAGCTGGTCGTAGGTGTCGTCGAGGTCTTCCGGCAGGCCGAAGCCGCCCCCGGTCTGGAGGGACGCGAAGCCGTGCACGAGCACCCGCAGGCGCCGGGTCGCGTGCACGGCCGCCGGGCCTTCGAGCCCGTAGCCGCGCAGCGTGGCGTACATGACGCCGACGAGCTTCGTGCCGGCCGCCTCCTGGATCGGGTCGTGCAGCGGGTCCATCGGCAGCGCGGCGTACCGCTTCGGGTGCGCGGCGGCGTACGCGCGGTAGGCGCGCATCAGGCCGGTGACCGCCTCGTCGCCGCCGGTGCCCAGGACGGTGGTCGCGATCAGGTCGGTCACCTCCTCCAGCACCCGTGCTCCGACGAGCGTCCTCAGTTCGCCGAGGCTCGCCACGTGCTTGTAGAGCGACGGTGTGGCGACCCCGCAGCCGTGCGCCACGGCGGCGAGCGTGAGGCCGTCCGGGCCGTGCTCGTCCACGATGCCGAGCGCCACGTCGACCACGGCGGCCGGTGTCAGCGACTTCTTAACAACCATAGCCCTGAGGCTAATGACATTAGCCACGGGCGTCAATCGCTGCTCGCTGTTTACAACGTTGGAGACCCCGCAAGCCGCACCGCACCGCCGACGGCCAGCGGCTTTCCGTATCGGCCCCATCCCCGCCCACCGCAGGGATTGTTGTGTAACGCGGGAGGCAAAAGCCTACTTGTGTGCCGCCTCTGGACAGGGCCGCGAGGCCGTGCTCTCATGCTGAGCGACAGCGGGATTTCCAACGTTGGAAGAGCAAGCAGCACAGGAGGCCACCCCCCATGCCCCTGAACCGCCGTACGTTCCTCGCCGCCGCGACCACGGCCGCCGCCTCCGCGGGGGCCGCGCTGCCCCTGGTGGCCGCGGCGCCCGCCCGAGCCGCCGCCGGGGGAGGGGTGCCGGGTCGTGCCTCGGCCCGCGTCGCCCCCGCCCCCGGCGGCCTGTACGCGCCCAGCCGCTCCCCGCTGGCGCCGACCGCGTTCCTGCGGCTGCCGCCCGGGGCCGTCACGGCGGGCGGCTGGCTCGCGGGGCGGCTCCAGCAGCAACTCGCCGGGCTGTGCGGCCAGTACGCCGCGACCTCGCACTTCCTGAATATGGACGGCACCGGCTGGGTGCACCCGGAGAAGGTCGGCTGGGAGGAGGTGCCGTACTGGCTGCGCGGCTACACCGACCTGGCGATCCTCACCGGTGACGCGACCGCGCTCGCGGCCGTGCGCCGCTGGGTGGACGCCATCGTCGCGACGGCCCAGTCCGACGGCTTCTTCGGCCCGACGTCGCTGCGCACCTCGCTCGGCGGCGGCCCCGACTTCTGGCCCTTCCTCCCGCTGACCTGGGCGCTGCGCAACTGGCAGGAGTACAGCGGCGACAGCCGCATCGTGCCGCTGCTGACCGCGTTCTTCCGCTACATGAACGCCCAGGGGCCCGGCGCCTTCAACCAGAGCTGGGTCTCGGTGCGCTGGGGCGACGGCCTGGACAGCGTCTTCTGGCTCTACAACCGCACCGGCGACGCCTTCCTGCTCGACCTCGCCGACAAGATCCACGCGGGTGGCGCGAACTGGGTGAACAACCTGCCGACGCTGCACAACGTCAACGTCGCCCAGGGCTTCCGCGAGCCCGCCCAGTACGCGCTGCGCTCGCCGTCCGGCACCCTCACGCAGGCCGCGTACCAGAACTACACCTCGGTGATGACGGCCTACGGGCAGTTCCCCGGCGGCGGGTTCGCGGGCGACGAGAACGCCCGGCCGGGCTTCGGCGACCCGCGGCAGGGCTTCGAGACGTGCGGCATCGTCGAGTTCATGGCCAGCCACCAGCTGCTGACCCGGATCACCGGCGACCCGGTGTGGGCCGACCGCTGCGAGGACCTCGCCTTCAACTCGCTGCCCGCCGCGCTCGACCCGTCCGGCAAGGCGATCCACTACATCACCAGCGCCAACAGCGTCGATCTCGACAACACCGCGAAGACGCAAGGGCAGTTCCAGAACGGCTTCGCGATGCAGGCCTACATGGCGGGCGTCGACAACTACCGCTGCTGCCCGCACAACTACGGCATGGGCTGGCCCTACTTCACCGAGGAGCTGTGGGCCGCGACCCCGGATCTCGGGCTCGCCGCGGTGATGTACGCGCCCAGCAAGGTGACCGCGAAGGTCGCCGACGGCACGTCTGTCACCGTCACCGAGACCACCGACTACCCGTTCGCCGAGACGGTGACGCTGACCGTCAACACCCCCCGCCCGCTGTCCTTCCCGCTCTACCTGCGGATCCCCGGCTGGTGCGCAAGCCCCCGCCTCACGGTCGCGGGCGCGGCCGTGAGCGCCCCCAAGGGCCCGGCGTTCACCGTGGTCAACCGCACCTGGAACAACGGTGACACGGTCGTCCTCACCCTGCCGCAGGCCACGACCGTACGGACCTGGCCCGGCAACCACGGTGCCACCGCCGTCGATCACGGACCGCTCACGTACTCCCTCAACCTGGGCGAGAACTACGTCCAGACGGGCGGCAGTTCGCAGTTCCCGCAGTACGAGGTGCACGCCACCGCGGCCTGGAACTACGGGCTCGCCCTCGACTCCGGGAGCGCGGGCTTCAGCCGCAGCGGTGGCGCCCTGCCCGCCGACCCGTTCACCCCGGCGACCAGCCCGGTCCGCGTCACCGTGCCCGCCCGCCGGATCGCCGAATGGCAGGCGGACTCCCAGCACGTCGTCACCCCGCTCCAGGACTCGCCCGCACGCTCCACCGCGGCCGTCGAGACGGTCACGCTCGTCCCGATGGGCGCCGCCCGGCTGCGGATCTCCGCCTTCCCCACCGCCTCGCCGACCGGCCGGCAGTGGAGCGCCCCCGCGCCGTACCGCCGGATCCGCAACAAGAACTCGGGCAAGGTCATGGGCGTGGACCTGATGTCCACGGCGAACAGCGCGCATGTGGTGCAGTTCGACGACAACGGGACGGCCGACCACCTGTGGCAGCTGGTGGACAATGGCGACGGCTGGTTCCGGATCCGCAACCAGAACTCCGGCAAGGTCATGGGCGTCGATCTGATGTCCACGGCCAACAGCGCGCACGTCGTCCAGTACGACGACAACGGGACGGCCGACCACCTCTGGCAGTTCGTGGACAACGGTGACGGCTGGTTCCGCATCCGCAACAAGAACTCCGGCAAGGTCATGGGCGTGGACCTGATGTCGACGGCGAACAGTGCGCATGTCGTGCAGTACGACGACAACGGGACCGCCGACCACCTGTGGCAGTTCCTCTGACGGACCGGGCCCCGCGGCGGCGCCTCAGGCGGGCGCCGCCGCGGCCAGGACCGCCGCCCGGCGGCTCTCGAAGCGGGTGGCCAGGGCGTCGAGCCGCTCCAGATGCCCGCCCAGCTCCTGCTGGGCGCGGGCGGCGCCGCCGGTGAGGCCCGGCAGGTGCAGGACGCCGGTGTGGCGCAGCAGCGGGAGCAGCACCTCGTCGTGGTGGATGCGCAGGTCATAGACCCCGGCGTAGGCCAACTCCCGCGCCTGACGGGCGAAGTTGTCGATGCCGTGGCCCGGCATCCGGAAGTCCGTGACGACGTCGCGCAGCCCGCACACCGCCGCTTCCGGTGCGATCTCCAGCAGCGCGTCGAGCAGGTTGCGGTAGAAGACCATGTGCAGGTTCTCGTCGGCCGCGATGCGCGCGAGCAGCGCCTCGCAGCGCGGATCGCCGCTGATCCGGCCGGTGTTGCGGTGCGAGATGCGGGTGGCCAGCTCCTGGAGGGCGACGTACGCGATGGCGTGCACGGGGTCGTCCTCGTGCGGGGAGCTGAAGCCCTGCGTCATGTGGATCATGCGGGAACGTTCCAGCGCGCAGGGGTCCACCCCCCGGGTGGCGAGCAGGTAGTCCCGGATCGCGGTGCCGTGCCGGCCCTCCTCCGCCGTCCAGCGGCCGACCCAGGTGCCCCACGCGCCGTCCCGGCCGAACAGCGTGGCGATCTGCCGGTGGTAGCTGGGCAGGTTGTCCTCGGTGAGCAGGTTGACGATCAGCGCGGTACGGGCCGCGCCCGGCAGCGCGGAGTCCGCGGGCTCCCACGCCCGGCCGCCGAGCGGTCCGTCGAAGTCGGCGCCCTGCGACCAGGGCACGTACGCGTGCGGGAACCACTCCTTCGCCAGCGCCAGATGACGGTGCAGGTTCGCCTCGACGACCGGCTCCAGCTCGTGGAGCACCCGGACGTGCTGCGGCGCGATGTCGGACACGGACGGCACGGGGAACGCCTCACTTCGTTGGGATACGGGAACGGGGATCAGGGACGGACTCCGAGCCGGGCATGGACGCGCGAAAGCGCCTTCGGCGCCCACCAGTTGGCACGCCCGGCCAGCTTCATGACGGCGGGCACGAGCAGCGCGCGGATCACGACCGCGTCCAGCACCAGCGCGAACGCGACACCCACGCCGAAGAGCTTGGTCACCTCGATGCGCGAGGCGGCCATCATGGCCATGAGCACCGACAGCACCAGCGCCGCGGACGTCAGCAGACCCCCGGTGCGGCTCAGCCCGTGCGCGACCGCCGCGCGCATGTCGCCGGACGCGCGGTACTCCTCCTGCACCCGCGACAGCAGGAAGACCTCGTAGTCGACGGTCAGCACGAAGACGATGACGCCCGCGAGCACCGGCGTGGAGATCTCCAGCCGCCCGTCCACCGTGAAGTCGCCCAGCACGCCCCGCAGATGGCCGTCCTGGAAGACCCACACCAGGACCCCCAGCGTCGCCGCCAGGCTCAGCGCGGACATCGCGAGCGCCTTCACCGGCACCACCACGCTGCCGGTGAAGAGGAAGAGGAAGAACGCCAGGCACGCCGCGACGATCCCCAGCACCCACGGCAGCCGCGAGGTGATCGCGTCCTTCGTGTCCGCGACGCTCGCCGCGAATCCGCCCACCATCACCCGCGGGTCGGGCCGCTCCGCCCGCAGCGTCCGCACCAGCTGCTGCGCCTGCTCCGAGTCGTACGCGCCCGCCGTCACGATCTCCGCGTACGCGCCGCCCGGCGCGGTGTGGCGGCGGGCGGTCGCCGCGTCGTCGTCCACCACCCGCCCGTGCACCAGCACGCCCGTGGGACCCGTCACGCTCACCACACCCGGCAGCTCGGAGACGTCCGCGAGATAGCGCGCGTCGGCCCGCCCCGGCCCGCCCGGCAGCACCAGCCGCACCGGCCGCAGCACACGCGCGTCGAAGGCCGCGTCCACCCGGTGCGAGGCCGTCTGCACGGGGGAGTCGGGGGCGAGCACCCGCTCGTCGCTGATCGTCGCCCGCGCCCCCAGCGCGGGCGCCGCGAGCGCGACCAGCAGCACACCCACCGCCGCGAGCCACAGCAGCGGCCGCCGCGTCACCGTGTGCGCGACACGGTGCCACGGGCTCCCGCACCGCGCCGCCAGCCGTCGGCGCAGCGGCCCGAACGGGTCCAGGCGCTCCAGCGCACCCCCCGCCAGCAGCAGCAGCGCGGGCAGCAGCACGACCGCGCACAGCGCCGCCAGCAGCGTCACCGCGATGACCGCCACCGCCATCGAGGACAGCAAGTACAGCGGCACCAGCAGCAGCGCCGCCGCGCACGAGGCGACCGTCAGCGCCGAGAACACCACCGTGCGGCCCGCCGTCCGCACCGCCGCCGCCACCGCCTCCTCCCGCGAACGGCCCGGCCCGCACTCCTCCCGGTAGCGGCTCACGATCAGCAGGCAGTAGTCCACCGCGAGCCCGAACCCCAGCGACGTCGTGAGGTTCACCGTCAGGATCGACACCGGCGCGAACACGGCATACACCCGCAGGGCCAGCAGCGCGCCCGCCACCGCCACACCGCCCACCGCGACCGGCAGCAGCCCCGCCACCAGCGAGCCCAGCGCCACCACCAGGATCAGCAGCGTCAGCGGCCCGCCCAGGAACTCCGCCCGCTCCACGTCGTGCCGCGTCTGCGCGACGATCTCGGTCCGCGTCGGACCCGGCCCCGCCGCGGTGAGCGTCAGCGGCCCGTGCCGCCCCGCGAACTCCTTCACCAGCCGCTCCGACGCGTACGTGGCCTGCGTGTCGTCACCGCGCAGCCGCACGGTCAGCAGCGCCTCGCGCCGGTCGGCCGAACGCAGCTCGTCCGTCGCCGAGTTCCAGTACGCGTGCACCGCCGTCACATCCGGCGACGTCGCCAGCCCCGCCGCGATCCGCCGCCCCTCCGCGGCGGCCCCCGGCGCGTCCACGGTCCCGCTCCCCGCCCGCGCCAGCAGCAGCAGTTGCGGCTCCCCCGCACCGAAATGCGCGTCCAGCCACTGATCGGCGGCGCCCGCCTCCGCGTTGTCCGCGATGTAACCCCCCAACGACAGATGGTCCTTGAGGTCGTACGACCCCGCCGCCGCGAAGGCCGCGCACAGCACGGCCAGCACGACCGTGAGCCACGGCCGCCGGGCCCGCACGCGGCGCGGCTCGGGCTTCCCGGGCCGCACGCGTCCCGGCGGCGTCGCGGTGCGGCTCGCTGCCGCGTGGAGCTCGGTCATCGGATTCCACCCACGAGGTGGCAAAACGTACACACTTGACGCTTCCTACCGGCCCGCCCCCCTCCTTGTCCCGCCGCCACCGGACTTCTCCCTCCCCCTCACCCAACTGGGCCCCCCGGGCTGCCGCTTGCGGTGGACCCGCGACCGTCCCGCCGTCGTGGCTTGTCGCGCAGTTCCCCGCGCCCCTGAAAACGGGTGCTCTCCCACGCCGCTGTGCCCCGGGGCCCCGGAAAAACGGGTGCTGTCCCGCGCAGTCGCGCCCATGAACACTCACCCCCACCGGCAGGCAGCCGCTAGTCCGGCCTGGAGGGGGACGGTGCGGGGTGCCCCCGCAGGAATGCGCTGTCGGTGGCTCACCGACCAGGTAGGAGGGTGAAGGCGCATTCCGAGGAGGTGCCCCGTGGCGGCCCCCGACCCAGCGGCGGCGGCGCCGCGAAAGGGGCGCGGGGAACTGCGCGCTCAGCCCCCACCGCAGGGAAGGTCGCGCACCGCACCGCACCACGCAGAACGGGGCGCTCACACCGAGCGAAGCACAAGCACCGTGTTGTGCCCCCCGAACCCGAACGAGTTGCTCAGCGCGGTGAGCGGCCCGTCGAAGGGGAGTTCGCGGGGCTTGTCCCGGATGACGTCCAGGCCCAGCGCCAGCACCTCCGGGTCGACCGCGTCGAGGTTGAGGACAGGTGGTGCCAGACGCTCGTGGAGGGCGAGCACCGCCGCGATCGTCTGGACGGCACCGGACGCCCCGAGCATGTGCCCGGTCATGGACTTCGTCGCGGTGACCGCGGCATGCCGCACCGCGGCGGGCCCGAGGACGCGGGCGAGCGCGCGGGCCTCGGCGAGGTCGCCCACGGGCGTGCCCGTCGCGTGCGCACCGACGTGCGCGACGTCGTACGGCGAGGCGTCCGCGTCGCCGAGCGCGGCGGCGAGCGCCTCGGCGACCCCGCGCCCGGCGGGGTCGGGCTGCGCGAGGTGGTGTGCGTCGGCGGAGGTGCCGTGTCCGGCGATCTCCGCGTAGGCGCGGGCGCCGCGCCGCGCGGCGTGCGCGGCGGATTCCAGGACGAGGACGCCCGCGCCCTCGCCGAGGACGAATCCGTCGCGGTCGGCGTCGAACGGCCGCGACGCGGCCTCGGGTTCGGCGTTGCGCCGCGACATCGCCCGCATCGCGGCGAACGCCGCGAACGCGAGCGGGTGGACGACGGCTTCGCAGCCGCCGGCGAGGACGACGTCGGCGCGGCCGCCGCGGATGAGGTCGCAGGCCCAGGCGATCGCGTCGGCCCCGCTGGCGCACGCGCTGACGGCGGCGTGGCTGCCGCCGTGCGCGCCGAATTCCATGCTGATGCGCGCACTTGCCGCGTTGGGCATGAGTTTGGGGATGGTGAGGGGCGGTACCGCGCGGGCGCCGTCCGCGGTCATGGCGTCCCAACTGCCCAGCAGGGTGTGCCAGCCGCCGACGGCGGAGCTGACGACGGTGGCGAGCCGCCGTGGTTCGACGGCGGTCCCGGCCAGCCCCGCGTCGGCCCAGGCCTCGCGTGCGGCGACGAGCGCGAACTGCGCGGAGCGGTCGAGCCGCCGAGCCTCGACCCGGTCCAGCACCTGCGTGGGCTCGCACGCGGCGGGTGCGGCGATGCGTACGGGGAGTTCGTCGGCCCAGGGCTGGGTCAGCGCCCGCACCCCGGAGGTGCCGGCCAGCAGGGACTGCCAGAAGGCGGTGCTGTCGCCGCCGACCGGGGTCGTCGCACCGAGTCCGGTCACGACGACGCGGATACGTTTTTCCACCTGTGCCTCCTGGCGTGTCCGGTCCGCGGCGGGGACGGCCGCGGCGAGGGAACCCGTAGCTCAGTCAAGCCGCGCCGCGGGCCCCGCCCGATGGCGACGCACTGTGGCAAAGCGGTGAATTCCGCCCGGAACACCGGGCGTCGGGCGGGCCGGTGGCCGGGCGTCCCGGTAGACGAAGCGCCATGGCCTACCTCTACGACACCTTCCGGCTGCTGGGCAGCCGTCCGCTGCGCGCGCTGTGGGATCTCGACATCAGCGGCGCGCACCATGTCCCGCGCGCCACGGGCGCGATCGTCGCGGCCAACCACCTGTCGGTGTGCGACGAGTACTTCCTGATGTCCGCGGTGCCGCGGCGGATGACGTTCTGGGCCAAGGAGGAGTACTTCACCGGGACGGGCGCGAGCGGCGCGGGGATGCGGCTGCTGATGCGCGGGCTGGGCGCCATCCCGGTGCAACGGGCGGGCGGCCGCGAGGCGTTGGCGGCGCTGGCGGCGGCGCTTCCGGTGCTGCGCGGCGGCGGTCTGGTGTGCGTCTACCCGGAGGGCACGCGCTCGCCGGACGGCCGCCTCTACCGCGGCCGGACGGGTGTGGCGCATCTGGCGATGGCCGCGGGGGTGCCGGTCGTGCCGGTCGGCATCACGGGCACGGACCGGGTGCAGCCCGTCGGCCGCCGCCTTCCGGCGTGGGAGCGCGGCGCGGTGCGGATCCGTTTCGGCGCCCCGCTGCTCCCGCCGCCCGTCCCGGACGGCTCCGTGCCGCGTACTGCGCGGGAGTTCACCGCGGCGGTGATGGAGTCCGTCCGGGAGCTGAGCGGGCTGCCCTACGTGGGGACGTTCGCCCCGCCCCGCGCGCGGGCGGCCGCCTGAGGGGCGGGGACGGGTGCCCGGCCGGTGAGTTCGGCGACGACGAGCGGGAAGACGTCGCGTGCGGCGTCCTTGCCGATGAAGACGTCCTGGTGCCCGTAGCCCTCCAGGAGGTGCAGGGTGTGCGCCTCGCGCGGGCGCCGCGCGGTGAAGTGCTCGTGGCTGCGGATCTGGCTCACCGGGTCGAAGCAGGCGTTGGCCGCGCCGGTCAGGAAGACGCAGCGGGCGTCGGTACGGGGGTCGGCGGCGGCGAAGTCCGCGGGCAGCAGCGGGTTTGCGGTGACGGAGACGAGGCTGCCGCGGCGTACGCAGCGGTCGATCTGCCGGAAGAAGTCGACGGGCGCCCAGCCGAACTCGTCGCGCAGCCACTCGTGGGTGGCCGCGTCCAGGTTCTCGTGCCGCCACAGCGTGGGGTGGCCCGCGCCGAACATGAAACTGGCCATGCGGCACACCCCGTTGTCGCACTCGCGGTGCAGCGCGCCCGCCGCGGCGCAGGTCAGGCGGGGGACGAGACCGCGCGGGCCGTTGCCCCACTGGGCGTCGACGTAGCGGGAGAGGGCGCCGAAGGCGGGGGTGAGCCAGCGCAGTTTGCGGGCGGCCGCGCGCGGTACGACGGGGTGCAGCGACACCGCGCTGGAGACGAACGTGTCGACCTGCGGCACCAGCCCGGCGATCAGCGCCATGACGAAGCTCGTGGAGCCCTGGCAGTGCGCGACGACCGGCAGCCGGTCGGCGCCGGTGTGCCGCAGCACCGCGGCGACCGCCGCCGGGTGGTCGTACGCGGCCGCGTCGTCGAGCGTCCAGGGCGCCGGCGGCCGGTCCACGCTGGCCCGCCAGTTCTCCAGCCACACGTCGAATCCGGCGGCGAGCAGCGCGTCGACGATGGTGTGCCCGGTGGGCGGCCGGAAGGTCGCGGCGCGCACCCCGGCGCCGTGCACGAGCAGGACGGGGCCGCGGGTGGGGGCGTGCGGCCCGCGGACGTTGATCAGACCGAGCGCTGTGCCGTCGCCCGCCCGGAAGGGCACGACGCAGTCGGCGCTCGCGGCCGGTGTCCGGAGGGGGCGGTCCGCGCCGCCCGCCCGTCCGGCCGTGCGCTCGTCCGTCCCGTCGTTCCTGCTGATCGCGCTGCGCAATGCGTCCACCTGATCGTCCTGTCCTACTGGTCGGGTCGAGACCCGGTGGGGCCGGAACCGCGCCGCACCGGACCGGGTCGTGGTTTTCCGCTCGCTCCCGGCGGACGATACCGACCAAATTGTGGCGGTGCGTCCGGCAGTTGAGTGAATTGAGGACGTCGTACCCGAAATACCCCGGTTGCCCGGGGTCAATTGCGGTTGACTGTGCTCGACAGCGGCGACGGCGGCCCGAATTCAGCGCGGCCGGACGTTCCGCGGCGCCACCGCGCCCTTAGCGCCGCCGCGGCCTCCGGCCGCCGCGTTCCGCACCACCTGCCAGCGCACACCGCACACCGCGACCACCCCGTTTCGGCCGCCCCTTTCGGCCGTTCCGATCACGCCGACACGTTCCGGGAGTCCTGCCACCATGAGCACGCTGATCACCGACGGCAGCCGTACGTACGCCGCCGAGGCCGCCGGGCTGGCCCGCCCGCGCGACGCCCGCGAGGTGCGTGACGTGCTCGCCCGCGCCCGCCGGGCCGGTACGGGGGTGTGCGTCCGCGGCGGCGGCTGGAACCAGGGCGGCCTGAACATCGCCGACGGGGCCGTGCAGATCGACACCGGCGCCCTGGACCGCATCATCGACATCGACGTCGCGGCCCGCACCGCGCGCGTCCAGGCGGGGGTGACGTGGGACGCGCTGCGCGAGGCGCTCGACCCGCTGGGCCTGTCGCCGCGCGTGACGCAGAGCTACGGGGTCTTCACCGTCGGCGGCTCGGTCAGCATCAACGCGCACGGCCGCAACATCGACACCGGCGTGCTCGCCGCGACCGTGGTGAGCCTGCGCGTCATGCTCGCCGACGGCGAGATCGTCACCGCCGACCGGGAGCGCGAGCCGGACGTCTTCCGTCTGGTCCTCGGCGGGCTCGGCCTGGTCGGTGTCCTGCTGGACGTCACGATCGAACTCACCGAGAACCACGAATACCGCAAGTCGCGCGTCGCGGTGATGCCGACCGGGGAATATCCGCGGACGCTGCGCGAGGTCACCGCCGCCGCCACCGCGGAACCGGCGGAAAGCCCCGTGCATTTCCATTACGCGCGGCTCGCCGTCACCCCGTCCGAGCTGTGGGAGAAACTCCTGTGCGTCGACTACCGCCTCACCCCGGGCGGGCGCAGCCGGGAACCCGTGCGCAGCGAGCCGCTCGGCCGCGTCGATCTGCTCAAGCAGCGCGGGCTCTTCCTCGGCTGCACCTACAGCTCGTGGATGCGCGAGCGCCGCTTCGGGTGGGAGGTGCAGCACCGGGCGCGGATGGAGACCGTGCGGCGCAACAACGTCGCCAAGGAGTCGATCCAGGCGCTGAGCATCCCGCGGAAACGGTCCGGCTACTGGCTCCAGGAGTTCTTCCTGCCCGCGCACCGCATCACCGAATTCCTCGACGCGGGACGGGCGGTGCTGCGTGCCGAAAGGTTCCAGCTGCTCAACACGACGATGCGTTTCGTGCCCCGCAACACCGACGCCTTCCTGTCGTACGCGACCGAGGACCGTGTCGCCGCCGTCGTCTACTTCCGCCAGCCGCTCGACGAGACCGCCATCGCCCGCACCGTGCACGTGATGCGCGCACTGCTGGACTGCGCCCTCGCCGTGGGCGGCACGTACTACCTCAGCTACCACCGCTACGCCACGGGGGAGCAACTGCGCCGCGCGTATCCGGCCGTCGACGACTTCTTCCGCTGGAAGGCCAAGCTGGACCCGGAGTCGACCTTCCGCAACCAGTTCTGGACGCACTACGCCGACGCGGAGGGCGATGCGGCGAGGTCGGTGCCCGGCGAGGCCGCGCGGTGACCCCCTCCCCTTCCGACCCGAGCCCGGAGCGCCCCATGCACCCCGTACAGCGCACGCCTCTGCGCACCCTGGACCACGGCCTGTTCGGGCCGGAGTCGGTCAGCTGGAAGGTGTGGGCCGCGCCGACCTCCCTCGTCGGCTTCCAGCGCGCCATCGTCCTGGAGCACCTCGACCCGCTGCTCGCCGCGGCCGCCGCCGACAGCGGCGGCATGTACCGCAACCCGCACGGCCGCTTCGACCAGACCTTCGGCTACCTGCTCACCGTCGCGCTCGGCGACGCCCGTACCGCCGTGCGCACCGCCGAGACCGTCACCCGTGTCCACACCCGCGTCACCGGCACCGACCCGGTGACCGGCCGCCGTTACAGCGCGAACAGCCCCGCCTCGCAGCTGTGGGTGCACATCGTCGCGTGGGAGTCGATGCAGACGTGCTACGAGGCGTACGGGCCGGGCCGGTTGAGCCACGCCGAGGACCGCCGGTACTGGGCGGAGTGCGCGACCGCCGCCGGGCTGCAGACCTGCGCGCCCGCCGACGTGCCCCGCTCGCGCGCCGAAGTCGCCGCGTACTACGCCGGGTTGCGGCCCGCGTTGTGCACGTCGGAGCGCGCCAACGACGGCATGCGCTACCTGCTCCACCCGCCGCTGAGCAGCGTCGGGCCCCGGCTCGGCGCGGTGTCGCGGGTCACGGCCGCGCTGACCCTGGCGACGATGCCGGAGTGGTTCTGGCGCGTCACCGGCTTCCCCCGTCCGCGCCGGACCACCGCCGCCGTACGGCTCGGCCGTCCGCTGCTGCGCCGGGCGATGCGGCTGACCGCCCGCCCCTCGCTCGCCGTCCCGTTCACCACGTCCATCGCCCCGACCTGCGGGCACGTCCTGCGCGAGCATTTCACGGCCCAACCGCCGCTTGAATGTGTGACGTTGACGGTGGACGAGGCGCGTGCCCGCTATGCCGCGCGCCGGGCGGGGGTGCGGGTCCGGGCGGAAACCGGAACGCTTTCGTAACGATTCGCATGCGGTTGTCGCAGCGGCGACGTCGCGGCGGCAATCCGCACTCCGCCGTGACAAACGGAGTCCCTCCTACCCCACAAGCATGCTTTACGTCCCAATTGCACCGAGATCACAGTGACTTGACGTACCGTCGCGTCCATTCGAACGTCCGCTCGGATTCACCGGGGGGCAAATACGGAAGTGCTGCCCATTCCCGTGGATACGAGACCGGAACTCACGCCCCAGGCGTTTCTGCGGTAGCTCCACGCTCATTCGGGTCACCGTTCACAGCGCTGCGCGATGAGCTGACGTGGGGCACGTCAGGCGCTAGTCTCAGCCGCCGACTGACAAATAGTTCAAACGCGCAGGGAGACAACACGCCATGACGTACGAGGTGCCGCCGCCCCCTGGCCCGCCGGCTCCGCCGCCGAACGCGGGCGGCCGGCCCGGGGGCTCGTTCGACCCCAACTCCGTCAATCGCCTCGACTGGGCGATTCTCGGTGTCGGGGCCCTTCTCTTCATCTTCTCGTTCTTCAGCTACGAGCACTATTCCATCAGCTTCATGGGACAGCACGCGAGCCACAGCTGGAACGCGTGGACCTTCGGTCACGGCTTCTTCATCGCGTGGTTCGCGATGGCGATAGGCGTGGTCTCCGCGGGCGTGCTCGCGATCTCCCTCTTCTCGCCGACCGTGTCGCTGCCGGCCCCTCCGCGGATGCTCACCTTCGTGGGCTTCGTGGTCAGCCTCGTGCTCTACATCATCGCGATCTTCGCGCACGACGACTTCGGCGACGTCGTCAGCCACGCCTTCGGCTTCTGGATCAGCCTGATCCTGGCCGCGGCCGGCGCGGTGCTCGCGCTCATGCGCGCCCAGCAGACCAACACCGCTCTGCCGGGCCCGTTCGCGAGCCTGCCGCGCATCGGCGCCTGAGACCCTCCCGCACGTCGGGCCGTCCGCCCCCCAACTCCCCGGGGCGGGCGGCCCGTCGTGTTTTCCGCCCGCCGCCGGTCACGCCAGGTGGGCGTCGACCAGGGCGCGCAGGCCCTGCGGGTAGGTGTCGCGCAGGGCGAGGTCGTGCCAGCGCGGGCCGACCGCCGCGAGGTGCGGGACGACCTCGGCGTCGAAGGCCGCGCGGAACGGCGGCAGTCCGCCCTCGGCCGCGCGGCCCGCGGTGCGGGCGCGCACCAGGATCTCCCCGACCGTGAAGTACCAGACCACCCGGAAGAGGTCGACGGCCTGCTCCGTCGAGCGCCCGAGGTCGCGCGCGCCGCCGACGATCGCCTCGACCATCCACAGCGCCGACTCGTCGAGCAGGCCCACGAAGCCGTCCGTGGTGAGCACCTCGGCCGCCCACGGCCAGCCCGCCAGCGCGTCGTGCATCGCGGTCGCGGCGACGAGGACGCGCTCGCGCGGCTCCGCGGGCAGCGGCGGGCGCTCCAGCTGGGCGACATGGTGGTTGAGCAGCTGGACCAGCAGGTCTTCCTTGTCCCGGATGTGGTGGTAGAGCGTCGTCGCTCCCACGTCCGCCTCGGCGGCGAGCCGCCGGATCGTCAGCTTCTCCCAGCCGTCGCGGTCGATGAGCCGCCGTGCGGCGTCCAGGATCTCCGCGCGCGAGGTGCGCGGCGGCCGTCCCGTACGTCCTCCGCCCCGGCTCTGGCCTGCGGGTTTTCCGGTACGGGCGGGGGGCGGCGGTGACGGGGACATGGGCCCATCATGCCGCGCGCGGCGGGCCGGGCGCGAAGCCGGGCGCCTTCGGCGGGTGCGCCGGGGCTTGTCGCCTGGCCAAGACCACGCACCCCGACCTGCCCAGTTACAGCCTCGACGCCCTCATCACCCACCTCACCCCCGACCTGAGCGCCGCGCCCGCGGC
>NZ_JBSGHL010000080.1:0-30681 GCF_053604375.1 Streptomyces sp. NPDC004031 | reverse complement strand
CCGCAGGAAGCCCTCCTTGTCGGCGTCCAGGATCGCCACCACCCGGGCCGGCCGCCGCCGTGCGGGGGTGGTCAGGCCGTGCGGGACGACGTGAGGTGCGCGAAGACCACGACGTTGTCGGTGTAGTCGCGCTTGCTGCGGTCGTAGGAGCCGCCGCAGGTGATCAGGCGCAATTGGGGGTCGGGGGTGTCGCCGTAGACCCGCTGGTCGGGGAAGTCGCCCTTGGAGAACTGCTCGACGGAGTCGACGGTGAAGACCGCCACCGTCTTGTCCGCCCGGGTGATCTCCACCGGGTCGCCCGGCTTGACCAGGCGCAGCATCAGGAAGACCGCGGGACCGGTCTTGGTGTCGACGTGCCCCGCCACGATCGCCGGACCGCGCTCGCCCGGACTGGGCCCGTCGGCGTACCACCCGACGAGGTTCTTGTCCCCGGCCGGTGGCGCGGCGAGATTGCCCGAGGAGTCCAGGTGCAAGGTGGTGAACGGGGCGTCGACCCCGATGCCCTTGACGACCAGCCGGGTGGGGGCGGACCCCGGCAGCGGCGGCACGGTGACCGTCGGCACGGGCGCGATGGCGCTCTGGCCGCTCGTGGTGGCGCTGGGCGGCGCCGCGGCGGAGGCGGGCGGGGCAGGCAGGCCGCGGCCCGCGGAGTCGACCGAGTTGTAGATCATCAGGGCGCCGATCGCCGCCGAGGCGAGCGCCCAGCGCAGCATGCGCGAGCGCGTGCGGGGCGGCGGGGCGTCCGCCGCGCCCGCGGGCGGCGGCGGGTACTGCTGGTCCATGGGGCGGTGCCTTTCCTCGGGCCTTTCTCGCCGGGCCGTGCCGCGGCTCGCGAGCGTGGGCTTCCGGCGGCGGAGCCGGATATGCCGTGGCCACCGCCGCGGGGAGCGACGGTGGCCACGGCAGGAGACAGCTGAGGAGTGTTCAGCCGGTGATCAGCCGTTCACCGGAGGGCGGTTCAGACCAGGCCGCCGACCGGGGTGCGACGGCGGCGCAGCGCGACCGCACCGGCGCCGAGGCCGCCGAGCAGCAGCACCGAACCGGCCGCCATGCCGCCACCGGACAGCGCCATGCCGCCGCCGCCGGTGTGCACGCCGCCGTGCGGGTGCTTGCCGTGCCACGAACCGGCGTCGCCCTGCTGGGCGGCGTCGTCCGAGGTGGCGTTGTCCGAGCCCGTCGCGGCGGAGTCGCTGCTGTTCTCCGTCGTCGACTGGGAGTTGTCGTGGGTGGTGGAGTGCGACGAACCGTGGCTGCTCGGGTCGTACGCGTTGACGGCACCCGTCGCGTGGGCGGCCGGGGCGGCGATGGCGAGGACTGCGGTGAGTGCAGCTCCGGCGAAGAGGGTGCGGGCAGTGCGCATGTGAGGTGTTCCTTCCGCCGCGTCTGCGCCGGCCGACAGGCGGTCGGCCGAAGCGAATCGCAGGTGCGACGTGTTCACCGTCAGCCCCACGCACCCCACGCGCCACCGGAGAGAGCTGCAAGGGGGTGGTCCTTGCGCCCTCCGGGTGGCGAATTGGGCCGTCCGGACGACGGAACGGGGCCCTGCGCGCGGCCCGGTCCCGTCGGCCGCCGGGACGTCAGACCGCCGCGCGGTCGCGGTCCCAGCGGTAGAACTCCCGCGCCATCGCGTCCTTCGGGGACCGCCAGGTCTCCGGGTCGTACGCGCTGACGTGGGAGGACAGCCGGCGGCTGATGTCCTGGAAGTCGGGGTGCGAGGCGTGCTCGGCCACCTTGGCTCCGGGCGGGCCGTCCGCCTCGATCAGATGGAAGTAGAGGTCGCCGAACTGGAACAGGCTGCGGCTGCTCACCCCGATGAGCCGCGGCAGGTCGCCGCGGTCGGAGGTGCGGAAGACCTCGGCGATGTCGTCCGCGGAGCCGGGGGCCATCCGGGCGACGATCAGGGCGCGGTGCACGGCGGTACGTCCTTTCCTGGGCATGGCGGGGCGCGGGGGGTTCACGCCCCGGGCGGGCTGACCGCCCGGGGCGCGGCGTCAGTTGGCGACCGGGACGTCCTCGCGGGCGCGCTTCTCGATGGTGTCCCTGATGAGTTCGAGCTGGACCACCGAGTTGGCGTTGATCCGGGCGGTCATCCCGGCGTCGTCCACCGGCGCGTCCGGCTTCATGGCGAAGTCCTGCACCCAGCGCATCCGGGTGCCGCCGGGGACCTCGTGGTAGCTCCAGAAGATCTCCATGAAGTCGAACGGCCCGGTCTCCACCCGGCGGGCGGTCACGGTACGGGTCTCGGGCACCGGCTCGCGCTCGGACACCCAGCTCCACACCGTGCCGTTCTCGTCCGGGTGCATCGTGAGCCGGAAGGTGGTCCTACGGCCCTCGCGCTCCAGAACCTCCACGGACGCGTACTCGCTGAACAGCTGCGGCCAGCGCTCCAGGTCGTTCGTCATGTCCCAGACGAGGTCCAGCGGGGCGCCGATGACGATCTCGTTCTCGGTGTGTGCGGCCATGGCTCATGCCCTCGCCTTCAGCACGTCGTTGACGACGTCCAGCAGCTCGCGCGGCGTGCGGCAGGCGTCGGCGTCGGCCGGGATGGTCGCGCCGTGCTCGTTCTCCAGCGCGCCCACGATGCCGAGCAGGCCCAGCGAGTCGAGGCCGAAGTCGGCGAACGGGGTGTCGGACTGGAGCTCCAGGTCGGCCGGGTCGACGACGATGCCGGCCCGGCGCTCCATCAGCGCGGCCAGTTCCGGGTAGGTGATCACGGTGTGCATGAGCGGCTCCTTGCGTGAGGGGTTCCGGTCGGGGACCGGGGGAGTGGGGGCGGCGGTCACAGCCGGGCGTCCGCGCCGTGCCGCAGCACGAGCGCCGAGTTGGAGCCGAGCAGGCCGCGGCTGAGCACCAGCGCGGTGCGCAGGTCGGCGGGCCGGGCGTGGCCGGTGACCAGGTCGAGCCCGCCCGTCACGTCGGTGACGTGGGGGGTGGGCGGCACGACCGCGTGCTCCATGGCCAGCACCGCGCAGGCCACGTCCAGTGCCGCGGCGCCGCAGAAGGCGCGCCCGGTACCGGTCTTGGGGGCGGTGACCGGCACGCGGGCCGCGTGCGGGCCCAGCACGTCGGCCAGCGCCAGGGCCTCGGCGTGGTCGGCGGCGGGCACGCCGAGCGCGTCCGCGAATACCACGTCGATCTCCTCGGGCGCCGCGTCCGCCTCGGCCAGCGCGCCGCGGATCGCGTGCGCCAGGCCCTCGCGGGAGGCGGCCCAGTCCGCGGAGCCGGTGAAGGTCGCGGCGTGCCCGGCGATCACCGCCCGTGCGGTGACGCCGCGGGCGCGGGCCGCGTCCTCCTCCTCGGCGACGAACATCGCGCCGCCCTCGGCGGGGACGAAGCCGCACGCCCGGTCGGTGAAGGGCAGATAGGCCTGCTGCGGGTCGGTCGCGCGGCTCAGCTCCGGGTAGCCCAGCTGGCACACGACCGAGTACGGCGCGAGCGGCGCCTCGGTCGCGCCGACCACGATGGCGTCGGTGCCGCCGCGGATGCCGCGCGCGGCGAGCGCGAAGGCGTCGAGCCCGCCCGCCTCGTCGCTCGCGACCACCCCGCAGGGGCCCTTGAAACCGCCGCGGATGGATATCTGGCCGGTGCTCGCCGCGTAGAACCAGGCGATCGACTGGTACGGGCCGACGAAGCGCGGCCCGCGGCCCCACAGTTGCTGGAGTTCGCGCTGGCCGAACTCGCCGCCGCCGGAACCGGCCGCGGTCACCACGCCGATGCCGTACTCCCCGGCGCCCGCCGCGTCCAGAGCCGCGTCGCGCAGGGCCATGTCGGCGGCGGCCATCGCGAAGTGGCTGAAACGGTCGGTCTGCACCAGGTAGCGCTCCTCGACGAGCGAGGACGGGTCAAAGCCCGGCACCTCGCCCGCGACGGCCAGCGGCAGTGCCTCGCAGCCTTCCCGGGTGACCGGGCCGAGCGCGCTCACGCCCTCCTTGGCCGCCTTCCAGTACGCGTCGGCGCCCACTCCGGTGGGGGCGACGACGCCCAGCCCGGTGATCACCGTACGGCGCCGCGCGGCGGTCCTTCCCGTGGTCGTGCCGGTCATCGGTTCGCCTCCTCCCGGTTGAGGACCACGGCGGACTGGAAGCCGCCGAAGCCGCTGCCGACGGACAGCACCGTCCGCAGCCGCCGCTCGCGCGCTTCCTTCGGCACGTAGTCGAGGTCGCACTCGGGGTCCGGGGTCTCGTAGTTGGCGGTCGGCGGCACCACGCCGTGCTCCATCGCCAGTGCGCAGGCGGCCAGTTCGATCGCGCCGATCGCGCCGAGGGAGTGCCCGACCATCGACTTGATCGAGCTCATCGGGGTCTTGCGGGCGTGCTCGCCCAGCGAGCGCTTGACCGCGGCCGTCTCGTGCCGGTCGTTCTGCTTGGTGCCCGAGCCGTGCGCGTTGACGTAGTCCACGGCGGTGCGGTCGGTCCTGCCGTGCGCGAGCGCGTGGTCGATGGCCCGCGACATCTCCAGGCCCTCGCGGGTCAGCCCCGTCATGTGGTGGGCGTTGCCGAAGGTGGCGTAGCCGGTGACCTCGCAGTAGACGTGCGCGCCGCGGGCCCGCGCGTGCTCCAGCTCCTCCAGCACCAGCACCGCGCCGCCCTCGCCGAGGACGAAGCCGTCCCGGTCGGCGTCGAACGGCCGTGAGGCGTGCGCCGGGTCGTCGTTGTTCGGCGAGGTCGCCTTGATGGCGTCGAAGCAGGCCACCGTGATCGGCGAGATCGGCGAGTCCGACGCGCCGGCTATGCAGATGTCGGCGCGCCCCTCCTCGATGGTCCGGAAGGCGTAGCCGACCGCGTCCAGGCCCGAGGTGCAGCCGGTGGAGACCGTCTGGACCGGGCCGTGCGCGCCGATCTGCTCGGCGACCTCCGCGCTCAGGGCGGCCGGGGTGAAGGCCCGGTGCAGATGCGCCTCGGCCTTCGCCGGGTCCACGTCCCAGCGGTCACCGCCCGCGCTCACCAGGGCGTAGTCGTGCTCCAGGCGGGTCGTGCCGCCCACCGCGGTGCCCAGCGACACCGCGATCCGCCAGGGGTCCTCGGCCTGCGGGTCCATCCCCGCGTCGTGCAGCGCCTCGTCCGCCGCGGCCATCGCGAACTGCACGTAGCGGTCGGCGCGGGCCAGCCGTACCGGGTCGAGGCCGACACCGGCCGGGTCGAAGTCGCACTCGGCGGCTATTCGGGAGCGGAAGCCCGTGGCGTCGAACCGTGAGATCCGCCGGGTCGCCGTCCGCCCGGACGACAGCAGGTCCCAGAAGGCCGGTACGCCGATCCCGCCCGGCGCGACCACCCCGATACCGGTGACCGCGACCCGCCTGGTCATTTGACCGCTCCCGCCGCCTCCGGCGGCCGCCCGGCGCCGGCCATGGCACCGGCGGCGGGCAGCGGGTTGCCCGCGGCGTCCTCGGTGTCGACGTGGCCCAGCTCCGGACGCGGCGCGAGCGGGCCCAGGTGGAAGACCATCCGGGCCGTGCCGGTGCCGACGTTGCGGAAGCGGTGCCGCACGTCCTTGGGGATCAGCAGGCCGTGGTCGGGCGCGAGCGCGTACGCCGTGCCGTCCAGATCGACCTCCAGCTCGCCCTCGACGACGAGGACGAACTCCTCGGAGTAGGGGTGGTAGTGCTCGGCGATGTGCTCGCCGCGCTGCATGATCGCGACGCCCATGAAGCCGCTCGTCGATCCGCAGAGGGTCGGGGTGAGCATGGCGCGCAGATCACCGCCACGGCGCCGGTTGGGCTCGACGTCGTCGACGTGCACGATCCGGTGGGGCTGAGCGGTCATGACGGGTGCCTCCAGTGGTGTCACAGCGGCCGGCCGCGGGGGATCCGCGGCCGTGTCGCCTGCGGTGGTGCGGTGCAGCGGGACTGCCGGGCCGTGCGGCCGGCCGTCACACGTCCTGCGAGTGGCGGTCGGTGAGCAGGGTCATTCGGCAGTGGGCGAGCAGCGCCGCGCGCCCCTGGTCCGTCCCGAGGTCACGGGCGGCGCCGGGCAGTTCCAGCTGCCGGGCCAGCTCGGCGGCCAGGTCGCGGTCCGCGGTGCCGGTGGTCAGCGCCAGGTCCGCCTCGGCCGGGGCCGCCAGGTCGACGACCCGCACGACCACGTCGTCGCGCTGGAAGACCGTGCTGCGCACCAGCGGACCGGTCGGGTCGGCCGCCGCCAGCTCGTCGGACCGGGCCAGCACCCGGGCCGCCGCGGCGCCACCGCCGCCGCGCACCGGGTACTGCAGCGCGTACCGCTGCACCGGGCCGCCGCGCTCCGCCTCGGCCACGGCCTCGTGCACCGCGGGGAGCGCCGCCCGGCCGAAGAAGGCGCGCGCCGACTCGGGGGAGGTCAGATCGCGCTCCTCCTCCAGGTACGGGTTGATGGCCTCCTCGACCGCCCGCACCTCGGGCTGCTGCGCGACGTGCCGCAGCGCCGCGGACAGGCTGCCGCGCACCTCGACCGCCCGCACCACCCGGTTGCCCTGCATGAACAGCGACGTCCGGCACAGCCGGGTCGCCGAGTCGACCCGGGCCGACGGCGAGGCGTACTCGCTCAGCAGCTTCGCGACGACCTCCTCGCTGCCGGGCCGGACGGTGAAGGTGATCGCGTGCCGGATCCGGCCGTCGCCCGCCCGCTCCGGCCGCGGCGCGCGGCTGCCGGTGTGCCCGGCCGCCGACGTCTCGCGCAGCACCTCGTAGCGCAGCGACCGGGTGTCGTTGACACAGTCGTGCATGGGCTTGACCATCTCGCGGTGCTCGGCGCTCTCCACCCAGGCCAGGAAGGGCGCGGCGCTCTCCCACTCGCTGGTGATGAGCCACTGCGACGGGTCCTCGATGGACTGGCACAGCTGGTCGCTGACATGGCCGGGCACCGACGCGACCTGGTCGCGCAGCAGCTGGTACGCGTCCAGGAAGGCCTGCTGCGCGCCCTTCCTGACGTCCAGCATCAGCACCACGCGCAGCGTCGCGGGCTCGGTGTCGCGCGCGGCGACGGCGGTGCCCGCCGTTCCCGGCTCTCCGGACAGGGTCGTCATCTTCCACTTCTCCTTACGGCGCCGCCGGTCGGCGGCGGGTCTCGCGTACGGGCTTGTCGCGGGTGGGCTGCCGCGCGGCCGTGTCCGACTGCCGATCCGCCGTCCCCTGGTTTTCCGATCGTGCGTCGATGCCGCCAACGCCGCGAGATCTGCGGTCCATGCGGGCGAATGCGCGGCCGCCGCAACCCCGCGGGCCGCCGACCGGGCAAGGAGAGAGGCGGGACCGGACGACGGCGTGCCGGGCCCCTGGGCCGCGCCGCACCCCGGCGCAGGTCCCGGCAGCACCGGCAGCACCGGCGGCGCACCGCCGCCGCGCCCCGCGCCCGTAAGGCAGGAGCAACAGATGCAACCGACGTCCACCGACCGCCCCGACCGCACCGAGCACGTACCGGTCCTCGTCATCGGCGGGTCCCTGGTGGGGCTGTCCGCCTCCCTCTTCCTCGGCCGGCTCGGCGTGCGCCACCTGCTCGTGGAGAAGCACGCGGCGACCTCGCACCACCCGCGCGGCCGCGGCAACAACGTGCGGACCATGGAGATCTACCGGACCGCGGGCGTCGAGCCGGCGATCCGTGAGGCCGCCTCCGTGCTCGCCCGCAACCACGGCATCCTCCAGGCCGAATCGCTCACCGGCGACAACCAGCGCTGGCTCTTCCGGGAGATCGACCCCGGCGGCGGCCTGGCCGCGCTCAGCCCCTCGGGCTGGTGCCTGTGCAGCCAGAACGACCTGGAACCGGTACTGCTGCGGCAGGCCACCGAGCTGGGCGGCGACATCCGCTTCGGCACCGAGCTGACGTCCTTCACCCAGGACGCGGACGGGGTGACCGCGGAGATCCTGGACCGCGAGAGCGGCACCACCCGCACCGTGCGCGCCGACTACCTCGTCGCCGCCGACGGGCCGCGCAGCCCCGTGCGGCACGCGCTGGGCATCGGGCAGACCGGCGCGGGCGAGCTGTTCCACAACGTCAGCGTCACCTTCACCGCCAAGCGCCTCGCCGAGGTCGTCGGCGACCGGCACTTCATCGCCTGCTACCTCACCAACCCCGACGCGGACGGCGCGCTGCTGCCCGTCGACAACCAGGACCAGTGGGTCTTCCACCTGCCCTGGCACCCCGAGGACGGCGAGCCGCTGGACGCCTTCACCGACGAGCGGTGCGCCGCGCACATCCGCACCGCCGTCGGCGTGCCCGGCCTGGAGATCGAGATCACCGGCAAGGCCCCCTGGCACGCCGCCGAACGCGTGGCCGAGAGCTACGGGCAGGGCAGGGTGCTGCTGGCCGGCGACGCGGCCCACGAGATGTCACCGACCGGCGCGTTCGGCTCCAACACCGGTATCCAGGACGCCCACAACCTGGCCTGGAAACTCGCCGCGGTGCTCGGCGGCTGGGCCGGGCCCGGCCTGCTGGAGACCTACGGCCAGGAGCGGCGGCCGGTCGCCGTCGCCACCAGCGCCCGCGCCTCGGAGCGCTCCGCCGAGCACAGCCACCCCGGCTACGACGCGCTGCCCGCGGCCGGCAACCGGCAGAGCGGCGTGCTCACCGTGGCGCTCGGCTACCGCTACCCGGCCGGCGCGGTCGTCGGTGTGGACCCGGACCGCCCGGTCGTCCCGCAGCCCCCCGCGCGGCCCGCCCCGCCCGCGGGCCCCGGCGACACCGGCGGGCCCGTCGTCCCGCACACCCCCGCCCGCCCCGGCGAGCAGGCGCCCCCCGGCGGCCCGGTCCTGCCGCCGTACGGCCAGGCCGCCACCGGCCGCCCCGCACCGCAGGCCCCCGCGGGCCCCGGCGGCAAGGGCCCGCGCCTGTGGACCGGCGACCCGGGCACCCGCGCCCCGCACCTGTGGGTCACCCGCGGCGGCGAGCGGCTGTCCACGCTCGACCTGTACGAGAAGGTGCCGGTGCTGCTCAGCGGCGCCGCGTCCGGCGCCGGGTGGCACGCCGCCGCCGAACGGGCCGCTCGCACCCTCGGGGTGCCGCTGGACCGCTACCGCGTCGGCGCCGACCCCGCCGCCGACCTGCTCACCGAGCCGGACGCGGACTGGGCCGCGGCCCACACCGTCGCCGCGGACGGCGCGGTGCTCGTCCGCCCCGACGGCTTCGTGGCCTGGCGCGCGCCCGCCGCCTCCGCGGACCCGGAGGGGGAACTCGCCGCGGCGCTGCGGGAGGTCCTGCGGCTGGCCTAGGGCCGCGGGCCGCGGGTCCCGGCGCCGGGGGCTGCCCCGTGCGGTGCTTCGCGCGATCGTCCGCGCGCTGTGGGCGGTCGCGTGATTTCCCGGGCGGTGGCGGTCCCGGGACACGGCGAAGCGGCTGCGGCCGCCGGTGGGAGCCGGCGGCTGCAGCCGCTTCGGGGTAAGGCCGTCAGACCGTCAGGCCGCCGTCGTGCGGAAGGCGGCGTGCAGCCTGCGGGTGTGGTCGACCTCGCGGACCTGGCCCGTGAGGGTCGCGACCACCGTCAGCCGCTGGTCCGTGGAGGACGCGCCGAGCCGCAGCTCCAGCTCGCCGGGCTCCACGACACGGCGGCCGTCGCGCCCGGTGAAGGACGCCAGGTCGGCGGGCACCGTGACCTCGACCCGGGCGGACTGCCCCGGCTCCAGGTCGACCCGGCGGTAGCCGATCAGCCGCTGCACCGGCTGGACCACGGAGGCGACCGGGTCGTGCAGGTAGAGCTGCACGATCTCGGTGCCCGCGCGCTCACCGGTGTTGCGGACGGTGAAGGACAGGCCGATCTCCCCGTCGGTACCGGTCTCCAGCTCCGGCACCTCCAGGTCGCCCCACTGGAAGCTGGTGTACGTCAGACCGTGACCGAAGCCGTAGGCGGCGGTCGGGTCGATGTTGGACGACTCGCTGGCGTGCGAGAGCTTGGCCACCAGGTACGTGGACGGCTGGGTCCCGGGGCTGCGCGGGATGCTCACCGGCAGCTTGCCGGACGGCGCGACACGGCCGGACAGCACACCGGCGACCGCCCGCGTGCCCTCCTCGCCGGGGAAGAACGTCTGCACGATCGCCGCGGCCTCGTCCACCGCGCGGCCCAGCACGTACGGCCGGCCCGCGAGCATGGTGACGACGACCGGGGTGCCGGCGTCGAGGAGCGTGTCGAGCAGCTGCTGCTGCACACCGGGGAGGGTGAGCGACTCGCTGTCGCAGCCCTCGCCGCTGGTGCCGCGGCCGAAGAGCCCGGCACGGTCGCCGAGCGCGAGGACAACGATGTCCGCCTCGGCGGCCAGCCGCGCCGCCTCGGCGAAGCCGCTGGTGTCGTCGGTGTCGATGTCCGAGCCGCGCGCCGTGACGATCTCGCTGTCCGGGAACTCCTCTGCCAGCGCCTCGCGCAGGGTGGGCAGCTCGATGCCGACCGGCACCTCGGGGTGCTGGCTGCCGACGTGCACCGGGAAGGAGTAGCAGCCCAGCACCGCGGTCGGGACCTCGGCGTTGGGGCCGATGACCGCGATCTTCGCGGGGCGGGCGAGCGGCAGCGTGCCGTTCTCGTTGCGCAGCAGCACCACGGCCTGCTCGGCGATCTCGCGGGCGATCGCCCGGTTCTCCGCCGAGTCGAGGTCCACCGCGCCGCGCAGCGCGGCGGTGTCGGCGGTGTCCACGCCGGCCAGTGCGGCGGGCACGGGGTCCCAGTCCGGGTCCAGCAGGCCGAGCTCGACCTTCTGGACCAGCACGCGGCGCAGGGCGCGGTCGATGTGCGCCTCGGGCACCTGGCCGTCGGCGATGGCCTTGAGCAGCGGCTCGCCGAACGCCTTGACGGTGGGCAGCTCGACGTCCACACCGGCGTTGAGGGCGGCACCGGCCGCCTCGCCGAGGTTGCCGGCCACACCGTGCAGCAGCTGGAGAAAGGCGATGCCGAAGTAGTCCGCGACGACCGTGCCGGTGAAGCCCCACGTGTCGCGGAGCAGCCCGGTCAGCAGGTCGGCGTCGGCGGCCGCGGGCACACCGTCGATGTCGGTGTAGGCGTGCATGACCGAGCGGACGCCGCTCTCTCGGATCGCCATCTCGAACGGCGCCAGCATAACGTCGGCGCGCTCCCGGGTGCCCATGCTGACCGGCGCGAGGTTGCGCCCGGCGCGCGAGGCCGAGTAGCCGACGAAGTGCTTGAGCGTCGCCACGATGCCGGTGGACTCCAGGCCCTGGACGTAGGCGGTGGCCACCGTGCCGATGAGATACGGGTCCTCGCCGATCGTCTCCTCGACCCGGCCCCAGCGGGCGTCGCGCACCACGTCGAGCACCGGGGCCAGGCCCTGGTGCACGCCGACGGAGCGCATGTCCTGCCCGATCCGGGCCGCCATCGAGCGGACCAGCTCCGGGTTGAAGCTGGCGCCCCACGACAGCGGTACGGGGTAGGCGGTCGCGCCCCAGGTCGCGAAGCCGGCCAGGCACTCCTCGTGCGCGACGGCCGGGATGCCGAAACGGTTCGCCGCGGCGATGCTCCGCTGCGTGCGCAGCAGCGACAGCGCGCCGAGCGCCGGGTCGACCGGCGCGGTTCCGTACGACCTGGTCAGCTGGCCGAGACCCTGCGGCAGCAGGCTCTCAAGGGTGACCGGTTCCTCCATCTCGTGCTGGTACGGGGCGACCTCGCCGCCCTCGTCGGACGCACCCACCCAGATCCCGAACAGCTGCGCGACCTTCTCCTGCACGGTCATCGCCGCGATCAGCGCGTCGGCCCGGGTCTCCGGGGCGAGGGAGGTGTCCCTCCAGGGGGGAGTAGCGGACTTGTTCTCTTCGGCCACGGTGCCGGTCACTTTCCTCCGACGCCCATGAGTCCCTGGACCAGGGCACGGCGGGCGAACAGGTAGACGATGAAGATGGGCAGCATCGACAGCACGACCGCGGCCAGCAGGCCCGGGACGTCGATGCCGTGCTCGGTCTGGAAGTTGAACAGGCCCAGGGTGATGACCTTGGACGAGTCGGACTGCGTCAGCACGAGCGGGAACAGGAAGCCGTTCCACGCCTGGAGCGCGGAGAAGACCACGATCGTGGACAGACCGCTCTTGGACAGCGGCACCACCAGCTGGAAGAACGTCCGGGTCGGCGAGGCGCCGTCCATGGCCATGGCCTCGTACAGCTCGGAGTTGATCTCCCGCATCACACCGGTGAGGACCAGCGCGCAGACCGGCAGCGAGAACGCCGCGGTCGGCAGGATGACACCGATGAGGTTGTCGTACAGACCGGCCTTGCTGATGACGTAGAACATCGGCACGATGACCGCCTGCGACGGGATCGCGAGGCCCAGCAGGAACAGCCGGAAGACGCCGGTGGTGGTCCTGCCCTGGCTGCGCACGATCGCGTACGACAGCGGCGGGATCACCAGCAGCACGATCAGCACCACGGCCGCCGTGACCAGGATGGTGTTCAGGAAGAAGTGCCCGAAGCCGTTGGAGAAGTCCTGGGTGTAGTTCGACAGCGTGAAGTGCTTCGGCCACGACAGCGGGCCGTTGGACGAGTAGTCCGAACGGCTCTGCAAGGTGGCGGCGAGCATCACGTACAGCGGCAGGCCGATCAGGACGAGCCAGATGAGCGAGCCGAAACCGGCGAGGTAATTGGGACGGCGCTTCATCACAGTCCCTCCGTCGAGCTGCGCATCTTGTCGTAACCGGAGAACTTGACGATGACGAGCGAGATGATCGTGGCGATCACGACCAGGACCATCGCGATGGCCGAGCCGTAACCGAAGTCGAAGTTCTTGAACGCCTGCACGTACGAGTAGTACGGGGTGGTCGTGGTGTCGGTACCGGGGCCGCCCTGGGTCAGGATCAGCACGGTGTCGAACACGGTCATGCCGCCCACCACCATGAGGATCATCGAGGTGACCATGGTGGTGCGCAGCTGCGGCAGCGTGATGGACCAGAACTGCCGGAAGCGTCCGGCGCCGTCGATCGCCGCGGCCTGGTAGAGCACCGGCGGGATGCCGCGCGCCGCGCCCTGGTAGATCAGGGTGTGGAACGGCGTGTACTGCCACGCGCCGACGAAGATCAGCACACCGATGGACGTGCCCTGGTGGCCGAACAGGTTGCCGTCGCCGAACAGCCACTTGGCCTGGGACGGGATGCCGAAGTTCGGGTCGAGCAGGGCGCGCCACAGGATCGAGATCGCCGTCGCCGACAGCAGCAGCGGGATGAAGTAGATCGCGGACAGGACCGCTCGGTTGCGCTGCTTCCCTGCCGCCCACACACCGAGCAGGATGCTCAGCGGGGTCTGGACGACGACGCCGAGCACGGTGACCACCAGCGTGAGCCAGATGCTCTGCAGCATGACGTGGTCGTGGAACAGCGTCTTCCAGTTGTCCACGCCGGTGAAGGACAGCGAGCTGATGCCGTCCCAGTCGGTGAAGGACAGCACCGCGACCATGATCAGCGGCAGGACGGCGAACAGCAGAAAGAACAGAGTGGCGGGCGCCGCCCAGGCAAAGCCTGGGCGGGCCACGGAGGCGCCGGACTTGCGGCCCGGCCGGCCGGCGCCGGCCCGGAGTACGGGCCGGCGCTTCCCCACCCTGGGTGAATCAGTGGTGGTCATTTCTGGATCCCGGTTCAGGACGTGGGCAGGGCCTGCATGGCCTTGATGAAGCCGTCGGCGTCGAGCTTGCCGTCGAAGAACTGCTGCACCGCGGTGTGCATCGCGTTGCTGGCCGACTGGGGGTAGGCCTGGTCCCACGAGAGCTGGAACGACGGAGCGGCCTTCACCAGGTCGTACTGGTACTGCGAGTAGTCCGGGGAGGCGGCGGTGGAGATGAAGTTCGCCGTGTTGGTGGTGGTCGGCAGGTTGCCGATCGCCATCTGGGCCTTCACGAACTCGTCGCTGTACTGCAGCTTCAGGAACTGCGCGATGGCGTCCGGGTACTTGGTCTTCTTCAGGACCGAGTAGTAGTTGTTCGTGTTGCCGACGATGTCGGTCTGGTCGCCCTTGCCGCCCGAGACGGTCGGGAAGCTGCTGTAGCCCAGGTCGGCCTTCGCGAAGTCAGGGTTGTCCTGCTGCTGCTGCGAGTAGTACCACGAGCCCATGAGCTCGAAGCCGGCCTTGCCCTGCGCGACGAGCGCGACCGAGCCGCCGTCGGTGTACTTGACCGAGTCGTAGTTGGTGCCGAACGCACCGGCGTCGATGAGCTCCTTGAGCTTGCCCAGCGCCGCGCGGCTGTCCGCGGAGTCCCAGGCCGACTTGTCGCCGCCGAGGGCCTTGTCGAACAGGCTCGGGCCGGCCATGCGGTCGTACATGTACTCGTACCACATGAGCGTCGGCCACTGGTCGCCGCCGCCGAGGGCGATCGGGGTGATGTGCTTGGCCTTGAGGACCTTGACCGCGTTGAGCAGGTCGTCCCAGGTCTTCGGCGCGGCCAGGCCGTTGTCGGCCAGGACCTTCTTGTTGTTGAACAGCATGACCGGCTGGGTGCCGCGCATCGGGATGCCGTAGGACTTGCCGTCGACCACGGCGCCGTTGAAGACCGAGGGCAGGAAGTTGGACTTCAGGCCCGGGTCCTTGGCGATCATGTCGTCGAGCGGCAGGAGGAGGCCGGCCTTGACGAAGGGCGCGATGCTGCCGCCGCCCCAGTTGAAGAAGACGTCCGGCGCCTGCTTGGTGTTGATGATCGTCTGGAGCTTGGTCTGGTAGTCCGCGCCAGGGATCGTCTGAAGCTTCGCCTTGACCTTCGACGTCTTGTTGAAGGTGTCGACGATCTGCTTCTCGACCTTGTTGCTCGCGTCACCGTAGACGAGCACCGTGAAGCTGCCAGAGCCGTTGCTGCTGGAGCTGCCACCGCCGCACGCGGCCAGCGTCAGCCCGAGGGCGAGTACCACGCTGCCGGCCACAGCACGGGGAAGCCATCTCTTCTTCATCGTCCAGCCTTTCGAAATGTTTCGGCATCCTCGCCGAAAATTGCTGCGCGATGTGACGCTAAGGTGCGGCTGCGAAACGGTCAACCCTCGGGCTCCGGGTTATCAAAGCGTTACGCGCAGATGTGTCGTACGCTGCGCTCTTATGGATGAAGAGGTGGACGAGAGTCGGGTCACGCTCGCCCAGGTCGCCGAAACTGCCGGGGTCTCCGTCTCGACAGTTTCGAAAGTGCTGAACGGGCGTCAGGACGTCTCGGCGCTGACAAGGTTGAAAGTTGAACGACTCCTGGAGCTGCACGGATACCGCCGGACGACCCGCGGCGGCTCCGAGGCGCCCCTGATCGAGATCGTCTTCCACGAGCTGGACGCCATCTGGGCCATGGAGCTGATCCTGGGCGTCGAGAAGGTCGCCAAGGAGATCGGCGGCAGCGTGGTGCTCACCGAGAGCGGCACCCGCCACTCGCCGGACAACGAGTGGATCGAGGGGGTCCTGCGGCGCCGCCCGATGGGCGTCATCCTGGTCTTCTCCGCGCTGCCCCACGAGTTCAAGCAGCAGCTCAGGAGCCGTTCGATCCCTTTTGTGATCATCGATCCGGCCGGCGACCCGGAGCCCGACGTGCCCTCGGTGGGGTCGGCGAACTGGTCCGGCGGCCTCGCCGCGACCCGGCATCTGATCGAACTCGGACACCGCCGTGTCGGGATAATCACAGGTCCCGAGGACATGATGTGCTCGCTCGCCCGGCTGGACGGCTTCCGCTCGGCCATGACGACCGCGGGTCTCGACATCGACCCCGAACTCATCGCCTTCGGTGACTTCCACGTCGAGGGCGGCTACGAGCAGGCGATGCGGATGCTGGGCCGCCCCGACCGGCCCACGGCGATCTTCGCCGGCAGCGACCTGCAGGCCATCGGCGTCCTGGAGGCGGCGGGCGTGCACGGACTGCGCACCCCCGCCGACCTCTCGGTGGTCGGCTACGACGACGTCGCCGTCGCCCAGTGGTCCCGCCCGGCCCTGACCACCGTGCGCCAGCCGCTGCGGCGGATGGCCGAGGAGGCCTCCCGGATGATGCTGCGGCTGCGGGCGGCGCCCGGCACCACCTCCACCACCCGCATGGAGCTCGCCACCAGCCTGGTCATCCGGCGCAGCACCGCCCCGCCGCCCGCCTGATCGCGAGGTCACCCGCCCGGGGGCGGATGACCTGGGGCTTTCAGCGGTATTTTTGAACATATGACCCTGAACGGTGCGTCCGGTGACGCGCATCTGCCGAGGGTCGCCTATTCGACGACGGCCCGGCTGGTCGCGGCGCTGCTGCTGCTCGCGCTGCTGCTGGTCCTCGACGTCTCGGGCGGGACGCGGATCCGCATCGGCGGGCTCATGGTGGGGGTGCCCGCCCTGTCGGCGGTCTTCCTCGGCCCGTGGGCCGTGCTGCTGCTGGTGGCCGCCACCTTCCCGTGCCTGGCGATCGCCGCCTGGAACAACGGCCAGCTCGACGCGGTGAACTTCCCCATCGTCATGGCCACCACCACCCTCATCGGCGGCGCGTCGGTACTGGCCGCGGCCGTACGGCAGCGCCGCGAACGCGAGCTGGCGCAGGTCAGATGGGTCGCCGCCGTCACCCAGCGGGCTCTGCTGCGCCCGCTGCCGACCCGGCTCGGCCCGCTCGCCATCGCCTCCACCTACCTCGCCGCCGACCGCGAGGCGGCCATCGGCGGCGACCTCTACGCCGCCGCGGACCTCGGCGGCGGCCGTATCCGCGTGATGGTCGGCGACGTCCAGGGCAAGGGCATGGCCGCCGTCGAGGTCACCGGCATGCTGCTGGCCGCCTTCCGCCGCACCGCCCGGCACCGCACCCCGCTGCGGGCGCTGCCTGCCGCGCTCGACGAGAGCCTGCGCGACGACCTCACCGACCTCACCGACGCCCCGGAACTCCCCCCGGCGCCGCCGCCGCCCCCGACCCCCCAGACACCCTTCGGGCCCGCGCCCGAGCCCGCCGCGGCCCCGTCGGCAGGCGTCCTGGAGCGCTTCGTCACCGCCGTGATGGTCGACGTCGCGCCGGGCGGGGAGCGCATCAGCATCGCGAACTGCGGCCACCCGCCGCCGATCCTGCTGCACGACGGCGAGGTCCTGCCGCTGGAGTCCGCGCACCCCGCGGTGCCGCTGGGCCTCGGCGACCTCACCCCGGAGACCCAGCACCTGGACACGTACGACCTCGCGGTCGGCGACGTGCTGCTGCTCTACACCGACGGCGTCATCGAGGCCAGGGACTGCGACGGCACCTTCTACCCGCTGGCCGACCGGCTCGCCGACTGGCGCGACCTCGCCCCCGCCGACCTGGTCAACGCCCTCACCGCCGACCTCGCCCGGCACGTCGGCAGCCGCCTCGGCGACGACGTCGCGGTGGTGGCCCTGCAACGGACCGCGTGACGTCCCGCGGACCACGCGCCCGGCCCCGCGGCTTTTCTCCCCGCACAGGCGTACCGCCGCCCACCGGGCGGTTTTCGGCCGGGCCGCAGCGCGCCACGGGCGGTGGCCGGCGAAGCCGCGGTTAGTGTGCGCTGACCGCCGGGCGGGGGCGCCCCACCCCGCCGCGCGGCCCGTCCGAACCGTGCCCGCGGTCCGTCCCGTTCGTATACGGTCCGGGCGCCCGCGGGCGCCGAGCCAGGAGGCGACCCATCAGCGAGCAGACCCCGGCCGCCCCGGCCCCCGCCCCCGGCGCCCCGGCCGGGGGAGCCCCCGGCAGCCAGCCGAAGGAGGCCGACGCGCTGCGGGACATGCTGCGCCGGCCGCAGTACCGGCGGGCGCTGGTCTTCAGCGGGGTGATCGGCATCCCGGTGTCGCTCGTCGCCTTCTGGTTCCTGGCCGCGCTGCACCAGCTCCAGCACCTGATCTGGACACAGTGGCCGCACGACCTCGGGTACGACCGCGCCCCGTGGTGGTGGTCGCTGGCCGGGGCGGTCGTGGCGGGCGCGGGCACCGCCCTGGTGGTGCTGCGCTTCCCCGGCCGCGGCGGGCACGTCCCGGTGGCCGGCCTGCACTCCGGCAGCTCCACCCCGGCGTCACTGCCGGGCGTCGTGCTCGCCGCGCTGTGCTGTCTGCCCTTCGGCGTCGTGCTCGGGCCCGAGGCACCGCTCATCGCGCTCGGCGGCGGCCTGGCGCTGCTCTTCCGCGACCTGGCCCGCGCCCCCGCCACGGAGGCGAGCACCGCGCTGGTCGGCGCGGCCGGCGCCGCCGCGGCCATCGCCGCGATCTTCGGCAACCCGCTGGTGGCCGCCGTGATGCTGATGGAGGTCGCCGGGGTCGGCGGGCCCCGGCTCTTCGCCGTCATGCTGCCCGCGCTGCTGTCCAGCGGTGTCGGCGCGATCGTCTTCACCGGCTTCGGCCACTGGACCGGGCTGAAGACCGGCAGCCTGGAGATCGGCCTGCCCGCGCCGCCGCTGCTGGACGCCGGAGACGTGGTGTGGTCGGTGCTGATGGCCGCGCTCATCGCGGTGGTGATCCACTACGTCATGCTCGCCGGGCGCCGCACCGCGATCCTGGTCGTCGCCCACCCGCTGCGCAACACGCTGCTGGCCGCGCTCGCCATGGGGTGCTGCGCCGCGGCGTACACCGGCATCACCGGCCGGTCGCCGACCGACGTGGCGCTGTCCGGGCAGTCCACGCTGCCGGACCTGGCGGCGCACCCGCACGCGTGGTCGGTGGGCGCGCTGGTCGCGGTGCTGGTCTTCAAATCGGCCGGTTACGCGATCAGCCTCGGCAGCCTGCGCGGCGGGCCGATCTTCCCGTCGCTCTTCCTCGGCGCGGCCTTCGGGGTGCTGCTCGCGCCCCTGCCCGGCTTCGGTGTCGTGCCCGCGACGGCGGCGGGCATGGCCGCCGCGACGGCGGCGGCGATGCGGCTGCCGGTGAGCACGGTGGTGCTGGTGGCGCTGCTGCTGGGGCACACCGGCTCGCTGCCGGTGGTGGTGCTGGCGGCCGTGACCGCCTTCGTGATCATCGAACTGCTCCCCGAGGGCCCGCCCGTCCCGCCCTTCCGCGCCCGCACCCGGTCCGGCACCGGGGCCGGGGCCGGGACGGGGCCGGACCCCGGCTGAGCGGGAGGTCTCACCGGCCCGACGGCGTGACCAGCCCCGTCTCGTACGCCATGACGACGGCCTGGGTGCGGTCGCGCAGCCCGAGCTTGGCCAGGATGCGGCTCACATGCGTCTTCACGGTCTCCTCCGTGACCGTCAGCTGCGCGGCCAGCTCCGCGTTGGACAGGCCCTGCGCCACCAGCCGCAGCACCTGCGTCTCGCGCGGGGTGAGCGCGGCCAGCTCGGCGGACGGCCGGGCGGCGGGAGAACCGGGCGAGTCGGGGGAGCCGGGCGCGGCGGCCGGGCGGAGCCGGGCGAACTCGGCGATCAGCCGCCGCGTCACGCCCGGCGCGAGCAGCGCCTCGCCCGCCGCGACGACCCGCACCGCCTCGAAGAGGCGCTCCGCCGTGACGTCCTTGAGCAGGAAGCCGCTCGCCCCGGCGCACAGCGCGTCGTACACATACGCGTCCAGGTCGAACGTCGTCAGCACGAGCACCCGCGGCGCGGCGCCCTCCACGGCCGTCAGCCGCCGGGTCGCCTCGATGCCGTCGAGCACCGGCATCCGGATGTCCATCAGCACGACGTCGGGCGCCAGCTCCGCGCACGCGGCCACCGCCTCGGCCCCGTCGCACGCGGTGCCGACGACGGTGAAGTCCCGCTGGGTGTCCAGCAGCGCCGCGAAGCCCGTCCGCACCACCTGGTGGTCGTCCGCGACGAGGACCCGCACCGGCGGCGGGGGAGCGGCGCTCACCGCAGCACCTCCGCGGCCACCGGCAGCGAGGCCTCCACCACGAAGCCGCCGCCCGGCGCCCGCCCGCAGCTCAGCGTGCCGCCCGCCGCGGCCGCGCGCTCCCGCATCCCGGGCAGGCCGTGCCCGCCCGGCTCCTCGGCGCCGCCCGGCGCGGGCCGCGGCCCCGGCCCGTTGTCGCGCACCCGCAGCCGCAACGCGTCCTCCCCGTAGTGCAGTTCCACGTCCACCGCGGCGCCCCGGGCGTGCCGGCGCACGTTGGTGAGCGCCTCCTGGACGATACGGAAGGCCGCCAGCTCCACCCCCGGGTCCAGCGCCGCCGCCGGGCCGGACACGATGAGCCGCACACCGGCGCCCGAGGCGCCCCGGGCCTCGTCGACCAGCTCGGTGAGCTGCTGGAGGCCCGGCTGCGGACGGCGCTCGGCGGTGTCCACCTCGGCGTCCTGCCGCAGCACCCCGAGCAGCCGGCGCATCTCGGTCAGCCCGGCGCGCGCGGTGTCGCCGATGTCCGACAGCCGCTGCGCGCCCGCGGGCGGCATCCCGGGCGTGGTCAGCCGCGCGGTCTCGGCCTGGACCGCGATCATCGAGATGTGGTGCGCCACCACGTCGTGCAGCTCCCGGGCTATTCGGGCCCGTTCGCCGCGCGCGGTGTGCTCCAGCAGGCTGCGCGCGGTGACCTGTCGGGCTGCGCTGTGCACCCTGGCCTCGGCGCGTGCCGCCCGTGCGGCCCCGGCCCACGCGGCGCCCGGCGCGGCGGACGCGGCCAGCAGCGCCAGCACCCGCGCCTCCCCCGCGAGCCGCGGGTCGCACAGCGCGACCACCGGCAGGAGCACCGCCAGCCCCACCGCGAGGCCCACCCGGGCGCCGCCCCCGGCCTGCGCCCCCGCGGCGAGCCGGTGCAGGGCGAGCGGCACCGTCACCGCCCCGGCGGCCGTGAAGGTGCCGAACGCGGTGAGGGACAGCACCGCGGCGGCCGCCGCCACGACAGCGGCGGGCGGCGCGGACAGGAACACCGGCGGCACCGTCGTCGCGAGCGCCAGCAGCGCCACCACCAGCAGCGCGAACGCCGGGGAGCGCCCGTGACCGCCCGTCACCGCGACCCGCACCGCCGCCTCCGCGACCGCGGCAGTGGCGAGCAGCGCCGCCAGGACCGCCGGAGCCCGTGGCGACGCCGCGAACTCCCCGACCCACGTGGTGTTTTTCGGCCTCACACCGGCATTCTCCCCGCAAGTCCGCACCCGGCGCGTCCTCCTGGCCAGGGACTCCGCCGTACAACTCAGGGGGGACACCACCCGTCCGGCGTACCACCGCGACGGTACGCCGAGGACCGCTCCGCCGCGTGACGCGCCGCGGCCCGCGGCTGCCTAGCCTCGTCCGTCATGGAAGCAACCATCGAAGTCCGCGAACTGCACAAGCGGTTCGGGGCGGCACCGGCACTGGACGGGATGACGTTCACCGTCGCCCCCGGGCGGATCACCGGCTTCGTCGGGCCCAACGGCGCGGGCAAGTCCACCACCATGCGCGTGGTCCTCGGCCTGGACGCCGCCGACTCCGGCACCGCCCTGGTCGCCGGCCGCCCCTACCGCGAGCTGCGCAACCCCCTCGCCCACGTCGGATCGCTGCTCGACGCGGGCGCGCTCCAGCCCAGCCGCAGCGCCCGCGGGCACCTGCTGTGGCTCGCGCACTCGCAAGGTCTGCCCGCGCGCCGCGTCGACGAGGTCATCGCCCTGGCGGGCCTGGAACAGGTGGCCCGCCGCAAGGCCGGAGGCTTCTCGCTGGGCATGCGCCAGCGCCTCGGCATCGCCGCCGCGCTGCTCGGCGATCCGCCGGTGCTCGTCATGGACGAGCCCTTCAACGGCATGGACCCCGAAGGCATCGTGTGGATGCGCGGCCTGCTGCGCGCGCTCGCTGCCGAGGGCCGTGCGGTGCTGGTGTCCAGCCATCTGATGAGCGAACTCCAGGACACCGCCCACCACCTGGTGGTCGTCGGCCGCGGCCGGGTCATAGCCGACACCGGGGTCGCCGAACTGATCGCGGCGGCCTCCGGCGACCGGGTCGGGCTGCGCACCACCGAACGCGTCCGCGCCATGACCCTGCTCGCGCAGGCCGGCGCCACCGTCGCGGCCACCGGCGGCGACACGCTCACCGTCGCCGGTCTGGCCGCCGAGCAGGTCACCGCGCTGCTCGGACGGGCCGGTCTGCCCTTCTCCGAAGTGAGCGCGCACCGTGCCACGCTGGAGGAGGCGTACATGGAACTGACCCGCGACGCCGTGGAGTTCCGGTCCGGAGGTGCGCTGTGACCGCCCCCGCGCCCGCGACCACCACCCCGTACCGCTCCCCGCAGGCGCCCGGCCGGGACGGCTTCCTGCGGCTGCTGCACGCGGAGTTCACCAAATTCCGCACGGTACGCGGCTGGGTCGCCGGTCTCGTCACCGCCGCCGTCGTCACCGTCGCCGTGGGCCTGCTCGGCGCGGCGGGCAGCAGCATCGTCTGCAACGGCCCCGACGGCGGCGCGTGCGACCACACCGCGCTCACCGGCCCCGGCGGTGTCGAGGTCCGCGACGCCCTGACCTTCGTGCACCGCCCGCTGACCGGCGACGGCTCGGTCACCGCCCGGATCACCTCGCTCACCGGCCAGTACGCGCCCGAGGGCCACGCCGGACCGGGAAGCGGCGGCGGTGGGCTGGCCTCGGGCGTGCAGCCCTGGGCCAAGGCCGGGGTCATCGTCAAGGACGGTACGAAGCCGGGCTCGGCGTACGCGGCCGTCGCGCTCACCGGCGCGCACGGCGTGCGCATGCAGTACGACTTCACCCACGACACGGCGGGCCTGCCCGGCAAGGTCACCGCGGACTCCCCGCGGTGGCTGCGGCTGACCCGCAGCGGCGGCACCCTCACCGGCTACGACTCCACCGACGGCATCCACTGGACGCGGATCGGCACGGCCCGCCCGGCCGGGCTCCCGGCCACCGTGCAGATCGGGCTCTTCACCACCTCGCCCGAGTACGTCGTCACCAGCCGCTCGCTGAACGGCAGTTCGGTGGACGGCGGCCCCAGTACCGCGACCGCCTCCTTCGACTCGGTCACCGTGCGGGGCGCCGCGGGCGGTGACCGGACCGGCGCGTGGACCGACGACACCGTCGGCGTCGGCGGCGGTCCCGACAAGGACCCCGACCTGGGCTACCGGCAGTCCGGCGGCACCTACACGCTCACCGGCAGCGGGGACGTGGCCCCGCTGGTGCACGGACGCGACGAACCCGGCAAGTCCGTCGAGGACAGCCTCATCGGTGCCTTCGCCGGGCTCGTCGTGGTGACGGTCGTGGCCGCGATGTCGGTCACCGCCGAATACCGCCGCGGGCTGATCCGCACCACCTTCGCCGCCGCGCCCCGGCGCGGCCGGGTGCTCGCGGCCAAGGCCGCCGTCGTCGGCGGGCTGTGCTTCGTCACCGGGCTGGTCGCCGCGCTGGTGGCGGTGCCGCTCGTCGGGGCGGTCGAGAAGCACAAGCACTTCGCCCTCCACCACCTGTCGGCCGGGACCGAGCTGCGGATCGTCCTCGGCACCGCGGGGCTCTTCGCCGTCACCGGCGTCCTGGCGCTCGCCGTCGGCACGCTGCTGCGGCGCAGCGCGGGCGCGGTCACCGCGGTCGTGGTCGCCATCGTGGTGCCCTACATCCTCGCGGTCTCCGGGATGCTGCCCACCGGCCCGTCCCGCTGGCTCACCCGCGTCACCCCGGCCGCGGCCTTCGCCGTCCAGCAGAGCGCCCACCAGTACGCGCAGGTCACCGCGGACTACTCGCCCGGTGACGGGTACTTCCCGCTCGCCCCGTGGGCCGGATTCGCCGTGCTGTGCGGTTACGCCGCCGTCGCGGCCGGCCTCGCCGCCGTACGGCTGCGGCGGAGGGACGCGTGAGCGCGCTCTCGCAGGCGGTGCGCGCCGAGTGGACGAAGGTCCGTACGCTGCCGGGCCTGCTGTGGCTGGCGGCCGCGGTCGCGGTCGGCACGGTGGCCGTGGGCGTGGCGAGCACGGCGGCGGTGCACTGCGGGGCCGCGCCCGGCGCGGTGTGCGGGCAGGACCCGGCGAAGGTCGGCCTGGCCGGCGTGCAGGCCGGCCAGGCCGGGGTCGCGGTGCTCGCGGTGCTGCTCATCGGAGCGGAGTACGGCACCGGGATGATCCGGGTGACCCTGGCGGCGGTGCCGCGCCGGGGCACGGTCCTCACGGCGAAGGCGGCGGTGCTCGGCGGCATCGTGCTCGCCGCCGGGACCGTCGCCGTGGGCGGCTCGCTGCTCGCGGCCCTGCTCATCCTGCCCGGACACGGCTTCACCGGCTTCTCGGCCGCGCACGGCCCGGTGCTCAGGGCCGCCGCCGGGTCGGTCGCGTACCTGGTGCTGGTCGCCCTGCTCGCGCTGGGCGTGGCCACCGCGGTACGCGACTCCGCGGCCGCGGTGGGCGCCGTGCTCGGGCTGCTCTACCTCTTCCCGATCATCGCGTCCGTGGTGTCGGACCCGGTGTGGTACGAGCGGCTCCAGCGGGTGGGGCCGATGACGGCCGGGCTCGCGGTCCAGTCCACGCTCTCCGGAGCCCGGGACCCGATCGGCCCCTACGCCGGGCTCGGCGTCCTCGCGGCCTGGGCCGCGGCGGGGCTGGCCGCCGGGGCGGTGTCCCTCAAGGGACGCGACGCCTGACCGGCGGCCCCGCTTGCCGAGCTGTTCCCCGCGGGGCCCGTCCGCCGGGCGCGGCACCCGTACCGCCGGGGAAGGCCTCAGTGCAGCTGCGAGCGCCAGCCTTCCGGGACGCGCCCGGCGGGGCCGGGGGTGGGCTGGGCGGTGGGGTGGCTCCGGGGCGGGGCCAGGTCGGGGCCGTCCTCGACGTAGCTCTCGGTGCGGTAGTTCCAGAACCAGTCCTCGCCCGGCTCGTACGAGCGGATGACGTCGTGGCCCGTGGCCGCCGCGTGCGCGCTCGCGTGCTGCGCCGGGGAGCTGTCGCAGCAGCCGACGTGGCCGCAGGACGCGCACCTGCGCAGGTGCAGCCACCAGCCGCCGGCCTGGTCGCATTCCGCGCAGCCGTCGCCGCTCGGCGGGACCGACGGGTCGATGCCCGGGGTGGGTGGGGTGGTCATGAGGCGGCCTCCTCGGCGTCGGGGGACTGGGCGGTGAGCGGCAGCCGGACCCGGAAGCGGGTGTTGCCCGGTTCCGACTCGACGTCCAGGTCACCGTGGTGCTTGTTGACCACGATCCGCCAGGAGATGTCGAGCCCGAGCCCGGTGCCCTGGCCCACCGGCTTGGTCGTGAAGAACGGCTCGAAGATCCGCTGCCGGATCTCCGCCGGGACCCCCGGACCGGTGTCCAGGAAGTCCACCACCAGCCTGCCGTGGTCGCGCGAGGTGCGCACGGTGAGCGTGCCCGAGCCGTCCATCGCGGAGACCGCGTTGTCGATCAGGTTCGTCCAGACCTGGTTGAGCTCACCGGGGTAGGCGGGGATCCGCGGCAGCGAGTGGTCGAACTCCCGGACCACCCGCACCTCGGGCCCGATCTTCCCGGCGAGCATCTGGAGCGTGCTGTCCAGCAGCTCGTGGATGTCGACCACCTGGAAGGGCGCCCGGTCCAGCTGCGAATACTGCCGGGCGGCGTTGACCAGCCCCGACACCCGGGTCGTGGAGTCCTCGATCTCGTTCATGAGCAGCTCGGTCTCGACGGTGTAGTTGAGCCACCGCACCGCGCTCTCCAGCAGCTCGGCGTCCACCGCCGCCGCGACCTGCTCCAGCCACTCCTCGTCGAGCCCGGCCTGGACGAAGACCGGGGCGAGGTCCCAGCCGCCGCGGATGCCGTGCGCGTCCAGCCAGTCGGCGACCGCGTCCTCCTGGTCGGAGGTCTCCAGCGGGCTCAGCTCCTGGGCCTTGGCGATCCGCTCGACGGCCCGCTCCTGCACCTGGATCAGCGTCTCCAGGTCGGACTGCCGGTAGGGGCCGCCGGCCAGGACCTTCAGCTTGCTGCGCATCCCGGCCACCCGGTCGCGCAGCGCGGAGGTGGCGCGCAGCGCGGCGGCGGCCGGGTTGTTCAGCTCGTGCGTCAGACCGGCCGACAGCGAGCCCAGCGCGAGCAGCCGCTCGCGCTGGCTGACGACCTGCTGGAAGGTCTGGTTGCCGAAGAACAGCCCCTCCAGCAGGTGCACCGCCATCGGGAACCACTCGCGGACGATGCCCGCGAACTCGTCGGCGGCCAGCACGAAGAAGCGGGACGGCTGGGTCACCCGCAGCGAGTTGGTGTAGAGCTGCGGCACCCGGTCGCCCAGGTAGGCCTGGAAGGCGCCCGCGTAGACACCGCGCATCGACGTGCGGTTGACCTCCACGTCGTCCGTGCCGACCCGCCGCGAGGTCACCACCGTGCCCTCCAGCAGCACGTAGAAGCACGTGGCCGGGTCGCCCTCGGCGTAGACCGGGCCGGGCCCGACGGATTCGATACGGCCCGACGCGCACAGCCGGTCCAGCTGCTCGTCCGACAGGTGCTCGAAGAGGAAGAGCGAGCGCAGCTCCTCCGGGTTGCACGGCAGCGTCGAGGTCACAGCCCCTCCAGGTAGCGGTGTACGAGCATGACGGCCATCGCGCCCTCGCCGACCGCGGACGCGACGCGCTTGGCGGACTCCGCCCGGACGTCGCCCGCCGCGAAGACCCCCGGCACGCTGGTCTCCAGGTGGTACGGGGGCCGGTCCGGCTCCCACCCGGCCGGGCGTTCGCCCTCGGCGGCGAGGTCCGGGCCGGTCAGCACGAAGCCGTGGCCGTCCCGGCGGACGATGCCGTCCAGCCAGTCCGTGCGCGGCGCCGCGCCGATGAAGACGAACAACCGCTGGGCGTCGACCATGTCCGTACCGCCGCTCGCGGTGTCGCGCAGCGTCAGGCCCTCCAGGTGGTCCTCGCCGTGCGCGGCCTCCACCACGGTGCCGGTGCGCACCGAGATGGTGGGGATCGCGGCGATCTGCTGGATCAGGTAGTGCGACATGGACGCCTCCAGCGAGGGCCCGCGCACCAGCAGTGTCACCGACTTCGCACCGCGCGAGAGGTAGACGGCGGCCTGTCCCGCGGAGTTCGCGCCGCCGACGATGTAGACGTCCTGGTCCTCGCAGCCCGCGGCCTCGGTCAGCGCCGAGCCGTAGTAGACCCCGCGGCCGGTCAGGTCGGCGACGCCGGGCACGTCCAGCATCCGGTAGGCCACCCCGGTGGTGAGGATGACGCTCTGCGCGGAGACCGCGGAGCCGTCGGCGAACCGCACCGTGCGCGTCGGCCCGCTCACCTCCAGGCCGGTGACCTCGCACGCGGTCAGCAGCTCGGCCCCGAAGCGGGTCGCCTGGCGGCGGGCCCGGTCGGTGAGCTGGGCGCCGGAGACACCGTCGGGGAAGCCCAGGTAGTTCTCGATCCTGGCGCTCTGCCCGGCCTGCCCGCCGGTCGCGGTGCGCTCCACCAGCACCGTGTTCAGGCCCTCCGACGCCCCGTAGACCGCCGCGCCCAGGCCCGCGGGCCCGGCGCCGATCACCACCAGGTCGTAGAACTCCTCGGCGGGCGTCGTCGCGAGCCCCACCTGCGAGGCGAGGTCCTGGTCCGAGGGCTCGACCAGCACGTCGCCGCCCGGGGCGATGACCAGCGGCAGCCGCATGCCGTCGTGCCCCGCGGCGTCCAGCAGCCGCCGCCCCTCGGCCTGGTCGGACTGGTACCAGCGGTACGGGATCTGGTTGCGGGCCAGGAACTCGCGCACCCCGGAGGAGCGCGCCGACCAGCGGTGGCCGATCACCTTGGTCTCCGGCACCGGGCGGTGGTCGGAGGTCAGCCAGCTCTCCAGCAGGTCGTCGACCACCGGGTAGAGCTTCTCCTCCGGCGGGTCCCACGGCTTGAGCAGGTAGTGGTCCAGGTCGACGACGTTGATCGCGTCGATCGCCGCGCCCGTGTCGGCGTAGGCGGTGAGCAGGATCCGCCGGGCGCCGGGGTAGACGTCCATGGCCTGTTCGAGGAACTCGATGCCGTTCATGTGCGGCATGCGGTAGTCCGCGAGGATGACCGCGACGAGGTCGCCGCGCAGCTTCATCTGCCGCAGCGCGTCGAGCGCCGAGTCGCCGGACTCGGCGCGCACCACCCGGTAGCGCTCGCCGTAGCGCCGCCGGAGGTCACGGGCGACCGCCCGGGAGACCCCCGGATCGTCGTCGACGGTCAGCAGTACGGATCGGCGTGTGCTCTCCGCTGTTGTCATGGGCATCCCCGTCCCCGTCCGCGGCCTGCGCGTTTTCCTCCGCGCGGGTCCGCCGTTCAGCCTAGTGTGATCATCGGCCCCCCGCAGTGCGTGGCCTTCCGGCATGCGCGGTGATCGCGGAGCGCGTAATCTTCTCCGCCTGACGTCTGGGGGACGCGATGCGGGTGGGGAGCGCGGCAGCAGCCGCGGTGGCGGTGCTGTGCGCCGCGGTCACGGCGGCGGACGGCGCGAGCGCGCTGAGCGGCGGGCCGCCGCTGACCAAGGACGAGGTGCGGGCGGAGATCGGCACCGCGCTCGGCCGGGCGGACATCCACGACGACGAGACGGTGCGGCTCGTCGTCATGTTCGCCGAGTCCTGGAGCCGGCACGTGCCGCCGCCGGAATGCCTCCTCGACGACCACCGGCCGCTGCCGGCCTCGGCCGAGCAGACGGACCGGCTGCTGGCAGCGCTGGGCCGGGCCGGCTGGCGGCGCTCGGAGCCGTCGGCCACCGTCGGCGACGGCAGCATCGTCAACACCTCCCTGTACCGGGGCGGCTGGCGCCTGACGGTCTCGCGGGCCGTGGTGCCCGGCATGGAAGGCCCCGGCCAGGTGACCGTCGGCGCCTTCCGGCCGGACTGCTGAGCCGTACGGGTCCGCGCGCCGCGCCGGACCGCCGGGCTTGCGCTATAGCGCACTCCAGCTCCTAGCCTCGACGGCATGACTACACCGCAGAAACCGATCGGCTCGGGCTTCGGCGCCCACAGCACCGCGGACGAGGTCCTGGAGGGCATCGACCTGACCGGCAAGCTCGCCCTGGTCACCGGCGGCTACTCCGGTATCGGCCTGGAGACCACCCGTTCGCTCGTCAAGGCCGGTGCGAACGTCCTGGTGCCCGCGCGCCGCCCGGAGACCGCCCGCGAGGCGCTCTCCGGCCTGCCGGGCGTGGAGATCGACGAGCTGGACCTCGCCGACCTCGACAGCGTCCGCGCCTTCGCGGACCGCTTCCTGGCCACCGGCCGCGACCTCGACATCGTCATCGACAGCGCCGCCGTCATGGCCTGCCCGGAGACCCGGGTCGGCCCCGGCTGGGAGGCGCAGTTCGCCACCAACCACCTCGGCCACTTCGCCCTGGTCAACCTGCTGTGGCCGGCCATCGAGCGGGCCCGCGGCCGGGTCGTCGCGGTCTCCTCGGGCGGCCACCACAACTCGCCGATCCGCTGGGACGACCTCTGGTTCGAGCAGGGGTACGACAAGTGGGAGGCCTACGGGCAGGCCAAGACCGCCAACGTGCTCTTCGCCGTGCAGCTCGACGCGCTGGCCCGCGACCGCGGTGTGCGCGCCTTCGCCCTGCACCCCGGCGGCATCCTCACCCCGCTCCAGCGCCACCTGGAGAAGTCCGAGATGATCGAGCGCGGCTGGATCGACGAGGACGGCAAGGTGCTCAACCCGGGCATGTTCAAGTCCCCCCAGGAGGGCGCGGCCACCCAGGTGTGGGCGGCCACGTCGCCCCAGCTCGACGGCCTCGGCGGGGTCTACCTGGAGGACTGCGACATCGCCGTGCCCGCCACCGGGGGCGGCCCGCGCTCCGGTGTCCGCGACTACGCCGTCGATCCCGAGCAGGCCGCCCGGCTGTGGGCGCTGTCCGCCGAGCTGACCGGCGTGGACGCCTTCGCCGCCTGACGCGTCCCGCCCGGCCCGCCCCGGCCGCGCCGAACGGGTGAAGGACCCGCCCGTCGGCCCGGCCGGTGGCGGCGGCGGGCGCCCGCGCGCTGGATGCTGGGGCCGACAGACGTCCGCGCCCGCCGCGGGCGCTCCCGGGCGGTGCCCCCGCGCCGGGCCCCCGACGCCACCGGAGGCCGACCTGCTGGTGCTCTGCGTGCTCTTCGCGCTCATCGGGGCGGCCAGCAACGCCACCGGGACGGTCTTCCAGCGCAAGGCCGCGCTGGCGGTCCCGGCCGGGGACGCGCTCAAACCGCGGCTGATGATGGACCTGGTGCGGCAGCCCGTGTGGCTGCTGGGCATCGGCGGCGTGGTCGGGGCCGCGCTCTTCCAGGCGCTCGCCCTGGTCGCGGGCCCGCTCGCGCTCGCGCAGCCGGTCTTCATCCTGGAGCTGCCCTTCGCCCTGCTGATCGCGCTGCCCGTGCTGAACCGCACACTGCCCCGGGCCGGGTGGATCTCGGTGGCCTGCATGGTCGCCGGGCTCGTGATCGCGCTCGCGAGCGCCGCGCCGGACGGCGGGCGCCCGCAGGCGTCGATGGCCCGCTGGATCCCGGCCCTGGCGCTGTGCCTGGCGGCGATGGCCTGCGCTGTCGCGGCCGCGCGGCACCGGCGCTCCGGCGCGGCGCGGGCCGCGCTGCTCGGCTCGGCCGCCGCGGTCGGCAACGCGCTGACGGCCGCGCTCATGAAGTCGGCGGCCAACGCCTTCTCCGACGACGGATTCGGCGCCTTCCTGACGTCGTGGCAGACCTACGGCTTCGCGGTGTGCGGGGTGGCCGCGGTCTTCCTGCTGGAGAACGCGCTGCAGGCCGGGTCCATCGCGGCCTCGCAGCCCGCGCTGACGCTCGGCGACGCGACCGTGAGCCTGCTGCTGGGGATCCTGGTCTACGCCGAGCACATCCGCACCGGCTGGTGGATCCTGCCCGAGCTGGCCGGGGTCGCGCTGGTCACCGCCGGGACCCTGCACCTGTCCCGGGCGGTCCCGCTGACGGGGGAGCTGAACACCTGACGGCCGGTGGCCCGCGGGCGGCTGTCACCACAGTGTGACCCGCAGGGGCGCTGGTCAGACGGCTGCGCTTTGCTAGTCTCGCGGGCGGAGGTGCACGGTGGTCAAGGGTGACGCGCTC
>NZ_JBSGHL010000079.1:0-33326 GCF_053604375.1 Streptomyces sp. NPDC004031 | reverse complement strand
ACGACGAACACCCCGTATCCACCGTCACCGCAGGACCCTCAAGACCCAGCACATACGACACCCGACCCGACACCACACACCCCAGATTCCCGGTGGCGGCATAGCCTTCGACCTCGTTCTGGGCCATGGCGGTGAGGACGACGTACTCCTGCGACGTCACCCCGGCCCAGACGCCCGTGTCGCTGCCGACGAGGCCGCGCGGGTCGATCCCGGCGTGCTCGAAGGTCTCCCAGGCGACTTCGAGCAGCTGCCGCTGCTGCGGGTCCATCGCGAGCGCCTCGCGCGGCGAGATGCCGAAGAAACCGGCGTCGAAGCCGGCCGCTCCGTGCAGGAAGCCGCCCTGCCGGGTGTAGCTGGTGCCGGGGCGGTCCGGGTCGGCGTCGAAGAGGGAGTCCAGGTCCCAGCCGCGGTCGGTGGGGAAGGCGGTCAGGCCCTCGGAGCCGGAAGACACCAGATTCCACAGGTCGTCCGGGCTCTGCACGCCGCCGGGGAAGCGGCAGGCCATGCCGACGATCGCGACCGGCTCGGGCAGGGCGGACTCGGCCTCGCTCAACCGCCTGCGGGTGTCGCGCAGTTCGGCCGTCACCCACTTCAGGTGGTCGAGCAGCCGCTCCTCGTCCTTCGCCATCCCTGGGCTCTCCTCTGCTTGCGGAAGTCGGCTGGTCTCTCGGCGGAACTCGGCTCGTCCCGGCGGCTTTCCCGGAAGCGCGAAGGGGTCAGAAGGCGCAGTCGAGCCGCTTGTAGCCCTCGATGAAGCTGGACGCGAGCCGGCTGGGCTCCCCTGTGGCGCGGATCTCCGGGAGCGCGGTGAGCAGTTCGCGGTAGAGGGCGGCGATCTCGATACGGGCGAGGTGGGCGCCCAGGCAGAAGTGCGGGCCGGGCGCGCCGAAGGAGAGCTGCGGGTTGGGGTCCCGGGTGATGTCGAAGCGGTAGGGGTCGGCGAAGACCTTCTCGTCGTGGTTGGCGGACCAGTAGAGGAGGAAGATCTGGTCGCCCTCGTGGAAGCGGTGGCCGTTCATGTCGCAGTCGCGGGTGGCGGTCCTGCGCATCCAGTTGATGGGGGTGGCCACCCGGAGGATCTCCTCGACGGCGTTCGGCGCGTGCCGCTCGAAGTCCGACAGCAGCAGGGCGCGCTGCTCGGGGTGTTCGGTGAGCAGCACCAGGGCGCGGGAGATGGCGTTGCGGGTGGTCTCCATACCGGCGTTGACCAGCAGGATGAAGAAGGAGACCAGCTCCTGGCCGGTCAGCTGCTCGCCGTCCTCCTGCACCTGGACGAGCCGGGTGACGACGTCGGGGCGCGGGTGGGCGAGGCGGTCCTCGCGCAGCCCGGCGATGTAGTCGCCGAGGTCCCGGGAGGCGCCGAGGACGGCGGCGGCGGCCTCCTCGGGGCTGGAGACGAACTCGGGGTCGAGGGCGCCCATGATGGTGCTGGTGCGTTCGAAGAGGAACTCGTAGTCGTCCGGCGGGATGCCCATCATGGTGCTGAGCACGGCGATCGGCATGTCGGCGGCGACCGGGCGGACGAAGTCGCCGGGCCCGCGCTCGACGAGCGCGGCGACGAGCCGGCGGGCCACCTCGTGGGACATGGACGCGAAGGCGGGCGCCATGTTGCGGCCGAAGGACCGCGACACGATGCGCCGCAGCCGGGCGTGCTCGGGGTTGTCCATGGTGATCATGGAGCCGTAGAACTCGCCGAGTTCCGGGCCGACCATGCCGGTGGCGCCCTCCGAGGAGAAGTCCTGCGGGCGGCGGCTGACCTCCAGGATGTCGGCGTGCTTGGCGAGCGCCCAGTAGCCGTTCGCCATCGGCCCCCACGGCAGGCGCGGCGGTACGAACTCCGGTCCGGGCTGGGCGCGCAGCCGCTCGAAGACCTCGGCGCGCTCCTCGTGCGGCCGCAGCCAGAACGACGGATCGAGGAAGTCGGGCGCGGGGGCGGTGCCGGACGCGCCGGAGGAGGGGAACCTGGCTTCCGTCGGGGACACAGTGCCTCGATTCACGTGTGGGACGGGCTGCGAACACCGGTCCGCGCCAGTCTCACAACCGCTCCTTAAGCAGTGCTTTCCGGTGCCCGCCGGTGCTCTTTCCGCAGGTACGACGGCGCCCGGCAGGGGTGTTCCCCTGCCGGGCGCAGTCGTCCGCACGGTGCGCCCGTGCGGTGGCGGATCCGTCCCCCTATGTCAGCCCGCGGCCGTCTCCCGCAGCGCGGTGCGGACGGCCTCGGCCACCTCGGCGCGCCGCTCGTCGACGAAGAAGTGGCCGCCGCGGAAGGTCAGCAGGTCGCACGCGGCCTCGGTGTGGTCCGACCAGGCAGCGGCCTCGTCCAGTGTGGTGTGCGGGTCGTCGGTGCCGGTCAGCACCGTCACCGGGCACGCCAGCACGAAGCCGGGCTCCTCGCGGTAGGTCTCGATGGCCTTGTAGTCGCTGCGGGTCGGGGGGATCGCCATCTGGACGATCTCGGGGTCGGCGAGCATGCGCTCGTCGGTGCCGCCCAGCGTGCGCAGCTCGTCGAGCAGGCCCGCGTCGTCACGCAGGTGGACCGTGCCGGGCCGCAGCCGGGAGGGGGCGCGCCGCCCGGAGGCGAAGAGCCGTACGGGCTGCGGTCCGCCCTCCTTGCTCAGCCGGCGGGCCACCTCGTAGGCCACGACCGCGCCCATGCTGTGGCCGAAGAAGGCGTACGGGCGGTCGCGCCACGCCGTCGAGGCGGCGGTGAACGCGTCCGCCAGCTCGTCGATGGACTCGGCGCTCGGCTCCGAGCGCCGGTCCTGCCGCCCGGGATACTGCACCGCCAGCACCTCGATGCCGGGGGCGAGCAGCGCGGACAGCTTGTGGAAGGCGGTGGCCGACCCTCCGGCGTGCGGGAAGCAGACCAGCCGGAGGGCCTGGTCGGACGGGTGGTAGCGGCGGACCCACGGGTCGTGGTCCAGCACGTCGGCGGCAGAGGTGCTCATCGGTTCGACTCCTGGAGGCGGGCGGCCGGCTGCGCGGTCAGGCGAGCAGGTCGCGGCGGCGGAAGGCGGCGAGCGAGACGGCGAGGCCGGCGAGGGCCAGCGCTCCCATGACGACCAGCGGTGTGGCCTCGAACGGCGATCCGGGCAGCTTGGGCACCTGGCTGAAGGGCGAGACGTCCATCAGGTAGTGACCGGCCTTCAGGGACGGCCCGACCAGGGTGACGAAGGCGAAGATCCCGTACAGGCCCCAGCTCGCCGCGGTGAGGCGGGGGAAGGCGGCCAGCAGCAGGACGGCGATGGCGCCGACCGCGAGCACCGCCGGGAGCTGGGCGAAGGCGGCGCCGAGCATGCTGCCCAGGCCGTGCCCGAGGCGGTGCGCGCTCAGCCCGTAGGACAGGCCGGTGCCGAGCCCCGCGGCGGCGAGCACGGCGGTGGCACCGCCGGCCGCGATCACCACATGGCTGGTCACCCAGCGGGCGCGGCCGACCGTGCCGGAGAAGACCAGCTCGATCCGGCCGTCGGCCTCCTCGGCCCGAGCCCGGGTGAGGACGCTGAGCGCGAGGGCTGCCGCCATGATCCCGAACGTACCCATGAGCGCGGCGAGATACGCGTCCTGGAGGTCCTGCGTGCCGCCGAGTTCCGTCATGAGCTTGCGCACGCTCGCGCCGCCCGCGAGGACGTCGACGTTCTTGACGAAGGAGCCGGTCACGAGCGCGCCCGCGAGCACGCCGCCGGTCCAGCTCAGCACCGTGCCGCGGTGCAGCCGCCAGGCCAGGCCGAAGGCGCCGCGGGTGGCGGCGCCCGCGCGGGCGGGGCCGGGCCGGGCGGCGACCAGGCCCGCGCCGTAGTCGCGCCGCTCCAGCAGCCGCAGCGCGACGGCGACCAGGACGGCGGCGGCGAGGGCGGGCAGCGCGAGCACCCACCAGCGGTCTCCGGCGTAGGGGCGCACCTGCTGCGCCCAGCCGATCGGCGACAGCCAGCGCAGCCACGTCACCGAGTCGTCGGTGTCGCCGACCGCGCGCAGCAGGAAGAAGCCGGCCAGCAGGGCGAGCGCGGAGCCGGTCGCGGTGCGGGCGGACTCGAAGACCTGCGCGGTGACGGCGGCTACACCGGCGAAGACGATGCCGCACCCGGCGACGGCCAGGCCGAGCGCGAAGGCGCCCGCCACCGGCAGTCCGAGGATCGGCAGCACCGCCCCGATGCACACCCCGACGGTGAGGTCCATCGACACCGCGAGCTGGAGCGCCGCGACGAGCGGCGCGGTACGGTCCACGACCCCGGCGGCGACGAGTTCCTGGCGGCCGGTCTGCTCGTCGGCGCGGGTGTGCCGGACGACGAGCATGACCGACATCACGGCCGCGGCGACGGCGGCGACGACGCCCAGCCGCCACGCCGTCAGCGCGCCCAGCGAGGTGCCGTTGACGGCGCCGTACAGCGGCGCCGCCCCGGAGGCGCCCCGGATGCCGTCGACGAAGCTGCGCCGTGCCGCGGCGTCGGGAAAGAGGTCCTTGAGGCTGTAGGCGGTGGAGAAGGAGCTGCCGATCAGCGCGTCGGCCCAGACCGCGAGCAGCAGGCGGTCGCGCCGGGAGGCGAGTTTGACCAGCTCGGTCGTCCCGGCGGGGGCGCCGCGGCTCATCGCGTGCCCTCCGTGCCGGAGTAGTAGCGCAGGAACAGTTCGTCGAGGGTCGGCGGGCGGCTGACGAGCGAGCGCACCCCGGCGTCGGTGACCAGGCGCAGCACCTTCTCCAGCACGTCCGGGTCGACCTGGCAGCGCAACTGGAGCCCGTCCGTCTCCAGTTCGTGCACCCCGGTGACGGCGTCGAGCCCGGCGACCGGGCGGCTGACGGTCGCGATGATGGTGGTGCGCGACAGGTGGCGCAGCTCGTCGAGCGTCCCGGTGTCCACCCGGCGGCCCTGCCGGACGATGGACACCCGGTCGCACAGCCGCTCCACCTCGGCCAGGATGTGGCTGGACAGCAGGACGGTGCCGCCCTGCGCGGTGAACTCGGCCACGCAGTCGCCGAACACGGCCTCCATGAGCGGGTCGAGGCCCGAGGTCGGCTCGTCCAGGATGAGCAGGTCGGCGTCGCAGGCCAGGGCGGCTATCAGGGCGACCTTCTGCCGGTTGCCCTTGGAGTAGGCGCGGCCCTTCTTCTTCGGGTCCAGCTCGAAGCGCTCCACCAGGGCGTCGCGCCGCGCGGTGTCCAGGCCGCCGTACATCGAGCCGAGCAGGTCGATGGTCTCGCCGCCGGTCAGGCCGGGCCACAGGCTGACGTCGCCGGGGACGTAGGCGAGTCTGCGGTGCAGTTCCGTCGCGTCGCGCCAGGGGTCGCCGCCGAAGAGGGTGGCGGTGCCGCCGTCGGCGCGCAGCAGTCCGAGCAGGATGCGGATGGTGGTCGACTTCCCCGCTCCATTGGGCCCGAGCAGTCCGTGGACCTCGCCCTGGGCCACCGTCAGGTCGAGTCCGTCGAGGGCGACGGCCTGCCTGAACTGCTTGCGTAATCCTGATGTGTTGATCACGTCGTCGTTTCCGTTCACGAAACGACAGTATCGACATCTTCACAGAGTTGTGAAGTTTCATGACACAATGCATACGCGGGTGCGCGGTTCCGGCGCACGGGTCCGGGAGGAGATGGTCGGTCATGTCCGTCGGACGGGACGGGATCGGGGCGGACGCGGTCGGGCCGGACGTCAAAGCGTGGGACGTCAAAGCGCCGGACGTCATCGGGCGGGACGAGGAGGACACCCGCCGCTTCGTCGAGCAGACGGCCATGCTGTTCGCCGACCTGGGCGTGCCCAGGATGAGCGCACGGGTGCTGATGACGCTGATGGCGTCGGAGGAGCGCGGCCTGACGGCGGGCCGGCTCGCGGAGCTGCTCACGGTGAGCCCGGCCGCGATCTCCGGCGCGGTGCGCTACCTCGCCCAGGTCGGGCTGGTGGGGCGGGAGTCGGTGCCGGGCTCGCGCAGCGATCTGTACGTGCTGCCCGACGACACCTGGTACGCCGCCGCGGCCACCAAGCACGGCATGTTCACCCGCATCATCGCCGCGACCGAGCGGGGCACGTACGCGCTCGGCGGACCGGGCACCCGGGCCGGGGCGCGGATCGCGGAGATGCGGGACTTCTTCGGCTTCGCCCAGCAGGAGATGGCCGACGTGCTGGACCGCTGGAAGGCGCTGCGGGCACGGAGCCTGCCGCCCGTGCCCGGACAGGGCTGACCGCCCGCCGCCATGGGGGCGGCGGGCGGTCGGGGCCGCGGCGGGTCAGGCGTGGGTGCGGGCGAGCAGGGCGAGGATGTCGGCGGTGGTGCCGCTCTCGGACAGCCGGGGGAAGATCTTCTCCAGGCTGTTGCGGTGGGCGTCGCCGTCCATGTCGGTGACCGCGTCGGTGGCGACGGTGACGTGGTAGCCGTGCTCGTGCGCGTAGCGGGCGGTGGACTCCACGCCGATGCTGGTGGCGGCTCCGGTGAGGACGATCTGCGTGACGCCGCGGCGGCGCAGCCGGAGGTCGAGGTCGGTGCCGTAGAAGGCCGACCAGTTGCGCTTGGTGACGACGATGTCGCCGTCGTGGCCCGCGAGTTCGTCGGCGAGCTGGTCCCAGCCCTCGGGCAGCGGGCCGACTCCGCGCGCGGCGTCGGTGCGCCCGGGGGCCTGGTCCGAGCCGTCGGGGGCGGAGGTCACCCGGACCAGGACCACCGGCAGGCCGCGGCCGCGGAAGGCGTCGGCCAGCTCGACCGAGCGGGCCAGCACGTCGGCGGTGCGGTGCGGAGTGCCGGGGATGCCGAGCAGCGCCTTCTGGAGGTCGATGACGACCAGCGCGGTGCTCGGGTCGAGCGTGGTGAGAGCCATGGCGGCGGAGGCCTTTCGTGGCGGGCGCGGGGGCTCGCGCCGGGTGGCGGGAGCCGGTGCCCGGGGCGGGTACGGGCGTACGGCGGGGCCGCGGCTCAGCGGGGCCCGGACGTACGGGTCGGGGGGTCGCCGTCGCGGGCGGCGGCGGGGGCCGCGGTCTCCTGGCCGACGGCGGCCAGGGAGCGGTCGACGAGGGTCAGGGCGAGCAGCAGCACGGAGATCGCGACGAGCATCCAGCCGAGGTGGTGCAGCCCGGTGGTGCCGGCGCCGTCCCGGTAGAAGGCGGCGGAGCCCGCGGAGGCCAACAGCGCGCCGAGGTAGCCGAAGGTGCGCAGCAGCCCGGCGGAGGAGCCCATGCGCCGCGGGTCGGCCTGCGCGTAGAGGGCGTTCTGGTTGGCCAGGCCGACGAGGCCCTGCGGGACACCGGCGGCGGCGCCGACCAGCGCCAGCAGCCACACGGCGTCGCCCGCGCCGAGCGGCAGCAGGGCCGCGCTCGCGGCGACCTGCACCACGGCTCCGGCCAGCAGCTTGCCGCGCACCTCGGCGCGCCGCCCGGTCAGCGCGGTCACCCCGATCGCCGCGGCGGACATCGGCAGCAGGATCAGGCCCGCGGTGGACGCGCTGAGCGACCTGCCCTCCTCCAGCCACTGCGGGAAGCCGTAGAGGAAGGCGTAGGAGGTGGTGTAGGCGAGCAGCTGGCGGCCGTAGGTGACGAGCAGCGGGGTGTTGCCGCGCAGCACCCGCAGATCGACGAAGGGGTCGGCGGTGCGCAGCTCGCGGCGGGTGAAGGCGGCGCCGGCCGCAGCGGTAAGCGGCAGCAGGTACCACCGGCCGGGGACGGGCCGCATCAGGAAGAGCATGAAGGCGGTGAGGGTCGCGGCGAAGAGCACCATGCCGGGCACGTCCACCCCCCGCCCCGGGCCCTGCGCCCCCGGATCGGGGAGCGCGGCCCGGCGCGGCAGCCGCCGGGCGCCGAGCACCAGGCAGGCGGCGGACAGCGGCACGTTGACGGCGAAGATGAGGTGCCAGCCGCCCGCGGCGATCAGCAGGCCGCCCAGCGTCGGGCCGATGACGGCGACGACCTGGTTGGCGATGGACAGCCCGGCGAGGATGCCGGTGGGGCTGCTCGCGCCCGTACGCGCGGACTCCGTCCGCAGCAGGTACATGGACGCCGGGTAGGCCGCCGAGGTGCCGAAGCCGAGCAGCACCCGGGAGGCGATCAGCACGCCGAGGTCGGGGGCGGCCACACCGAGCACGCCCGCGACGCCGACCAGGGCGGTGCCGGTGAGATACAGCACCCGGGGTCCGTAGGTGTCCACGAGGCGGCCGATGACCGGCTGGCCGACGGCGGTCGCCAGGTACAGCGCGGTGACCAGCCACGCGGTCTGCGCGGGGGCGGCGTGGAAGGCCTTGCCGATCGGGACGAGCGCGACGGCGAGCATCGAGGAGTTGACCGGGTTGAGGACCGAGCCGAGGATCATCGGGGATATCAGGCGGCGGTCGAAGCCGCCCGGGTCCGGGGTGCGGGCGCGGCGTATCCGCCCGGCGAGGGCGGTGAGCGCGGAGCGCGCGGAGGGTGCCGTCACTCCTCCGCCCCGGAGACCCGGTCGAGCAGCGCCATCGCTTCGGTGACCGCGGCGATCTGCTCGGGGGTCCCGTGCTCGGCGAGCGCGCGGGCCAGCCAGGTCTCCCGCGCGCGCCGGTCCCCGGTGCGGCGGGCGCGGCCCAGGTCGGTGAGCGCGACGAGCTGGCGGCGGCCGTCGTGCGGGTCGGGACTGCGGGTGACCAGTCCGGCCTCCTCCAGCGCCGCGACGACCTTGGCGATCGACTGCGGGCGGACCCGCTCGACGAAGGCCAGCTCGCTGGCCGTCGCCGGGCCGCCCTTGTCGAGCCGGACCAGCACGGAGGCCTGGGCGGGCGTGAGGTCCCCGTCGACCGCGACCTCCTGGAGGCGGCGGCGCAGCCGGTTGAAGACCACCACGACGTCCCGCGCGGCCTGCCGCGCGGGTTCGGGGAGGGCGCTGTCGTCGTTCACGGCCCCCACGATAGATAGACAGCCCAGACTGTGCAACCTCGGGTGTGCAGTCTGAGCTGTCTTTCGGCCGGACACGGGCGGACGGACGCGCACGGACGGATGGGGCCCGGGTGCGCGGCTGCGCGGGCGGGCGGTACGGCGGATTTCGCCCGCCGGCGCACGGCCCGGGACGCAGTACGCGCCCGCGCGGACGTAGTCGGCGGGAGGAATCGAAGGGGCGCGCGATCCCGGCCGGTGCGTTCGGGCCGGCCGCCGGGGGCCACCTTGACGCAGCGTCAGTCCGCCCGCGAGCCTTGGGAAACCTTCCGGCGGACGAGAGGCTGTACGGCATGAGCTGGATCGACGAGACCGGGCGCCACGAGGGCTTCGTGGCCGCCGTGCTGGCGGACGGCGGCGAACCGGCCCCGCAGCAGGACGGCAGCCGGATGCCGTGGTGGTCGTACAACGGCGCCGACGGGCCGCGCGCGGTGGCCGTGAAGGGCGCGTGCGCCTGCGGCTGGCGGGGCTCGGCCGCGCACCCGGTGGACTTCGGCGACGACGAGGCGACCGAGGGCTACGAGGGCGACACCGGGCCGTACGCGGACTGGGAGCGGCACACCGCCGCGGCCGAGGGCCTGATCCCGCAGGACGTCGAGCAGCTGCTCGGCACGCTCCAGCGGCGGATCGGCGAGCTGTCCGAGCGGCAGCAGCTCACCGCGCTGCGGGTCGCGGCCCGGGTGGAGGGCCTGGCCCCGATGTGGAGCGCCGCGGCGGCCCAGGAGGCGCACCGCGGCCTGGTCACCTGGGAGGCGATCGGCGCCCCGTTCGGGCTGAGTGGCGACGCGGCCCGTATCCGCTTCATGTCGATCCCGGGCTCGTCGGACTCGCTGGACTGACCGCGGGGCGTGCCGGTCTCACGTCCCGTCCCCGGCCGTGAGGGCGGCGACGCGGGCGCGCAGGAATTCCCGCTCGGCCTCGTTGGCGGTGCTGCGCAGCGCCGCCCGGAAGGCGGACGCGGCCTCGTCGGTACGGCCCAGGCGGTGCAGGAACTCGCCGCGTGCGACGGCCGCGTAGGGGTAGCCCGCGAGCTGCGGCTCGGCCGCGAGCGCGTCGAGGGCGGCCAGGCCCGCCGCCGGGCCCCGGGCGAAGCCGACGGCGACGGCGCGGTTGAGCGCGGCCACCGGTGTGGGGCGGCGGCGCAGCAGCAGGTCGTACAGCCCGACGATCTCCGGCCAGTCCGTCTCCTCCCACGTCGGCGCCTCGGCGTGCACCGCGGCGACGGCCGCGCGCAGGGCGAAGGGTCCCGGCGGGCGGCGGCGCAGGGCGCGGCGCAGCAGCGCCTGACCCTCCGCGATGGCCGCGCGGTCCCACCGGGTGCGGTCCTGGTCGGCCAGCAGCACCGGGCGCCCGGCGGCGTCGACCCGGGTCCCGCGGCGGGCGTCGGTCAGCAGGATCAGCGCCCGCAGGCCCGCGACCTCGGCGTCCCCCGGCAGCAGCGCGCCGAGCATCGCGGCCAGGGCGGCGGCCCGCGCGAGCAGGTCGGTGCGCAGCAGCTCGGGCCCGCCGGGGGCGACATGGCCGGTGGTGAAGACCAGGTCCACCACCGTGAGCACCGCGTCGATCCGCTCGGGCAGTTCCTCGGAGTCGGGTATCCGGTACGGGATACCGGCCGCGGCGATCTTCTTCTTCGCGCGGGTGATGCGCGCGGCCATGGTCGTCTCGGGGACGAGGAAGGCGCGGGCGATCTCGGCGGTGGTCAGGCCGCACACCAGCCGCAGCGTCAGCGCGACCTGGGCCTGCGGGGCGAGGGCGGGGTGGCAGCAGGTGAAGACCAGCCGCAGCCGTTCGTCGGGGATGTCGGCGCCGTCCGCGGGGCCGTCCACCGCCTCGTCGTCGGCGAGCAGCGGCAGCGCGGTGCGCAGGAACGCGGCGCGCCGGACGACGTCCACGGCCCGGTTGCGGGCCGTGGTCGTCAGCCAGGCGGCGGGGCGGTCGGGCACCCCGGCGGACTCCCAGGCGACCAGGGCCCTGGCGTAGGCGTCCTGCACGCACTCCTCGGCCAGGTCCAGGTCGCGGGTGACGCGGACCGTCGCGGCGAGCACGAAGGCCCACTGCGTGCGGTGCGCCTCGGCGACGGCGCCGGCCGCGGCGGACTCCCCCGAGCACTCCGCCGTGGCCTGCGCCGCCCGTTCCGCGTCCGCCGCAGGTTCCCCTACGGCCCCGGTCGTCCGCATCTGCGCCCGCCCTCCGGTCAGTACAGCGGGCGGACCTCGACGGCCGCCTCGCCCGGCCGCCCGAAGTAGGGCAGCCGCTTGGCGACGGCGAGCGCCGCGTCCAGGTCGGGGACGTCGACGATGTAGTAGCCGCCCAGGGCCTCCTTGGTCTCGGCGTAGGGGCCGTCGGTCAGCAGGTGGCCGCCCGCGCCGTCCTCGCGCACCACGGTCGCGGTGGACGTGGGCTTGAGGTGCTCGCCCGAGACGACCACGTCCTTGTGCTCCTCGTTGAACCGCCGGTGCCCCTCGTCGAGCGCGCGCAGCACGTCCTCGCCCGCCGTCTCGGCGTATTCCTCGTTGTCGTGGATGAGCAGCAGGTAGCGCGCCATGGCTCCCGTCCTTCCTGTCCCGGCGGCCCGGCCGCAGCGCGCGGCCCGGCCGCCTCTCGTGGCCTTACGCCCCTTCGACGAACGGGGGGACCCCGGAATCGACACCCGCCGGGGCGGATCCGCCGCCGGGCGCGGGCAGCGGGGCGTCCAGGTGCCGGGCGACCCGCTCGCGCAGCCGTATGTACTCCTCCCAGCGGCGCGGCAGCGGCCCCGGCGGACGCACGACCCGGCGGGCGCCCGTGACGCGCTGGCCGCGGCGGAACTGCTCCTTGGTGACGTCGATGTGCAGGCCGCTCGGCAGCTCGTTCCACCAGTGGTGGCCCTGGGGCTCGCCCGCGAGGTGCACCTCGCCGACCACCAGGTCGCCGCCGAAGAAGTCGTGGACGAGCAGCGCGCTGATGTCGCAGTGGCCCCACGCCGGGTTGTCCGGCGACCACGCCTCGCGCGCGACGTCGTCGGGCGAGCAGGTGTCGGCGGCCCAGGATGCGCGCAGCGCCCGGTCGAGATCCAGCAGGCTTCGTACGGTCATGCGGGCAGCGTCCCACGCACCACTGACAACGCCCCCCGGGCGCGGGCGCCGGTGCGGGTCAGGGCAGTGCGCGCAGGGCGGCGGGCGTGAGGTCGGCGAGGGTCGGGTAGCCGTCCACGGCCATGATCAGGTCGGCCTCGGCCAGCACCGTCCTCAGGACGTGCACGATGCCGTCGGTGCCGCCGAGCGCGCAGCCGTAGGCGTACGGGCGGCCGAGACCCACCGCGGTGGCCCCGAGCGCGAGCGCCTTGACCACATCGGCGCCGGAGCGCACCCCGGAGTCGAAGAGCACCGGCAGGCCGTCCACCGCCGCGACCACGTCGGGCAGCGCCGTGAGCGCGGGCAGGCCGCCGTTGGCCTGGCGCCCGCCGTGGTTGGAGACGTAGACGCCGTCCACGCCGCCGTCCCGGGCGCGGCGGGCGTCCTCGGGGTGGCAGATGCCCTTGACGACCAGCGGCAGGGTGGTGAGGGAGCGCAGCCAGCTCAGATCGTCCCAGGTCAGCGGGTTGCCGAAGAGCTGTGTCCAGAGCAGGACGGCGCCCTGCGGATCGTCGCGCGGGTCCTTGCCGAGCAGCCGCCGGAAGACCGGGTCGGTGAAATAGTTGGTGAGGCAGTGGCCGCGCAGCTGCGGGAAGTTGCCGGTGGCCAGGTCGCGCGGGCGCCAGCCGGTGACCCAGGTGTCGAGGGTGACGGTGATCGCGGCGTATCCGGCCTGCTCGGCCCGCCGGACGAGGCTTTCGGCGAGGTCGCGGTCGGTGGGTGTGTAGAGCTGGAAGAGGCCCGGTGTGCCGCCCAGCTCGGCGGCGACGTCCTCCAGCGGGTCCACCGACAGCGTCGAGGCCGCCATCGGCACGCCGGTGCGGGCTGCGGCGCGCGCGGCGGCGAGGTCGCCGTGGCCGTCCTGCGCGCACAGCCCGAGCACCCCGATGGGCGCCATGAACAGCGGCGCGGGCCAGGTCCTGCCGAACAGCTCCACGGACAGATCCCGGACGCTCGCGCCGACGAACATCCGCGGGTACAGGCCCCAGCGCGCGAAGGCCTCGGTGTTGGCGCGCTGCGTGGCCTCGTCGCCCGCGCCACCGGCGACGTACGACCACACCGAGGGCGGCAGCGCGGCGGCCGCGCGCCGCTCCAGCTCCGCGTACGCCATCGGCAGGTCGGGCAGCACACCGCCGAGGGCGCGCAGGTAGATGTCGTTCTGGTAGTTCCCGAACGAGGGCTGCGGGAGCTGCGGCGGCTGGTCGCTCATATGGTGTTGTCCTCGCGGTCGGGCGGCGGCGCGGGCCGGCTACTGCGCGGGGTAGATGTCCCCGGCGGCCATCATGCTCTCCTGATCGCTGTCCGATTCCAACTGCCTGGCGCGCTTCTCCAGCGAACTGCGCTCGGCGGCGTCCGCCGCGTGCGCCGCGTCGTCCTCCAGTTGCTGGGCCTGCTCCCGCAACTGCTCGACGTGGCGGTGGGAGGCTTCCTGCTCGGTCACGTCCTGCTGCGTCGTGCCCTGCTCCGTCATGGCGGGACCTCGCTTGCCGTGGGGTGTCCTCGCCTTCCAGCGAACCAGGCTCCGCGCCGCGCGGCCACCCAGGTCCCCTCCCCGCCCGCCGCACCGCCCCCGCGCCGGCCCGTCAGGCGGGGGTACGGGGCCGGGTGCGGGTCGCGGCGACGGCGAGGGAGGACTGCAGGCGGCGCGCGGCGGCCAGGTGGTCGCCGGTCCAGACGATACGGACCGCGGTGGCGGTGGCCTGCCCGTGCTCGTCGCGCAGGTCACGGCGTACGGCGGCGGCGAGCCGGGCGTCGGCGGCGGGGTCGTCGGGCTGCGGTGCGGGAACGGGCTCGCCGCCCCGGATGCCGTCCGCGAGCCCGTGGTACCAGGCCGAGACCCCGTCCGCGGCGGACAGCAGCTCGGTACGGGCCGCGGCCCGCTCGGCGTCGGTGTGCGGATCGCCCGCCCGCTGCCACAGCCCCAGCACCGCGTCCGCGGCGAGCCGCAGCCCGACCACACCGGTCACCAGCGCGGTCATCTCGGCGAGCGGCACGGGCTTGGGCCCGCGCTCGGTGAGGTAGCCGCGGAAGGCGTCGTCGAGGCGCCGGGCCGCGGCGGCGGCCTGCCGCCCGGCGGCGAGCGGGGCCGCGGCGGGCTCGGGCCCGGCGGAGCAGCAGCCCACCGCGTAGTCGACCGCGTCCGCGAGGTAGTCCGCGCTGTCCCGGTAGGCCGTCGCCATGGTCTTGTCGACCTCCGCGGCCGCGCCCCGCGGCCAGAAGAACACCCCGACGACCAGGCTCACCGCGCAGCCGATGGCGATGTCCTCGACGCGGAAGAGGCCGACGCGCCAGCTGGGCACCTGCCCGATGTTGAAGAGGATCACCAGGGTGACGGTGAAGGCCGCCTGGCCCGCCGCGAAGGAGATCGCGGCGGGCGCCACACCGGCCAGCAGCACCGCGACCGGCAGCAGGTACCACAGCAGCACGCTGTCGTGCCCGATGAGCTGGAGCAGCCCGGCGCCGAGCACCGACCCCGCGACGGTCCCGGCGAGGCCGCGCACCGCGTTCTGCCCGGTGTTCAGGGCGTTGGAGCGCAGCACGGAGAGCGCGCCGAGCACGACCCAGAAGGAGTGCTGCACGCTCGCGACGTCCGTGACGGCGACCGCGAGGGCGAGCCCCACCGCGCCGCGCACGCTGTTGTGCAGCCACACCGAGTGCGCGGAGAAGTGCGCCGCCGCCCGCTCCCGCGCGGCCTCCGGCGCGGACGGCAGCCCGCGGGGCGCCCGCCCCAGCAGCCGGTCGGCCCAGCCGCGCCGCTCCGCGGCGGCGGCCAGCTCGACGTTGGCGGCGATCTGCAGCACCGCGAAGCTCAGCTCCTGCGCCCGGAAGGACGCGTCGAGCGCCCCGAGGAAGGCGGTGACGTCGGCGTCCCCGGCGCCTTCCGGGCCCGGTGCGCGCCCCGGCACGGCCTCGGCGCCGCCCTGACCGGCGTCCCCGTCCCGGCCGGGTACGGCCGCTTCCCGCCCGCCGGACCCGCGCTCGTCCCGCTCACGCCCTCCGCTCGGCGCCGGGAGCCGGCTCGTGGCGTCCCGTTCCAGCGTCTCCAGCGCCTCGCGCAGCCGGTCGGCGGCGGTGCGCAGGGGCGTGGGGTCGGCGGTGCGGGTGGTGAGGAGGTCGGCGGCGCGCTCCAGGGTCTCGGCGGCGGCGAGGCGGACCCGGCAGGGGGCCGTGGCGCGGCCGCGGGCGGCGTCCTGGGGCGTACCGCCGTGGGCGACGATCGCGGTGAGCCAGGTCAGCTCGTCGACCAGCCGGACCAGCGCGCGGCCCCCCGTGGACAGGCCGGTCGGCCGGTAGGGGGTGCCGTCGAAGGCGCGGCGCAGCCGGTTCCCGGCCTCGGCGACGTCGGTGGTGGCCTGCGCGCAGCGCGCGTCGTCGGGCGGTTCCGGGCCGAGCACCAGCGCCGCCTCGACGCGCAGCCGGGCGGCCACGGCCCGGCAGACGGCGACGGCGGGCCCGGTCAGCGGGTCGGTCGCCGGGCGCGGCCACAGCAGCGCGGCGGCGAGCATAGACGCGCCCGCGGCGAGTCCTGCCCCGGACAGCCGGTCGGGCAGCGCGGAGAGCGGGGCGCGCAGCGACACCGGCAGGATGAAGCCGAGCAGCAGCGCGGTCGTGGCACCGGCCAGCGTGGAGCTGACGATGCCGCAGAAGAGCGCCGCGAAGCCGACCACCGCCATGGACAGGACTCCGAGCCAGGTGATCCGGGAGACCGCCGTGCCCCAGCAGATCAGCACCGCCCAGGTCACGGCGAGCGCCGCCATGGCGCGCAGGCGGCGCGGCACGGGGCCGTCGAAGTCGACGAGCAGCAGCATCGCGAAGGCTCCGAAGGCGGCGAAGCTGGCCATCTCGCGCGAGCCGATCACCTGGCTGCACAGCGCGAAGAGCCCCGGCATGACGATGGCGCCGCGCCCGGCCCGGCGGGTGGCGGCCAGGCCCGGGTCGCGCTTGCGCAGCCAGGCCAGGGCCCGCGCGGGCAGCCCCGCGGGGCCGCGGTCGCGGTCCGCCGTGCCGCGGCTCGTGGTCTCCATACGTCTCCGTTCCGCGGGGAGGCGGGGCCGGGCCCGGGTCACCGCCGGCGTCGAGTATCGCCGCTGGGCGCGCCGTCCGGGGGGCAGCGCACCGCGCGGCGCGCGCACCGCCCGTACGCCTCCGGCGGTCCGGGCGGTACGAACGCGCCGGGGCGGGTGTCAGCCGGACGCCGGGCGGGGCGTGCCGGTCCAGCGGTCGAAGCGGCCGGTGATGTCGGCGAAGTGCTCGGCGATCCGGGCGGCGGCCGCGTCCGGGTCGCGGGCGGCGACGGCCTCCAGGACGCGGCGGTGCTGGCGCACCACCTGGCCGTGGGCGGTGTGCGGTTTGCCGACCTCGCTCTCGACCTGCCGGTAGACGTCCCAGAAGAGCGCGATGAGCTGGAGCACCAGGGCGTTGCCGAGCGGTTCGTAGAGCAGTTCGTGGAAGCGGCGGTCGTGTCCGGCGCGGCCCGCGTCGCCGTCGGCCTCCAGCGCGTCGAGTTCGGCGCGCAGCCGGTCGAGGTCGGTGTCGTCGAGTTCCAGCGCCGAGCGGCGGATGAGGCCGGACTCCAGCAGCGCGCGGACCTCGACGATGTCCAGCAGCCCGCGCGGGTTGTCGCGGCGCACCGCCAGCCGGGTGTGGAAGAGCAGGCCGGGGGCGAGGGAGCGCAGTTGGGCGGTGCCGACGTAGGTACCGTAGCCGTGCCGGATGTCGACGATGCCGAGCGCCTGGAGGCCCTTGAGTGCCTCACGCACCGAGTTCCTGCTGACACCCAGAGTGCGCATGAGTTCCGGTTCCGGCGGCAGCACCTCGCCCGGGTCGAGGTCCAACTCCACGATCAGGTCGATCAGTTGGTCCTGCACGCTGGGCCGGCGCGGGCGGTCGGCCAGGGTGGCCGCCACCTCGGGGGGCTTGCGCTGAGCTGACATGCGGCCTACGTTACCGCCACGCGTAGGACGTCGGACGTCCTACGTCCCATGAGTCCAGAAGCGACTCCGACGACGACCCCGGCTCCCGAGGATGCGAGCACATGAGCAGCACATACGACGCCGCGCCCCCGCTGCGCTGGCGCGCCGAACTCTCCCGGCGGGACTGGAGAGCCTTCTCGGCCGCATGGCTCGGCTACGCCATGGACGGCTTCGACTTTGGACTGATCTCCCTGGTCCTGACCGAGATCGCGCACGACTTCCACCTGTCCGGCGTGACCGCCGCGACGCTGGTGTCGGCCGCGTTCGTCTCCCGCTGGTTCGGCGGCCTGGCCATCGGCGCGCTCGGCGACCGCTTCGGCCGCCGCCCCGCGATGGTGCTGAGCATCGCGCTGTACGCGGTCGGCTCGGTGCTGTGCGGCTTCTCGTGGAACTACTGGTCGCTGTTCGCCTTCCGGATGGTCGTCGGGCTGGGCATGGCGGGCGAGTACAGCGCGAGCGCCACCTACATCATCGAGAGCTGGCCGCGCCGGATGCGCAACACCGCGAGCGGCATGCTGCTGTCCGGCTACCCGCTGGGCGGGGTGCTGGCCGCCAAGACGTACGCGTGGGTGGTGCCGCACACCAGCTGGCGGGTGCTGTTCTGGATCGGCATCCTCCCGGTCTTCCTCGCGATCTGGCTGCGCCGCAGGCTGCCGGAGGCGGAGGAGTGGCAGCGCTCCAAGGACGCGGGCGAGCGCCCGGTCAGCGCCACCGCGCTGCTCTTCGCGCGCGGCAGCCGATGGTGGACGGTCCCGGCGTGCCTGGTCGCCGCGGTCGCGCTGCTGGTGGTGCTGCGCAACCAGTCGCTGGCCGTCACGCTGCTGCTGGTCGCGGTGATCGCGGCCTGCTTCGTGGCGCTCGCGGTGCGCTTCGCGCAGCGGCTGTGGCCGGTCGTCGTGGGGCTGATGGTCACCGTCTTCTGCGCCTTCCTCTACTCCTGGCCGCTCCAGTCGCTGCTGCCGACGTATCTGAAGAACGATCTGCACTACGACCCCGGGCAGGTCTCCGACGCACTGCTGTACGCGGGCTTCGGCTACGCGGTCGGCTCGGTTGTCAGCGGCTACCTCGGCGACCGGTTCGGCACCCGGCGGGCCTACGTGGGGATGCTGGTCGTCTCGCTGGCCTTCGTCTACCCGGTCTTCGCCCTCGGCGAGGGGCACACCGTGGCCCTGTGGGTGCTGCTGTTCCTGCTGGTCGGCACCAGCCAGGGCGCCTCGGGTGTGCTGCCCAGCTACATCAGCTCGCACTACCCGGTCGGCATGCGCGCCGCCGCACTCGGGTTCAGCTACAACGTGGGCGCGCTCGGCGGCGCCGCGGCGCCGGTCCTGGGCGAGAAGATCGCCGGGCCGCTGGGGCTCGGCACCGCGCTGGCCGTGCTCGGCGCCGCCCTGACCGCCGTCGTGGTGCTGCTGGTCGGCTTCGACGTACCGGCGCGTGTGCAGCGCGCCGCCGACCGGCGGCACGCCGCGACAGCAGGAGAATCCGCAGCAGTCGAACCACCGGCAAGTGAGAAGGTCTGATGTTCCACGGAGTCGTCCCTCCCCTGTGCACCCCGCTGACCGAGGACGGGGAGGTGGACACCGCCTCGCTGGAACGCCTCACCGGCTTCCTGCTGGACGCGGGCGTGCACGGCCTGTTCGTCGGCGGGTCCACCGGCGAGATCGCCCAGTTGACGGACGCGGCGCGGGACACCGCGCTGCGCACGGTCGTCGGCGCCGCCGCCGGGCAGGTCCCGGTGCTGGCCGGTGCGATCGACACGGGCACCCTGCGGGTGCTCGACCACGCCCGCCGCGCCCAGGCGCTGGGCGCGGCCGCGGTCGTGGTCACCGCGCCGTTCTACGTGGGTGTCGGCGAGAGCGAGGTCAGGGCGCACTACGAGCTGCTGCACCGGCGGCTCGAACTGCCCGTCGTCGCCTACGACATCCCCTCCAACGTGCACATGAAGCTCTCCCCGGCGCTGCTCGGCGAGCTGGCCCAGGCCAAGGTGATCGCCGCGGTCAAGGACTCGTCGGGGGACCTGGAGTCCTTCCAGCGCGTGCTCGACGGCGCGGCCGGCAGCGGTGCGGGCGTGCTGACCGGGTCGGAGACGCTCGCCGACCTCGCGATGGCCCGCGGCGCCGACGGCATCGTGCCGGGCCTGGGCAATGTCGACCCGCACGGCTACGTGCGCCTCTACGACGCCGCGCGGGCCGGGGACACCGCGACGGCCGCGGCCGAACAGCGGCGGCTGACCGCGCTGTTCGGGATCGTCGAGGTCGCCGACCGGTCGCGGATCGGCCGGATGTCGGGCGCGCTCGGCGCCTTCAAGGCCGCGCTCGCCGCCCGCGGGGTCATCCGCCACGCGTACACCCAGGCGCCGCTGCTGCCGCTGACGAAGGCCGAGGCGCGGGCGGTCGCCGACCGTCTCGAAGCCGCCGGGCTCGGCCTCGCCGACTGACCGGGCGGCGGTCTCGCCGACCGGGTGGGGGGCGGTCCGCCGCCCCCCACCTGCGGCTTTCCGTTCCGTCCCGGGACGGCCGCGGACAAGATTCGTCGAACCCCTCCCCTCGTGCCGTGATTCAGGTCACAATTGACTGATCGTCAGCGAAACCTCCGCGCAACATGCGGACGGCCTCCCCTCATGCCGAGGGCCTGACGAGGGATCACTCTGTAAACGTTTACAGCACGTTCGCAGACCACTGACGCGCGATCACCGGCGCGTACCCGCCCAACGGCACAGTGAGGGGACGACCATGACGACTTCCGGCGGACCGCCCACGGTGGAGACCATCGCGGAGCGGGCGGGCGTGTCCATCGCCTCCGTCTCCCGCGTGCTCAACGGCCACGGGGCCCGGCCCTCGACGGTGCGCCGCGTCGAGCAGGCCGCCGCCGAACTGGGCTACGTGGCCAACGGCGTGGCCAGATCCCTCAAGGGCGGCCGGACCCGTCAGCTCACCTTCGCGATGCCCGACGTCGGCAATCCGGCGTACGTCTCGATGGTCCGGCAGATACAGGCGGTGGCCAGACCGCTCGGCTACCGGCTGCTGCTGCACTCCACCGACGCCGTCGCCGAGGACGAGCTGGACGTGGTGCGCAGCCTGGCCGACCGCACCAGCGACGGGCTGATCCTGTGCCCGATCCGGGTGACCGACGCGCATCTGGAGGTGCTCGCCGCGGCCGCCCGCCCGGTGGTCGTCATCGGCTCGCTGCCCGACCCGGCGGCGGTCGACAGCGTACGGGCCGACTCCGTGCTCGGCGCCGTCCTCGCGGTGCGCCACCTGCTGGAGGGCGGCCGGCGCCGGATCGGCTTCGTGAGCGGACCCGCCGACACCGTGCCCGGCCGCAACCGCCGGACCGGTTACGAGACGGCGCTGCGCGAGGCGGGCCTGGCACCCGACCCCGCGCTCACCGTCACCGCCGAGTTCGGCATAGAGGCCGGCGCCCGCGCCGCCCACCGGCTGCTGGATGCCCGCCCCCGGCCGGACGGCGTGCTGTGCGCCAACGACCAGCTCGCTCTCGGCACCGCGCACGCCGCCCACGACCGCGGCCTGTGCATACCCGACGACCTCGCGGTGGCCGGGATGGACGACAGCGAGCTGGCCCGAGCCGGCCGTCCGGCGCTCACCAGCGTCGACCTCGGCTCGGCCGAACGCGGGCGGCTGGCCGCGCAGATGCTGGTCGACCGGCTGGAGGGCGGCCGCCACCCGGTGCGCTGCCCGACCGTGCCGCCGCGGCTGGTGGTCCGGGCGTCGACGGGCGGCGTCCGGGCGCACCGCGCCACCGCCGCCGCCGCGGGAAGCGCGTCATGACCGCCGTCGCCACCGAGGCGCCCCGCCCGGGGGCCGGCACTCCCCCGCCGCGCACCGCGCTCGCCCGCCGCCGGACGCTGGGCCTGGACCGCGACGCCTGGTTCCTGCTGCTGCCCGCGCTGGTCCCGGTGGTGGTGCTGAGCGTGGTCCCGCTCTGCTACGGCATCGCGCTGGCGTTCACCGACGCGCAGTCCGGCGTGACGCGCTCGACGTCCTTCACGGGCCTGGACAACTTCGCCGACCTGCGGCTGGACTCGCTGTTCTGGGAGTCCTTCCGGATCGGCCTGGTCTGGGCGGTGTGCGTGACCGTCCTCCAGCTCGCGCTGGGCCTGGGCCTTGCCCTGCTGCTGAACCAGAACCTGCGCCTGCGCTGGCTGGCCCGCACCCTCGCGCTGGTGCCGTGGGCGATGCCGGAGATCGTCGTCGGCATCATGTGGCGGCTGGTCTACAACCCGGACGCCGGCGTCCTCAACAACACGCTGCGCCATCTGCATCTGACCTCGGGCCACACCGACTGGCTGTCCAGTCTGTCGCTGGCCCTGCCCGCGGTCGTCGTGGTGGGCGTGTGGATGGGCATGCCGCAGACGACCGTGGTGCTGCTCGCGGGCCTCCAGAACGTCCCCGTGGAGCTGCACGAGGCGGCGGGCATCGACGGGGCGGGCCTGTGGCGCCGCTTCACCACCGTGACCTGGCCGACGCTGCGGCCGGTGGTGCTGTCGATCACCGCGCTCAACTTCATCTGGAACTTCAACGCCTTCGGCCTGGTCTTCGTGCTGACCGGCGGCGGTCCCGGCGGCAAGACCCGGCTGCCGATGCTCTTCGCCTACGAGGAGGCCTTCCGCTACGGCCAGTACGGCTACGCGGCGGCCATGGGCCTGGCGATGACCGCGGTGATCGCGGTGCTGCTCGCCGTCTTCCTGCGCAACCGGCTGAAGGAGACCGACCAGTGAGCGCCGCCGCCACCCCCGCCACCCCCGCGTCCGGTCCAAAGGCCGTGCCCGTGCCCGCTCCCGAGCCGCGCCGCCGGGTGCTGCGCCGCCGCGCGGGCCGCACCGGGCAGTACGCCGCGCTGCTGTGCTACCTGGTTTTCCTCGCCTTCCCGCTGCTGTGGCTGCTGTCCACGGCCTTCAAGTCGCCGCGCGAGCTGGGCTCGGTCGATCCGACGTGGCTGCCCCGGCATCCGACCCTGGACAACTTCCGCACCGCGCTGGACGAGCAGCCGCTGCTGCACGCCGCCCTCAACAGCCTGCTCGTCGCGGGCGCGGCCGCGGTGGTGTCGGTCGCCGTCGCGGTGCCCGCCGCGTACGCGATGGTGCGCTTCCGCGGCGCCGTCAGCCGGGCCGGGACCGGCTGGATCCTGGTCAGCCAGATGTTCCCGCTGGTGCTGGTCATCATCCCGTTGTTCATGGTGCTCAAAAATCTGCGGCTGATCGATTCCCGCCCCGGCCTGGCCGTCGTTTACGTGGTGTGGACGCTGCCCTTCGTGCTGTGGATGCTGCAGAGCTACGTCAGAGCCGTGCCGGTGACCCTGGAGGAGGCCGCCGCGATCGACGGCTGCGGGCGCTGGCGCACGCTGCGCAGCGTGGTGCTGCCGCTGCTGGCGCCCGGCCTGGTGGCGACGCTGATGTTCGCCTTCGTCACCGCGTGGAACGAGTTCTTCTTCGCCCTGGTCCTGCTCAAGACGCCGGAGAAGCAGACGATGTCCGTGATCCTGACCCACTTCACCGGTGCGGAGGGCGCCGCGGACCTCGGCCCGCTCGCCGCCGCCGCGCTGCTGGCCACCCTGCCCAGCCTGGTCTTCTTCGCGCTGCTCCAAAAGCGCCTGGTCGGCGGCATGCTCTCCGGGGCGGTGAAGGGCTGATGCGGCGCCGGACACTGCTCGGCGGCGCCGCCGCGGCCGCCGCCTCCGCCGCGGGCGGCCCGCTGCTGGCCGGCTGCGGCACGTCGGCCGGATCGGGCACCCCGACGCTGGACTTCCTGTCGCTGGCCTGGCAGGAGGAGTCGGTCAAGGCCAACAAGGCGCTGGTGGACCAGTGGAACGCCACCGGCCCCGCGGTACGGGTCCGCTACGTCCAGGGCAGCTGGGACGACGTCCACGACCAGCTGCTGACCTCCTTCGAGGGCGGCGCCGCGCCCGACGTCATCCACGACGAGGGCAACGACCTCACCGACTTCGGCTCCGGCGGCTACCTCGCCGACCTCACCCCGCTGCTGCCGGCCGCGACCCTCGCCCGTATCCCGTCCGCCGTCTGGGACATGGCCCGCTTCGGCGGCGGGCTGTACGGGGTGCCCTTCCTCCAGGAGCCGCGCATGCTCGTCGCCGACCGCGCGCTGCTGGTCCGGGCGGGCATACGACTGCCGGACACCGCCTCGCCCTGGACGTGGCAGGAGTTCGAGGACGTCACGCGCGAGCTGTCGCACCACGGCGGCGGCCGCGCCGAACGGTACGGCGTGGCCTGGCCGATGAGTTCCCCGGTGAGCGTGACGCTGAACCTGGCGCTCACCACCGGCGGGCGGATCCTCTACGCGCGGCCCGGCGGCCGTACCGAAGTGCGCCTGGGCGCGGCCGACTCCGCCTTCCCCGAACTGGTCCGCCGCCAGGTCCACGACGACCGCTCGGCCCCCGCGAGCGCGCTCGGCATGAGCGGCGGCGACGCGCTGCCCGGCTTCTTCGCCGGACGGTACGCGATGCTCCCGCTCAACCTCTCCTACCGCCAGCAGATACAGCAGCAGGCGCCCAAGGGCTTCGACTGGGTGACGCTGCCGCTGCCGGTCGGCGCCGGGGCGCCGGACGGCGGGCGCGCGCAGGGCGTCAGCCCGCAGACGCTGTCGGTGGCCCAGAGCTGCAAGCACAAGGAGGCCGCCGCCGCGTTCATCGACTTCATGACGCAGACCCCGCATCTGGTGCGGCTGGCCCGCGGCGACTGGATGGCCCCGACCGGCAGCGACGCGCTGCGCGACCCGTCGCTCACCGCCGACACGCTCGGCTGGCGTACCGGCATGTCCGTCGCCGCGCACCTCGTGGCCTCCCCCGCGCTGGGCCGGCGCGGCTACCCGGAGTGGTCGGACAAGGTCGCCACGCCCGCGCTCCAGCAGTTCTACGGCGGTGCCATCGGCCTGGACGGGCTGCGCGACAAGCTCGTGCGCGACGGCAACCGCGTCTTCGACCGCTACCACACCTGAGGCGCCGCGCGCCGCCCGCGCAGCCGCGCCGGTTCCGGTCACGCCCGGACCGGCCGGCTCCGCCCTCCCACTCCCCCTCCTTCTCCCCTCCAGCCGCCGACTCCCCGCCGCGGCGGGCCTTCCGCCTCCGGGACCCGCCCGGCGGCCCGAAGCACACCGCCGACCGCCACGGAAGGAGCCCCCGCCGTGTCCCCGTCCCCCCGCGCACACCGCCCGCCGCCCTCCTCGCGGCCGCCGCCGTACGGACCGCCGGTACGGCGCACCTCGGCACCACCCCGCAGGACTCACCAGGAAACGGCACGTCATGAGCACAACTCCCCCGCCCCCCGCCGCCCCCGGCCCGTACGCCCTCTCCCCCACCCCGCCCCCCGCCGGACCCCGCCGGCCTCCGCCCCTGCCCGGCTCACCCCGTGACCACGCGCGCGGCGCGCTCACCGGCCTCGCCGTCGGCGACGCGCTGGGCGCCCCCGCCGAGAACATGAAGCCGTCGCAGATCCGCAAACGCTGGGGCCGCATCGAGGACTTCGTCACCGACGACCCCGCGGGCACCGACGACACCGAGTACGCGATCCTGTCCGGCCTGCTGCTCGGCCGGTACGGCTCCGCGCTCACCCCCGCCGACGTCGAGACGGCCTGGCACGTCTGGATCGCAGACCGCGACGAGGGCGCCTTCCGCGGCGCCGGCTTCAGCGAGCGCGGCACCCTGGAGAACCTCCGCCGGGGCCTCGCCGCCCCGATCACCGCGCAGCACCGGCACGCCTGGAGCGACGGCCTGGCGATGCGGGCCGCGCCCTGCGGGGTCTTCGCCGCCGGGCGCCCCGCGGAGGCCGCACGGCTGGTCGCCATCGACGGCACCGTCAGCCACGAGGGCGAGGGGATCTACGGCGGCCAGGCCGTCGCCGCGGGGGTCGCTGCCGCGATGGGCGGCGGCGACACCGCGGCCGTGATCACCGCCGCGCTGTCGGTGGTGCCCGAGGACTCCTGGACGGCGCGCTCGCTGCGCCGGGCGGTCACCGTCGCGCGCCGCCTCCGGCTGGACCCGTCCCTGGCGGTGCTGGACCGCGAACGGGCACTGCGTGCCGCGGTCGTCATCGGCGGCTACCCGTGGACGGACCTGGCGCCCGAGGCGGTCGGCCTCGCGTTCGGCGCGTTCGCCCTCGCGGGCGGCGACTTCACCGGTTCCGTGCTCACCGCGGTGAACATGGGCCGCGACGCCGACACCACCGCGGCGGTGGCCGGGGCGCTCGCGGGCACCCTCGGCGGCTGGACCGCGATCCCCGAACGCTGGTCCAAGGCCGTCAAGGAAGTGCGCGGCAGCTGCCTGCCCGCGATGGCCGGTTACCACGTCCTCGACATCGCCGACCTCCTCTCCCCCGACACCCCCACCCTGGCGGCGTCATGACCACTCCCCCCCTTCCCGAGAACCCGCCGCCCACGGCACGCGCCCCCCAGCCCCCTCCCCCGGCCCCCACCACACCCCGGCCCCTCACCGGGAACCCGGCCCCCATCGCGCCCCCGACCCGCACGGCGAACCCGGCGCCCACCGCGCCGTCAGACCCCGCCCACGACACGCACACCGCACCACCGGCCCCGCCCACGGACCCGGCGCCCGGCTCCCCCCGGGCCGCCGTACCGGGCCCGACGCCCGCCGGGTCGCCCGAACCTCCGGGCCCGCCAAGGGGTCCGGCGCCCACCGCACCCGCCGAGCCCGCATCCGGGGGCCGTGCGAGGTGGGCCGCCGACATCGTGCCCGTCCCGGACGACAGGCCGCCGTCCGGGGGGAGTCGCGTCCGGGGTGGGCCGGCTGGAGCCCGTGGCGCGGTGCCGTTCGCGGAGGAGGACGCGCGCTCGCGGGTCGAGGGGATGCTGCTGGGGCTCGCGGCGGGGGACGCCGCCGGGTGGCCGGCGGCACGGCACCGGGCGGTGCGGATGCCGGAGTGGACGCGGCGGCTCACCCGTGAGCTGGACACCTTCGCCGAGCAGAACGAGACCACGACCCTGCCCGTACCGATCGCCCTCAACCAGCCGCCCGAACCGCTGCGGCTCGGCCCCTCGGACGACGCCGAGTGGGCGGCCTTCACCGCCGAGGCGGTCGTCGCCTCGCGCGGCGCGCTGCTCAGCGACCTCAGCCGGGACCGCCGGGTGCGCGCCGCCGTGGACCTGGCGTGGATGTCGCTGGCCGCCGAGATCTCCTCGGCGGCGGCCCGCGCCCCGGAGGTGGAGTCCGCGGAGATCCCGCTGCGCGCCCGTATCTCCGTACGCGCCGGGCTCGGCAATCTCGCGACCGGCCTGCGCCCGCCGGCCTCCGGGCACGACAACCCGCACTTCTTCGACGACGCCGCGTGCGTCCGGGCGTGTGTCCTCGCGGTCGTCCACCCGGGCGACCCGCAGGCGGCCGCGGACCTCGCCGAGTTCGACGCCCGCTACACGCAGGACGAGGACGGGGTGCACGGCGCCCGCGCGATGGCCGCCGCGGTGGCGCTCGCGCTGGCGGGCGCGTCCGCCACGGAGTGCGTGACCGCCGCGCAGGCGCAGCTACCCGTGGGCTCGGAGATCGCGCGCAACGCCGAGCACGCCGTGGACCTCGCCCGCGGCGCGGCCGAGGAGGCCGCGGGCGGGCGGGCGTTCGGGCTCGTGCCACTGCTGGAGCACCAGATCATCGACCACGTCTACAGCTACGGCATCGCCGCCGCCGACACCGTGCCCGTCGCGCTCGCGCTGGTGCTCGCGGCGGACGGCTCGGCCGTCGAGGCGGTGCCCGCCGCCGCGTGCCTGTCGCGGGTCGCGGACTCCGCGCCCGCGCTCGCCGGGGCGCTCGCGGGCGCCCTGGGCGGCGCCCGCTCGCTGCCCGCCTCCTGGCGGGCGGCGTGCCGCATCCTGGCCGGCTGCGCGCTGCCGCGCCTGGCGGGCCTGGACCTCATGGAGCTGGCGGGACGGCTGGCCGCCATCGAACCGGCCGTGCCCACCACCCCCTTCCCGGAAGGACTCGCATCCCATGCAACCGACGCTTGAGGACCGCATCACCGGCTGCCTGGTCGGCGCCGCCGTGGGCGACGCGCTGGGCGGCCCGGTGGAGGGCTGGACGCCCGAGCAGATCGCCGAGCGGCACGGCGGAAGGGTGCGCGGCATCGTCGGCCCCTTCCACGCCGACTGGCGCACGGCCCGGCCCATCGCGCCGTACCACAAGGGCGACGGGCACGTCACGGACGACACCCTCATGACGCACGCGCTGGTCCGCGTCTACGCGAAGGTGCGCGACCACCTGGACGCGTACAGCGTCGCCGAACACCTGGTGCCCGACCTGATCGGGACGCCCCGCTGGGTGCCGGAACTGGAGGCGGAGGCGCTGCCGCTGCAACGGATCTTCCTCGCCGAGAAGTGGATCGTGGCGCGGCTGCACTACGGGCACGTGGACCCGCGCGAGGCGGGCGTCGGCAACATCGTCAACTGCGGTGCGGCGATGTACATGGCGCCGGTCGGCGCGGTCAACGCGGGCAACCCGGCGGGAGCTTACGCGGAGGCGCTGGAGGTGGCCGCGCCGCACCAGTCCTCGTACGGGCGGGAGGCCGCCGGGGTCTTCGCGGCGGCCGTGGCGGCGGCCTTCCTTCCGGGCGCGACGGCCACCAGCGTCGTCGACGAGGCGCTCGCGCTGGCCAAGGACGGTACGCGGGCCGCGATCGAGGCGGTGTGCGAGGCCGCGGTGGCGTACGACGACTGGGAGCGGGCGCTCGGGCCGCTGCGCGAGGCCGTCGCCCCCTTCGACACGGTCGGCCCGCACTACCGCGAGCCCTCGCTCGGCGCCCGCCGCCCCTCGCGGCTGCACGCCATCGAGGAACTGCCCGTGGCGCTCGGCATGCTGCTCGTCGCGGGCGGGGAGTTCGCGCCCGCGGTGCTCGGCTCGGTCAACTACGGGCGGGACTGCGACTCCATCGCCACGATGAGCGGCGCCCTCGCGGGCGCGCTGGGCGGCAGCGCGGCGGTCCCCGCGCAGTGGTCCGCCGAGGTCTCCCGCGCCAGCCGCCTCGACCTGCGCGCCCCCGCCGCCGAGTTGTCCGCCGTCACCCGCGAGGTCTTCGCCCGCGACACGTCCCGCCGCCGCGCCCACGAGGCGGCGTTCGCCGCGCTGGCGGCGTCGCGGTGAGCGCGGTGCCCGCCGGGACGGCGAAGGACGGGCACGACCCCGCGCCACGCACCCCCGGCACACCCCACCCACCCGCCACGCCGCCGGGCCCACCCCGAGCCCGCCCCGAACCCGCGACACCGCCCCCCGTCCTCCACCGTCCGGCACCACCACCAGCCCGACCCCGACCCGAACCCGCCACCGCCGCACCGCACCCCCACCCCGCACCACCACCAGCCCCAACCCGGCCGGAACCCGCCACCGCCACGCCGCGCCCGCCGCGCACGCCTCCCGGAGCGGCCGGGCGCGGCGCCACCGCCCACCGCTCGCACGGCACGCCGCCGGGGGCGACCCGGGTACGGCTCACGGTCCGCGTCGTGGTCGGGGGCGGGCGCGGTTGGGTGGGGGCGTGGTGAGCGGGGGGCTGCGGCTGACGTGGGTGCAGCCCGAGGATCTGATCGGGCACGAACTGCATCAGGCGGTGGAGGACGGCCGCGACGCCGACGACGTCCGGCGGCGCTGGCTCGCCGCGGGCGGTCACCTCGCGCCGCCGCGCGCGGGCGCCTCGCCCGCGGCGGCCACGCCCGCGCTGCGGGCCCTCGCCGAGTCGCTCCTCGACGAACTCGCCGCCCGCCCCAGCCCGCTGGCCGCGGACGAGCCGACGGACCTCGACGCGATCCACTCCCTGGCCCCGGCATGGGCGCCCGCGCGCGGCAGCGGCGCCGGTCCCTCCGGCCCACCGCCGGTGGCCGGGGAAGCGGAGCAACCCACGGGTGTCACGGCCACCGAGGCGGAGCCGCAGGACGTGTTCACCGCCCGGCTGGAAGCCGCGTGGCTGGGGCGGGCCGCGGGGTGCCTGCTGGGCAAACCGGTGGAGAAGCTGCCGCTGGAGGGGATCCGGGAGATCGCGCGGGGCACGGGCAACTGGCCGATCGAGGCCTGGTTCACCGGGGTCGGGCTCGATCCCGGACTGGCGGCGCGGTATCCGTGGAACCGGCGGAGCGCGCCCACCTCGCTCGCCGAGAACATCCGCGGGATGCCGGAGGACGACGACCTCAACTACCCGCTGCTCGCGCTGCTGCTGCTCGAAGCGCACGGACCGGGCTTCCGTACCGAGGACGTCGCCGGGCTGTGGCTCGACGAGCTGCCCGCGGGCCGGACGTTCACCGCCGAGCGGGTCGCGTACCGCAACCTGCTGGACGGGATCGAGCCGCCGCGCACCGCCGTGCGGCGCAACCCCTTCCGGGAGTGGATCGGCGCCCTCATCAGAGCGGACGTCCACGGCTGGACGCACCCGGGCGACCCGGCGGGCGCGGCGGACGCGGTGTGGCGGGACGCGGTGCTCACGCACACCGCCAACGGTGTGCTCGGGGCGATGTTCGCGGCCGCCGTGATCGCCGCGGCGGCGGGCGGCGGCGCGGACGTGCACGCGTGCCTCGACGCCGGGCTCGGCGTGCTGCCGCCGCGCTCACGGCTGGCGGCCGCCGTGCGGTTCGGCGTGGCGGCCGCGCGCGCGGAGCCGTCCGGCACGCCCGAGGGCTTCGCGGGCGTGGTGGACGCGCTGCACGCCGCGTACGGCGCGCACCACTGGGTGCACGTCCTGCCCAACGCGGCCCTGCTCGCGGCCGCGCTCACCCACGCCGGGGGCGACTTCTCCGGCTCCGTCACCCGTGCCGTCTCCGGCGGCTGGGACACCGACTCCAACGGGGCGACGGCCGGCTCGGTCGCCGGGCTGCTCGCGGGGTCGCCTGCCGCGCTGCCCGCCCGCTGGACGGATCCGCTGGAGAACCGGCTGTCCACGACCGTCGGCGGTCTCGACGGCATCGGCTTCGACACCCTCGCGCGGCGCACCGCCGCGCTCGCGCACTCACCCGGGGAAGGCAGTTCATGACCGTCACGAAGGCCGCCGTCGCGGTGCTCGGCAGCGCCAACATGGACCTGGTCGCGTATGCGAAGGTCGCACCGCGGCTCGGCGAGACCGTCACGGGCGAGTCGTTCCGCACCGTGCCGGGCGGCAAGGGCGCCAACCAGGCGATCGCGGCGGCGCGGGCGGGCGGCGCGGTCGCCATGATCGGTGCGGTCGGCGACGACGACTTCGGCGTGCGGCTGCGCGCGGCGCTCGACCGGTCGGGCGTGGACACCGTCCGGCTGCGTACGGTGCCGGGCCCGAGCGGCATCGCGCAGATCACCGTGGACGGCGCGGGCCACAACGCGATCGTCGTCGTACCCGGCGCCAACGGCACGGTCACGACGCTGACCTCGCAGGACGAGGCGGCGATCGGCGCGGCCGGCGCGCTGCTGCTCCAGCTCGAACTGCCGCTGGCCGGTGTGCTCGCCGGGGCCCGCGCGGCGCGCGAGCGCGGGGTGCGCACCGTGCTCACGCCCGCGCCCGCGCAGCCGCTGCCCGACGAACTCCTCGCGCTGACCGACCTGCTGGTGCCCAACGAGCACGAGGCCGCCGCGCTCAGCGGTGCGGGCGACCCGCGGGCGGCGGCCCGCGCGCTGCTGGACGCGGTGCCGGAGGTGGTGGTCACGCTGGGCGCCGCGGGGTGCCTGCACGCCGTACGCGGCCGGGACCCGCTCGTGGTGCCGGCGCTGAAGGCGGAGGCCGTGGACACCACCGCGGCAGGCGACACCTTCGTGGGCGCCCTCGCGGTCGCCCTCGGCGAAGGCCGCCCGGCCCGGGAGGCGCTGCGCTGGGCCACCGCCGCGTCCGCGCTGTCCGTCGAGCAGGCGGGCGCGTCGTCCTCTATGCCACTGCGCCCGGCCATCGACGCCCGCGCCGCCACGGGACACCCGGTCTCGTGACCGGCACCCGGCGCGGGGCGGCACGTCCGCGCTGCCCGCCGGACGATCCGCCCCCTCCCCCGCATCCGCATCCGCATCCGCATCCGCATCCGTACCGGAACGACCGCACCAGAACCGAGGTACCGCCCGTGCACCACCCCTCCCCCGACCGGCCCGGCCCGTCCGCCGGTCCGCTGACCGGCCTGCGGGTCGTCGATCTCGCGACGCTGTTCGCGGGACCGACCGCCGCCATGCTGCTCGGCGACTTCGGCGCCGACGTCGTCAAGGTCGAGCACCCGCGCAAGCCCGACCCGTCCCGTGGCCACGGTCCCGCCAAGGACGGCGTGGGCCTGTGGTGGAAGCAGCTGGGCCGCAACAAGCGGACCGTCACCGCCGACCTGGGCACGCCCGGCGGGCGCGACGTGCTGCTGCGGCTCGCGGCCGGCGCCGACGTCGTCGTGGAGAACTTCCGCCCCGGCACCCTGGAGCGGTGGGGGCTGGGCTGGGAGGAGCTGTCCGCGGCCAACCCGCGGCTGGTGCTCGCCCGCGTGACCGCCTTCGGCCAGACCGGGCCGTACGCGCGCCGCCCCGGATTCGGCACCCTCGCCGAGGCGATGAGCGGCTTCGCGGCGGCGACCGGCGAGCCCGACGGGCCGCCGACGCTGCCGCCGTTCGGCCTGGCCGACTCGATCGCCGGGCTCGCCACGGCGTACGCGGTCATGGCGGCACTGGCCGGACGCGACCGCACCGGGGCCGGGCAGGTGGTGGACATGGCCATCATCGAGCCGATGCTCGCCGTGCTCGGCCCGCAGCTCCTCTGGTACGACCAGCTCGGCTACGTGCAGCCGCGGCTCGGCAACCGGTCGAACAACAACGCGCCCCGCAACACCTATCGGACCGCCGACGGCGGCTGGGTCGCGGTGTCGTCCTCCGCGCAGTCGGTCGCCGAGCGGGTGCTGCGGCTCGTGGGGCACCCGGAGTTCGCCGACGAGCCGTGGTTCGCGACCGGCGCCGGGCGCGCCGCGCACGCCGAGGAGATCGACAAGGTCGTGGCCGACTGGATCGGCCGCCGCACCCGCGCGGAAGTAGTCGCCGCGTTCGAGGAAGCGCAGGCCGCGGTCGCCCCCGTGTACGACGTGCGGGACGTGGCCGCCGACCCGCAGGTGCGCGCCCTCGGCACGGTGGCCCGCGTCGACGACCCCGAACTGGGCCCGCTGTCCATGCAGAACGTCCTCTTCCGCCTCTCCGGCACCCCCGGCGCGGTGCGCTGGGCCGGCCGCCCGCACGGCGCCGACACCGACGAGGTGCTGGCCGAACTCGGCCTGACCGGTGCGGAGATCGCCGCGCTGCGCGCGGAGGGCGCGCTGTGAGCGGGCCCGAGGTCGCGGTGCCCGCGCCCGGCGGCGGACCGGACGCGTCCGGCGCCGGACGCGACGAAGGCCTCGCCCTGACCTGGCTCTACGCGCCGGGCGACCGGCCGGAGGTGGTGGCGAAGGCACTGCGCTCGGGCGCGGACGTCGTGCTCGTCGACCTGGAGGACGCGGTGCCGCCGGACCGCAAGGAGTACGCACGGGCCGCGACCGCGGAACTGCTGGCCGAGCCCGCGCACGGGCGGCCGCCCGTCCACGTGCGGGTCAACGCGCTGGACGGCCCGCTAGCCGGGCCGGACCTCGCCGCGCTGGCCGGGCTGCCGGGGCTCGGCGGGCTGCGGCTGCCGAAGGTCGGCACGCCCGGCGACGTCGCCGAGGTGGTCCGCGCGGTACGGGCGGCGGGGGCGGACGTCCCGCCCCTCTACCCGCTGCTCGAATCGGCCCTCGGCGTGGAGAACGCGTTCGCCGTCGCCCGCGCGGACCCCGCCGTACGCGGTATCGCCCTCGGCGAGGCCGACCTCCGCGCGGACCTCGGTCTGACCGGCGAGGAGGCCCTGACCTGGCCGCGGGTCCGCACGGTCGTCGCCGCCCGCGCGGCGGGCCTCGCACCCCCGGCGCAGTCCGTCCACCCTGACGTCCGCGATCTGGCGGGCCTCGGCGAGTCCTGCCGCCGCGGGCGCGCCCTCGGTTTCCTCGGGCGCGCGGCGATCCATCCCCGGCAGCTTCCGGTGATCGAGCGGGCGTACGCGCCGTCCGCGCAGGAGGTCGCGGCGGCCCACGAGATCCTCGCGGCCTCCGCCGCGTCCCCCGGGGCTGTCGCCCTCCCCGACGGCCGCTTCGTCGACCCGGCGGTCGTCGCCGTCGCCCACCGCACCCTCCTCCTCTCCACCCGCACACTCCCCGCTGCCGCGGGCGGTTGAGCCTTTCCGCTACCGCGGGGGGCGACCGTTTTCCCCCTGCCGCGCCGGGCGCCCGTCTTCCGCTGCCGCGGAGGGCACTCGTTTTTAGGGGCGCGGGGAACTGCGCGCTCAGCCCCCACCGGGGCGCGGGTCGGATACCGACCCAAAGGGTCTCTTCGGTCCGATCCGGACCACCGGCCGGTGGGGGCGGGCCGCGCAGTTCCCC
>NZ_JBSGHL010000078.1:0-34210 GCF_053604375.1 Streptomyces sp. NPDC004031 | reverse complement strand
GGCTGTCCGACCGCACCGAGCAGGCCGCCTTCCGGCAGGTCGAGGCGGCGGGCGGGCGCGTCATGTCGGTCGCCGGTTTCGCCGCGGACCTCGTCCGGGACTTCACCACGCCGGTCGGCCGCGAGGTCATCACCGCGCTGCACGGGCTGCTCGGGGCCGCGACGTCCGCCGGGCCTGCCGAATCCGCCGCCTGACGGCGCGTCCGGCGGGTCCGGCGCGTCCGGCGTGCCCGCTCGGCCCGGCGCGTCCGCTCAGCCCGGCGAGGCCGCGAAGCGGGCGATCAGCAGCGACAGCCGTTCGGCGTGCGCCGCCGTGGGGAGGCGGCCGCTGCGGGTGAGGGTGACCAGGCCGTGCAGGGCGGCCCAGAAGGTCTCCGTGAGCACCACGGGGTCGTCGCCGCCGGTGACGGGGGCGACGGCCCGGACCAGCTCGCCGAAGGCGTCCCGCAGGGGCGCGGGGGCCTCCGGGGTGGCGAAGGGCAGGTCCACGGCGTGGGTGAACATCGCGTCGTAGAGGGCGGGCCGCTGTTGCGCGAAGTCGGTGTAGGCCGAGGCCACGGCGGCGAGGGCGCCGGCTCCTGCGGGGGCGCCCGTGGGGGAGTCCGCCGTCCCCGGGCCGGTGCGGGCCGCGCGCAAGGTGGCGGCCAGTTCGGCGAAGCCCTGTTCGGCGACGGCGGCCATGATCGCGCCCTTGCCCTTGAAGTGGCTGTAGAGGACGGGCTGGCTGTACTCGATCTCGGCGGCCAGCCGCCGGGTGGTGACGGCGTCCCAGCCCTCCGCCTCGGCGAGTTCGCGCGCGGTCGTGACGATCAGCCGCTCGCGGTCGGCTCGTTCGCGCTCCCGGCGCGTCTGGATGCTCATGACCTCGATTCTAGCACCGCTAGCAATTGTGCTGGCGCTATGTTAGCTTCGCTCTCGTCCCTAGCGCTGCTAGCAAGGAGTCCCGGCATGACCGCCACCGCGTACACCCTCGCCGCCGTCCTCGACGTCCTCGTGCTCTTCATCGGGGTCCGCTTCCTCTTCCAGCCGTTCCCCGCCGCCGCGGACTACGGGGTTCCCGCCCAGCCCGCGGGCGGCGCGGCCTACCTCACGGTCAAGGGGCTGCGCGACGCGGTGTCCGGCGTCATGGGCCTGGCGCTGCTGGTTTTCGCCGGGGCGCACGCCGAGGCGTGGTTCATGCTGACGGTCGCGCTCGTGCCGCTCGGCGACACGCTCATAGTGCTGCGCAACGGCGGGACGAAGGCCGCCGCCTTCGGGATCCACTGCGCGACCGCCGTCGTCGTCCTCGCGAGCGCCGCGCTGCTCTTCGCCGTCTGAGCGCGGCGGCCGTCGCCCGTACGCTCCCGAAGATCAACCATCCGGGCCCGCGCCACGTCCGTCCTTACGGGACACCGCCCGGCAGCACCGCCCCTCCGCACCCCGACAGCCCCATCCACCCCACCCCACTCAGGAGTTCGCCATGTCGCTGATCGTGCCCGCCTTCGACGAGTCCGTGATCGTCCGCTCCACCGACGCCGAGGTGGTCGGCCGGGCGCCCACCACCGTGCGGCTGCTCGCCGACAGCAGCGCGACCGGCGGCGCGCTGTCCACCCAGCGCGTGACGCTCCTCGACGGCGCAGACGGGGCGCGGCCGCACCGGCACGACCGCTCCGCCGAGATGTTCTACGTCCTGGACGGCGCCGCGCAGTTCCTGTCCGGGGACGAGGCGGTGACGGCGGAGACCGGCGACCTCGTCGTCGTCCCGCCCGGCCGCCCGCACGCCTTCGCCGCCGCACCCGGCAGCGACGCCGACCTGCTCATCGTCATCACGCCCGGCGTCGAACGCTTCGAGTACTTCCGCCACTTGCAGCGCATCGCGCTCGGCCAGGCCACTGCGGAGAGCCTGCTGGAGGTCCAGGAGATCTACGACACCTACTTCCTGCAGAGCGCGGCGTGGGAGGACACCCGCCGTGCGGGGGAGCGGCGTTGAGGACGCACGGCCGACGGCCGGAGGGCGCGGCACCGTACGATCGGCATGTGATCAACGGTGTGATGTTCGACTTCTCCGGCACGCTGCTGCGGATCGAGTCCGCCGAGGAGTGGCTCGCCGCCGTCCTGGCGGAGAGCGATATGCGCCCGGCGGAGGACGAGTTCGCGCGGTGGGCCGCGCGGCTCGACGTGTACGGGGCCGTGCCCGGCGGGACACCGCCGCAGCGCATGCCGGAGGAGGCCGCGAAGCTCTGGGACGAGCGTGACCTCAGCGCCGAGCAGCACCGCGCCGCGTACACCGCGCTCGCCCGCGCCGCCGAGATCCCCGTCCCCGGCGTGGAACAGGCGCTGTACGACCGGCATATGAGCCCCGCCGCCTGGCGCCCCTACCCCGACACCGCCCCGACCCTGCGCGAACTGCGGCGGCGCGGGATCCCGGTGGCCGTCGTGAGCAACATCGGCTGGGATCTGCGGCCCGTCTTCCGCGCGCACGGGCTCGACGAACTGGTCGACACCTATGTGCTGTCGTACGAACTCGGCGTCCAGAAGCCCGATCCGGAGATCTTCACCGCCGCCTGCGCCCGGCTCGGACTGCCGCCCGCCGAGGTGCTGATGGTCGGCGACAGCCGCGAGGCGGACGGCGGGGCGGCGCGGCTGGGCTGCCCCGTGCACTTCGTTGACCACCTCCCGGCCGACCGCCGCCCGTCCGGCCTGACCCCGCTGCTCGCCCTCCTGGACCCGGAGTCCGCGACCGGCTGACCGCGTCGCCCGACCACCGGGCCGACCGGCGCGGTCAGTGCACGGGGAAGACCGGGCCGCGCGGGGCGAAGGGCAGGCGCGCGCCACGGGGGACGAGGAAGGCGTGCGGGCGCGGGATGCGCAGCGGGTCGCACGCGCCGTCGGTGATGACGAGAACGGGCGCGGTCGGCGGGAAGTCGTCGGCCCTGAGCAGGAGTTCGACGCCCGGCTGGAGCACGGTGCCACCGCGGCCCCGGACCCGGACGCGCCCGGCGATGTCGGCGGGCGGGAGGTAGCCCGCGTCGTAGGGGGCCGCGTCGCAGAAGACCACGCGGGCGGCGGGCACGTCGCGCGCGGCGGCGTAGGAGGCGATGGCGCCCAGCGCCTTGCCGAGCAGCCGCGGGCTCATCGAGCCCGAGGTGTCGAGCACCACACCGAAGGTGCAGCGCTCCAGCTCCTCGGGCGGGTAAGCGCGGCCCGCGCGGGGGATGTCGGGGGTCGAGGCCTGGCGCCGCGCCGGGCGGGCGAAGCTGCGCAGCGGTTCGGGCCGCGGCACGTACTCGTCGAACCAGCGGGCCAGCCGCACGTCCCACGGCAGCGGCGGGTGGGCCAGCGCGCGGATCTCCTCGACGAGACCGGCCGGGAGCGTGCCGCGGGTGCGGTCGTGCAGGTCGAAGCCCTGGAGCAGGCCGCGCCGGTAGAAGGCGTCGAGGTCGACATGGTCGGCGGGCGCCCCGGTGCGCGGCAGCGGCTCGCCGAGGACGTCACCGAACCCCTTGCCGCGCAGCGTCGCCAGGCGGCGTCTACGCCGGGCCTCGGTGGTGACGCGGTCGTAGACCTCCTCCGCGGACAGGCCCGCGAGCACCGGGTCGTACAGCAGCCCGGACGGCATCGCGCCGACGCCCATCTCCAGCAGCCACGCGTTGATGACGTAGTCGCAGGCCACGTTGAAGAGGTACGGGTCGCGCGCGCCGCAGCGGTCGCCGTGCCGCAGCGCGGCGTGCAGCATCTCGTGGGCCAGGACGAAGCGCCACTCCTCCTCCGTGTAGGCGCGCAGCGGGTTGACGTAGATCTCCCCGGCGGCGGCGTTCACCGCGGCGATCGCGATGTGGTGGGCGCGCGCCAGCTCCGCGTCCGCGACGACGGTCATGCCCGCGGCGATGCCGCCGAGCAGCGGGTAGGAGGCCACGAACCAGTCGAGCGCCGCCGTCCACGGCCCCTTGCGGCTCCCGTCGGGCGCGTTGCCGCCCGCCTCGCGCATCGCGTCGGAGACGGTACGGGTCAGGGCGCGCGCGAAGTCCGTGCGCCAGTCGCGCGGGTCGCGCCCGTACGGCCACGGGTCGAGCCGCTGGTCGGCGCCGGAACCGCCGACGCCGCAGTGCGCGAACCGCTCCGGGATGCCGTCGCGGCGGAAGCGCTCGGCGAGCTGCTCCTCGTCGCCGTCCGGGAAGGAGTCGGGGAGGTCCAGTTCGGCGGGCGGGACGCCGACCGGGAGGGTGTGCTGGAAGCGGCTCACCACCAGGCAGCGCGCGGCCAGTTCGTACGCGTCCGGCTGTGTGCGGGGGCCGCGCGCGGCGGGCACGTGGCCGAAGCCGAGGTGCAGCAGGCAGTGCGCCAGCGCCCAGGCCCATTCGCGCGGCTCGGCGAGCCGCCGCGGGTGGACGTGCACGCAGCCGTCCGAATCGGCCACCGCCCAGCCGTCCTCGGGCACCACACGGCACCCGGTGCGGCAGAACCGGACGTCGAGCGAGCCGAGCGCCGGGTCCTCGCCGACGAGCGAGCGGCCCTGGCGGTAGGCGAGTTCGGCCCGCGGATCGGGTACGAGCGACTCGCCCCGCGTGCTGCGCGCCCCGCGCCGCCGCCCCCGGCTCACGTACCGTCCCCCCGCTCCCGCTCCCGCTCCCGCTCCCGCTCCCGTACGCGCAGGCGCGTCGCCGCGCTCACCGGCGGGCCTCGACCAGCCGGGGCATGTCCCGGGCCGCCTCCACCAGGAACCAGCCGGGCAGCACCGGGTTGCCGTCCTCGTCGTCGGCGATCACCGTCTGGGCGACCTCGACGGAGATCTCGGCGAGCTGCACCAGCAGCGCCTGCGCACGGTACGCGTTCTGCCGCACCGACGGCGAGGCCTGCTCCTTGCTCGCGGGCAGCTCCTTGACCAGGCGGCCGCGGAAGGACTCGGCGAGGTAGTACAGCAGATCCCGGTCCTGGAGCCGGCCCGGCCAGCGGGCCTGGCCCTTGATGATGGCCTCGATCCCGAACTCGCTGCGCACGATCTTGACGTAGCCGCGGAAGGCGGCCGCGTGCGCGGGCGTGAGCATGCCGTGGGCGAGCACCGTGAGGGTCGCCTCGTCCAGGGTCGGGCCGAAGGAGTGCAGCGCGTCGGAGAGCATGTGCCACGAACGCGGGGTGGAGAAGGGCTCCTCGGTCTTCGGTGCCTTGGACCACAGGTGGTGCGGCCGGTCGGTGAGGTAGTCCGTGACCCACGGGTGGATCCCGGCGCCCGCCGCCCAGCGCAGCCAGTCCGTCGCCGATGCCTCCAGATGGACGTGCGCGAGCCGGTTGACCAGCGCGGACGCCAGCGGACGCGCCAGCGCGTTGTCGGACGTCCGGTTGCCTGCCCCGATGACGATGCTCCCCGCGGGCAGCTCGTAGCCGCCGATGCGGCGGTCGAGGATCAGCGAGTAGAAGGCCTTCTGCACATCGGGCGTGGCCGCGTTCAGCTCGTCCAGGAAGAGGCAGTACGGCTCGTCGCGCGCGATCATCTCGGGCGGGCAGAAGACGGAACGCCCGTCGCGGATCTGCGGCACGCCGATGAGGTCCTCGGGTGCGAGCTGTGTCCCGAGCAGGCTCACGCACTCCAGGCCCAGCGACTCCGCGAACTCCCGCACCAGGGAGGACTTCCCGATACCGGGCGCCCCCCACAGGAACACGGGCCGCACGGTCGCGAGCCCGAGCAGCAGCTCGGGCACCTGCGCCGGACTCACGGCGACGGCGGACTGCACGCGACAACTCCTCCAGGGAAAGGGTGTGATGGGCGGTCGGACGTCCCGGATGTCCCGGACTTCCCGGATGTCCCGGGCGGACCGCGCCTCATCGTCCACCGCGCGGCGCTGCGACCGCATCCGGATTAACCGGGCGACGGCGGGCGCGGCGGCTGCCTACGATGCGGACCGCGTGCGCGGGGCCTGATGCGCGGGGCCTGATGCGCGGGGCCCGGTCTGTGCGCCCAACTCCGCCCGCCGAGCCCGCCCGGGAGCCCCCTGTGCACTACGACCGATCCGCCCTCGTCGACTGCCGGCTGCACGTCCTGGCGGGCCCCGGCAGCGGCTTCGGCGACTACCACCGCGGAGGCGAGGCCTACAACGAGGCGCTGGCCGCCTACTGCGCGGAGCTGGAAGCGGCCCTGGAACGGCGCTTCGGCGCGACGCTCGTGGGCAGCCGGGCGACGGACTTCGACGCGCGGGTCCTGCTGATGCTCTTCGGCAGCACCGCGCGCTCCTACCTCGCGATCCGGACGCCCTGGTCGGGCTACCAGGAGGCGGGTCTGCTCGTGAAGAAGCTGGAGGAGGCGGGCCCGGCGGGCGCGCGCGTCCGCGCGGCGAGCGACCGGATCGAGGAGGCCGCGAAGGTCTCCCGCGCGGCCCACCGGGAGATGCTCGACACGCTGGCCGGGCACGTTCTGGGCGACCGCGCGGACACCGTCGTCACCTCCGCCGAACTGCTCGCCGACGGCTTCGACGACGCCCGCCGTCCCGACCCCGCCGACTTCCCCGCGTACGAGGACTGACGACGGGGGCCGCGGGCGGGCGCGGGCGGTGACGGGGCGCGGGCGGGCGCGGGCGGCGGTGCACGCGGACGGGTCCGGCCCCGTGCGCTCCGGCGGGGGCGCGATCGGCCGAGTGCGCCCCGCGTACGCCTGCGCGGGCCGCGCACCTCCGCGTAACGGCTCGTGGCGTAGCCGCAGGTTGGCGGCGTCGTTGCCAGGGCATGATGATCGAGAACCCGCCGCCGACCTCCGCATCGGCCCGGATCCCCGCCCAGGAGTCCGGTACGCGGCCGGCGGCGCTCGCGGCCGTGCTGTACGAGGACGGCCCGGGGGAATGGCACGGCCTGTGGCGCAAGGCCGTGTCCACGGACGTCTTCCGCCACGCACCGCACCTGCCCGACCGGGAGCGGTGGGCGCAGGCGTACGCGCGGCTGCGCGCGCTGCACGACGAGGTGCCCGACCCGGCGGCCCTCGCCTGCGACGTGCGCGGGCTCGCGGCGCTGCACGAGTGGACGGGCCAGGTGGACGGCGCCACGGCGACGGTGGCGGGCATCCACTTCAACCTCTTCCTCGGCAGCGTCCTCGACGACACCGCCACGGAACCGGCTCACGACGTGCGCGAGTTCACGTCACTGCGGCGCACGGGCGTGTTCCTGTGCACCGAGCGCGCGCACGGCAACGACGTCGGGGCGCTGGAGACCACCGCGACATGGGATCCGGCCGACGGCGGCTTCGTCCTGCACACCCCGCACCCGGGCGCGGCCAAGTTCATGCCCAACACCGGGCCCGCGGGCGGTCCCAAGACCGCCGTCGTCGCCGCGCGCCTGCTCGCCCGCGGCACGGACCACGGGGTCTTCCTGCTCCTCGCCCCCCTCACCGGCGAGGACGGCGCCCCGCTGCCCGGCGTGCGGATCGAGGAACTGCCGCGCCGGGCCGGCGACCCCGTCGATCACTGCGCCACCGCCTTCGAGCACGTCCGGCTGCCACCCGGCGCGCTGCTCCAGGGCCGGCACGGCAGACTGCGGCCCGACGGCACGCTCGACGCCGAGGTCGGCAGCGTCCGGCGCCGGGTGCTGCACGCGATCCGCCGGGTCACCGTCGGCAAGCTGTGCATGAGCGCCGCCACCGCGGGCGGGGCGCGCGCCGCGCTGGCCGTCGCCGTGCGGTACGGCGAGCTGCGCGTGGTGTCCGGTGCCGTCCCCGGCAGCCGCGTCCCGGTCAACGCGCTGCGCAGCCACGCCGCCCCGCTGCTGCGCGCCACCGCCACCGCGTACGCCATGACGCTGTGGCACCGCCGGGTCGTACGCCGCTGGATCGGCCACTCCCCGCACGAACGCGCGGCGGCGGAGCGGCTGGTGGGCATCGCCAAGGGCTGGATCACCTGGCAGGCCCGGGACGTCATCGCCGAATGCCGCGAGCGCGTCGGCGCCCGCGGACTCTTCCCGGCGAACGCGCTGCCCGACTACTACGCCAACGCCGAGGGGGCCGTCACCGCCGAGGGCGACAACCTGCCGGTGTGGTGCAAGGCGGGCAGCGAGATGGTCTTCGGGCAGTCGCTGCCGGCCGCCCCGCCCCCGCCGACCGGCACCGAGTCGCTCACCGACCCGCGCTTCCTGCTGGGCCGCGCCGCAGCCGCCGAACGCCACTGGCAACTACGGGCGCGCGAACGCATGCGGGACGCCCCCGCGGGCAGCCCGCTGGAACGCTGGAACCACGCCTCGGGCGCGGCGGTCGAGCTGGTGCGCGCGCACGCGGTACGGGCCGCGGGCGAGGCGCTGGCCGCGGCGGGCGAGCGGTGCGCCGACCCGCGGGCGGCCGCGCTGCTGGACGGGCTGGCCGCGCTCTTCCTGCTCGACCACCTGCGCGCCTCGACCGGCCCGCTGCTCGCCGACGGCGCCCTCACCCCGCGCCAGGCCGGCGCCTGGAGCGGCGCCCGCGACGACCTGACCGGCCGCCTCGCCCCCTACCTGCCGCTGCTGACGGCGGCGTTCGAGGTCCCGGAGGAGCACTTGCAGCGACTCCCCCTGCTCCGGGAGCCGCTGTAGGACGTGGACGGCCGGGGGTCGGCCGGGGCATCGGCGGGGTGGCTGGGGGGCGGGCGGCGCTGGGATCCGCCGGGCGCGGCGGGAACGGGAGCCGCCGTAGGGCGGAGTGGCCGGGGTGGCAGGGAGGGTGGACGCCCTGGGGCCGCTACCGGCGGGTGCCGCCGAGAGCGGCTGTGGTGCCGGGTGGGTGCGGGGCCGGGTGCGGTCAGGCACGGGTGACTCGCGTCTCGCGTGCGAGGCGGGAGAGTTTCTCCGGGTTGCGCACCACATAGAGCGCGCTGATCAGGCCGTCGTCGACGCGGACGGTCACGACGTCGTCGACCTCGCCGTCGATCCGGACCAGCAGCGCGGGGGAGCCGTTGACCTGGAGCCATTCCAGCGTGGCCCGGCGGCCCAGCTCGGGCAGGCCCACGGACAGCGTGGCGCCGACCGCGTCCGCGCCGCTGACCGCGGCGGTCGCCGCGGTGCGCACGCCGCCGCCGTCACCGACGAGGACGACGTCGGGCGCGAGCATGCCCAGCAACTCGCGCAGGTCGCCGGTCTCCACGGCCAGCCGGAAGGCGGCGAGCGCGCGGCGGCTCTCGGCGGCGGGCACCGCGCCGCGCGCGGCCCGCGGGCGGCGGGCGGCGACGTGCGTACGGGCGCGGTGCGCGATCTGCCGCACCGCCGCCAGGGACTTGTCGACGGCCGCGGCGATCTCGGCGTAGTCGACCGCGAAGACCTCGCGCAGCACGAAGACCGCGCGTTCGGTCGGTGTGAGCGTCTCCAGCACGAGCAGCATCGCCGTCGAGACGCTGTCCGCCAGCTCGACGTCCTCGGCGACGTCCCGCGTGGTCAGCAGGGGTTCGGGGAGCCAGGGGCCGACGTAGGTCTCGCGGCGGCGGCTCAGCGTGCGCAGCCGGACGAGCGCCTGGCGGGTGGTGGCCCGCACCAGGTAGGCGCGCGGCTCGCGGACCTCGGCGAGATCGACGGCGATCCAGCGCAGCCACGTCTCCTGGAGGACGTCCTCGGCGTCGGCGGCCGAGCCGAGCAGCTCGTAGGCGACGGTGAAGAGCAGGTTGCGGTGTGCGACGAAGGCCTCGGTCGCCGCGTCCATCCCGCCCCCTTCCCGGTCGCCGGAACGGAGGCCGGAACGTACGCCGGGACCGCGGTCGCGACCGGGACCGCGACCGGGGCCGAGGTCGGGGCCGTCCGGGGTGGCGGCCGCCGCTTGGGCCGCCGCCCGGCCCGGCGCCGCCGTGCCGTCGGTGGTGTGCTCGCTCATGTCCGCTCCTGCCCTTCCCCGCCTGCCCGTTCGCGGACGGCGCCGCCCACGTGACACCGGCCGGGGCGGCGCTGTGACGTGCGCGGAGCGTGGCGCTCGTCACAGCGGCCGGGACGTCACAGGGCGCGAACGGCCGGTGTCCTGTGGGCGATCCGCGCCGCGCACCACCGCGACGGCGCCCACCGTACGGGAGGACACCCCATGGCACCCCGCTTCGACCTGCTCGCCGCCCCGACGTCCGGGAAGGTCGGCAAGCACTTCTACGCGACCTCGCTGGCGCTCCTGGAGTCGACGACGCTGCCGCGCGCGCTGCTGGAACTGGTGCAGTTGCGCGTGAGCCAGATCAACGGCTGCGGCTACTGCGCCGACGTGCACATCAAGGAGGCCACGGGCGCGGGGGAGAGCGCGCTGCGGCTCGGCCTCGTCGCGACCTGGCGGCACACCAGCGTCTTCACCGAGGCCGAACGCGCCGCGCTGGCCTTCGCCGAGGAGGGCACCCGGATCGCCGACGGCGCGCCGGGCGTCACCGACGCGACGTGGGCGGCGGTGCGCGAGCACTACGACGAGGACCAGACCGGCACGCTGATCGTCCTGGTCTCGCTCATCAACGCGGCGAACAGGATGGGCGTCATCGTCCAGAACCAGGGCGGCTCCTACAGGTCGGGGGCCTTCGCGGCGCTCGACTGAGCGGGGGCACCCGGCCGGGCGCCGCGAAGGCGGGACGGGCCCGCGGCGGAACGGGCCCGGGACGGGGGCTCCGGCGACCCGGGCGGCTCCAGGGGGAGGGCCGCCCGGCCGGTCGGCCGAGCCGGTATGCCGCTCAGGCCGCGGTGTCGGCCGTGTCGGCGGCCTCGGCGACCAGGTGGTCGCCGGGGATGCCGGCCTTGTCGGGTGCGTAGAAGTCCTTGATCCCCTCGGTCCATGTCCGTACCCCGATGCGGTCGTCAGGGGTGGGTGAGAAGGCGTCGAAGAGCGTGTCGATGTTGGCGCGGCGGAAGCCGATGGCCAGCATCAGCGCCATGAACGCGGGCCTCTCGACGAGCCCGTCGCCGTCCGGGTCGCCCAGTTCGGCGAGCGCCTCGGCGAATTCGGCGACGGTCGGCGCGAAGCGCGCCGGGGACAGGACGCACGACTGGTACTCCTCGAAGTCGATCCGCCCGTCCCGGTCGGTGTCCAGCTCCTTCAGGAGCGTCGTCCAGTAGCGCGCGAAGGCGGCGTGCATCCGCTCCTGGGCCGCTGTGCCCGCGCGGGGCGCCGCGGCGACGACGCGGTCGCTCATGAGTGAGAAGTCGTCGGCCTCCAGCACCCCGTTGCCGTTCGCGTCGAGCAGCGAAAAGACGAGCGCGACCCTCCGGGTGGCCTCTGTGCGCATGGCTCCGTTGCCTCTCTTGCCGTGATGCTGCCGTGGTGGGGATGGGGATCCCGCGGCCGGACCTGCTGTCCGGCTCGTGGGAAGAGGTGCCCGGCGCCCGGGACTCGCACACCGCAAGCGCACACGGTTACCCGCAAAGGGGGAAATCCCGGCATTACGGTGTGAGTTCGGGCGGGATCGGGTAAATGGCCAAGCGCACACCCGCCGTTCGGCCCCCGGCTCCCGGATCGTGGCCGGTCGGCGCCGGGACGGGGGCGTTGTCAGACCCTTGGTGCAGACTCTCTTCAAACGGCGGGAAGTCCGCGAACGGGACGATTGCGCGCGAAACTCCGGGAGCCGTACGGGACGGCTCCCGGAGCGCGGTTCAGCTGGATAGGGAAGAGGGCTGCGGAAGGCGCTAGTCGGCGGCGGCCATCACGTCGACGGGGCGGGGACGGAGGGCGAAGCGGCCGGGGAGGGCGGTCGCGGGGAGGGCGAGCAGGGCGGCGAGTGCCAGGACGGCCAGGTAGGGGAGAAGCGCGAGGGTCGGGGAGGAGGTGCCGGTCATGCCGGTGCTGAAGGCGGTGAGGACGGCGAGGGAGATCGCGGTGCCGAACAGCGCCGCGAGGGCGACGACGGAGCCGGCCTCGCAGGCGAGCATGCGGAGCACCTGCCGCCGGGTGGCGCCCGCGAGCAGCAGCCGGGCGAATTCCCGGACGCGCTCGGCGGTCGACATGGCGAGGGTGTTGACGGCGGCGATGGCGGTGAAGACCAGGACCAGGCCCATGGCGAGGAACTGCGCCTCGGCGTTGCCGCGCCGCGCGGTCGGGGCCAGCGCGTCGGCGGCGTGTCCGGGGGTCAGGACGCGGATACCGGGGTAGTCGCGGACGGCGGTGGTGAGCGCCGCGCGGCCGGTGCCCGGCGTGGTGCGGACGAGGACGGCCGCGGCGAGCGGGTCGTCCACGTGCCGGGCCACCAGCGTGTGGGTCATGGTGAGATCGCCGAAGCCGAGCCCGCGGGCGTAGACGGCGGCGACGGTCAGGGTGACGGGTGTGCCGTCGCCGAGGGTCACCCGCAGCGTGCTGCCGGGGTGCACGTGCCGGGTGCGGGCGGCGGTCTCGCTCACCGCGACGCTCGTGTCGCCGAAGCCCGCGAGCGAACCGTCCACGACGTCCGGGTCCAGGTCGCGGCCGAGCGATCCGGCGGTGACGCCCTGCGCGGGGAATTTGTCCAGGCCGATGCGGACGGTGGTGCGGACGACCTCCGTGACGGATGTGACGCCGGGGGCGCGGCGTACGGCGTCGGCGGCCGCGCCCGGCACGCCGAGGCCGTCGGAGGTCAGCGCCCAGGCACCGCGGGTGCCGGCCGCGGCCTGGTCGTGGGCGGCGTGCTGAAGCGTCGTCTGGGTGAAGAGGACGGTCGAGGTCATGGCCACGAGCAGGGCGAGCGGGGTGACGGCGGCGGCGTTGCGGGTGGCGTTGCCGCGCAGGTTGCGCCGGGCCAGGACACCGGGGAAGCGGGCCGCGCGCAGCGGTCCGGCCAGCAGCGCGGCACCGCCGCGCACCAGCAGCGGACCGAGGAGGGAGACGGCGATGGCGAGGACGATCACGGTCAGGAAGGTCACCGGCGTGGCGGCCGGTTCGGTGTGCAGCGAGCGCAGGACGGCGACGAGCACCGCGCCGCCGCCGAGCAGCAGCAGGCCCGCGACGGTGCGGCCGGCGGACGCGCCGCGCTCCAGCAGCGATTCGGCGAGCGCCTGCGCGGGGCTCAGCCGGGTGATGCGGCGCGCGGAGATCCGGGCGGCGGCCCACGCGCCCAGCGTGGTGGCCAGGGCGCCCGCGGCCATCGGCGCGAAGCCGATCGAGGGCCGCAGGGTGTCCGGGATCGCGCCGAAGGACACGAAGCGGCCGAGCAGCCAGTGGGCCAGGGGCAGTCCGGCGAGCGCCCCGAGTACCCCCGCGGTCGCGCCGACGACCAGCGCCTCGCGCCCGATGAGCTGCCGCAGCTGGCGGGAGGTCGCGGCGACGGCCCGCAGCAGGGCGAGTTCGCGGTGCCGCTGGCGCAGCGACAGCGCGAAGGTGCCGACGACGACGAGGATCGCGACCAGCAGCGCGGTGCCGCCGATGGCCCCGCCCATGCTGATCAGCTGGACGCGGGCGCGGGCCGCGTCGGGGAATTCGGCCGCGCCGCGTCCGTCGCCGGTGTGGACGCGGGCCTTGGTGCCGTCGAGTGCCTTCCGCAGGGCGTCCGGGTCGGGGCCGCCCCCGGCCCGCGGCAGCACGCCGAAAGCGGCGACCTGCCCCGGGTGGGCGGCCAGCCGTTCGGCCTCGGCCTGGCTGAAGAAGAGGCTGGTCTGCTCGGCGAGGTCGGCGTGCGCGCCGCCGCCCGGCGTGGTGGGGGCGGCCACCCCGCTGACGCGGTACGTGCGCGGGGCGGCCGTCGACTGGACGGTGAGCCGGTCGCCGGGGGCCAGGTGGGCCCGCCGGGCGAGGTCGCGGTCGACGACGACCTCGTCCGCGGCGGCGGGCGCGTGCCCGGTGACGAGCGCGAAGGGCGTGAGCGCCGCGGAGCTCCAGGCGTGCCCGTTCGCCCGGCCGTACGACGCGGCGCCCGAGCCGGTCGTGCCGGGGCCCGTACCGGATCCGGCGGGCGCGAAGGCCTCGGCGGGGAAGGTCAGTTCGGGGACGACCGCGCGGACGCCCGGGACGGCGGCGATGCGGGGGGCGAGGTCGGCGGGGAGCCACACGCGCTCGGCCAGCGGCTTGGCCTTGTGCTTGACCTTCGTCTTGCCCTTCTTGTGCTTGACGATCGTCTGGTGCACGTCCTGGTCGGCGGTGACCACGACCGGCGCCGCGCCGTACCGCTCGGTGGTGATGCCGCCGACGAGCCCCGTCTCCAGCAGGCCGCCGCACGCGGTGATGAGCGCCGCGGCGCAGAAGAGGGCGAGGAAGGCGCCCAGGAATCCGCTTCTGCGGGCCTTCAGGGTTCTCAGCGCGAGTCGCGTCAGCATCGTGGACCGGTCCTCGTGGCAGTGGCCTCCGGACCCGTCCCCCGGGCCCGCCGGCCGGCGTCCCCCGACCTGCCTCAACGATCCCGTCACGCCCGCCCCCGCACACTCCGGGCGCCCGGCACCTTCGTGGTGGGGACAGCCCCACCAACACCCGTGCCACGCACGGCGGTCGGGCCCGCGGGCGAGGTCGCCCCGTCGACGCATAGGCAACCATCGGTTGCGCATCGCGCGGGCGGCCGGTACCGTCATACGCAACCGAACGTTGCGGGAGGTGCCGTCGTGGAGACGGAGACGAACACGCGGACCGAGTACGGGTCCATCGAGCGGGAGATCCGGATCGAGGCGACCCCGGAGGTGGTCTTCGACGTCGTGAGCAGTCCCGAGCACCTGCGGGAGTGGTGGCCGGACGAGGTGGACCTGCCGGGGATCCCCGGGGCGGCCGGGCGCATCGGCTTCCGGAAGGCGGAGGACGGCGAGATCGACTGGATGCAGTTCACCGTGGTCGACGCGGTGCCGCCGCGGCTGTTCTCCTTCCGCTGGACGCACCCCGAGGGGGAGGCGCCCCGGCAGGGGAATTCCCATCTGGTGGTCTTCGAGCTGGAGGCCGCCGGGGACGGGGCGACGCTGCTGCGGATGACCGAGACCGGCTTCCGGGAGCGCGGCTGGAGCGAGGCGACGATCGCCGACCAGTACAGCGACCACTCCTCCGGCTGGAATTACTTCCTGCCGCGGCTGGTCGGCTACGCCGCCAGGGTCCAGGCGGGCCGGTAGCCGTGACGGCGACCGGCACCGCCGCCGCGCCCGGCGGCGGCATCGACGACGACCTCTGGTCCGCGGTCGGCGACCCGACCCGGCGCCGCATGCTCGACCTGCTGCTGAGCGAGGGCAGCGGGACGGCGACGGGCCTGAGCGAGCGGCTGCCCGTCACCCGGCAGGCGGTCGCCAAACACCTCGCCGTCCTGGACCGGGTGGGCCTGGTGCACGGCACCCCCGCGGGCCGCGAGAAGCACTACCGCGTCGACGAGGCCCAGCTCGCCCGCGCGGTCGCCCAGCTCACCGGCGTCGGCGCCGCCTGGGACAACCGGCTGCGCCGCATCAAGCGCATCGCCGAGACCGTCCAGCGCCGCAAGGACGCCCAGGAGCAGGCCCCACCCGACCCGACCGACCCGACCGGCCCCACCGGCCCCACCGGCACAGCCCGTCCGCGCGACGCGGCCGACGACACCGACCAGCCCTGACCGACGAAAGGCACGGCCATGCCCGACATCCTGCACCGCATCGGCGTCCAGGACGCCACCCCCGACCAGGTCTACGCGGCCCTCACCACGCTGGAGGGCCTGTCCGGCTGGTGGGCGGAGAAGACGACCGGCTCCACCGACGTCGGCGGCGTCATCGCCTTCCGCTTCAGCGCCGGCGGCTTCGACATGAAGGTCACCGAGGCCGTCCCGGGCCGCCGGGTGGCCTGGGAGGTGGTGGACGGCCCCGAGGAGTGGATCGGCACCACCGTCACCTGGGAGCTGCGCCGCGAGGCCGGGGACGGCGGCTTCACGATCGTGCTCTTCAGCCACGAGGGCTGGCGCGAGCCGGTGGAGTTCATGGCGCACTGCAGCACCAAGTGGGCGACGTTCCTGATGAGCCTCAAGCAGTTCGTGGAGACCGGCGAGGGCGCTCCCGACCCCCGCGACGTGCGCATCAGCGACTGGCACTGACCCCTGTCGTGGCCTGCGCCGCGCACGACGGGCACAGCCCCCGGTAGGTGACCTCCACCGTCTCGACGGTGAAGCCGAACCGTTCCGCCGGGGGCAGGTCCGCCAGCGGGCTGCCCGCCGGGTGGACGTCGCGGATGGTGCCGCAGCGCGAGCAGACCAGGTGCTGGTGCGGGTGGTGGGCGTTCGGGTCGTACCGCTTGGCACGGCCGTCCGTGGCGACCTCGATCACCTCGCCGAGCGAGACCAGCTCGCCCAGCGTGTTGTAGACGGTCGCCCGGGAGATCTCCGGCAGCAGTTGCGCGGCCCGCGCGTGCACCTCGTCGGCGGTGAGGTGGACGTGGTCGCCGTCGAGGACCTGCGCGACCACACGCCGCTGCGAGGTCATCCGCCAGCCACGGCCGCGCAGCCGCTCCAGCAGGTCGCTCATGTGGGTCCACCAATCAGGGTCAGGCTCCCGGTAGCCAAGAGTTTACCAAGTGCGTCGGAAAATCGATGGTGTGTACGACTGGGAGGTGTGTACGACTAGGTGATTTCTTGACTTGGACTGAGTCCATCGTAGGATCGGTTCCGGTGACAGGCCAAGTCTCAGGTCGGGAAGGACCCTCACAATGACTGAGAAGCACGACGCACTCGAGGCGGCCCCGGTGGCCGCGGGCGGCGGCTGCCCCGTCGCGCACGGGCGCGCACCGCACCCCACGCAGGGCGGCGGCAACCGCGGCTGGTGGCCGGAGCGGCTCAACCTCAAGATCCTCGCGACGAACCCCGCGGTCGCCAACCCGCTGGGCGAGGAGTTCGACTACCGCGAGGCCTTCCTCTCCCTCGACCTGGCGGCGGTCAAGCAGGACATCGCCGAGGTGCTCACGACCTCGCAGGACTGGTGGCCGGCCGACTTCGGCAACTACGGCCCGCTCATGATCCGGATGGCCTGGCACAGCGCGGGCACGTACCGCATCAGCGACGGCCGCGGCGGTGCTGGCGCCGGGCAGCAGCGCTTCGCCCCGCTCAACAGCTGGCCGGACAACGGCAACCTGGACAAGGCCCGCCGCCTGCTGTGGCCGGTCAAGAAGAAGTACGGCCAGAACATCTCCTGGGCCGACCTGATGATCCTCACCGGCAATGTCGCCCTGGAGCAGATGGGCTTCGAGACCTTCGGCTTCGCCGGCGGCCGCCCCGACGTGTGGGAGGCCGACGAGGACGTCTACTGGGGCCCGGAGACCACCTGGCTCGGTGACGAGCGCTACACCGGCGACCGCGAGCTGGAGGAGCCGCTCGGCGCCGTCCAGATGGGCCTGATCTACGTCAACCCCGAGGGCCCCAACGGCAACCCGGACCCGGTCGCCGCCGCCCGCGACATCCGCGAGACCTTCCGCCGGATGGCGATGAACGACGAGGAGACCGTCGCCCTCATCGCCGGCGGCCACACCTTCGGCAAGACCCACGGCGCCGGCCCGGCCGACAACGTCGGCCCCGCCCCCGAGGGCGCCCCGATCGAGGCCATGGGCCTGGGCTGGGCGAACACGCACGGCACCGGCAAGGGCGCCGACGCGATCACCAGCGGTCTTGAGGGCATCTGGACGGACACCCCCACCACCTGGGACAACAGCTTCTTCGAGATCCTCTTCGGCTACGAGTGGGAGCTGTTCCAGAGCCCCGCGGGCGCCAACCAGTGGCGGCCGAAGGACGGCGCGGGCGCGGACACCGTGCCGGACGCGTTCGACCCGGCCAAGCGCGTCGCCCCGACGATGCTCACCACCGACCTCTCGCTGCGCTTCGACCCGGCCTACGAGCAGATCTCGCGCCGCTTCAAGGACAACCCGGCGGAGTTCGCCGACGCGTTCGCCCGCGCCTGGTACAAGCTCACCCACCGCGACATGGGCCCGATCGTGCGCTACCTCGGTGCCGAGGTGCCGTCCGAGACGCTGATCTGGCAGGACCCGCTGCCGGCCGCCGAGGGCGAGCAGATCGACGCCGCCGACGCCGCCGCGCTCAAGGAGCAGGTGCTCGCCTCCGGCCTGACCGTCGCGCAGCTGGTGTCCACCGCGTGGGCCTCGGCCTCCTCCTTCCGCGGCAGCGACAAGCGCGGCGGCGCCAACGGCGCCCGCATCCGCCTGGAGCCGCAGCGCGGCTGGGAGGTCAACCAGCCCGACGAGCTGGCGCTCGTGCTGCGCACCCTCGAAGGCGTCCAGGAGGCTTTCAACTCCGCGCAGACCGGCGGCAAGCGTGTCTCGCTCGCCGACCTGATCGTGCTGGCCGGCGCCGCGGGCGTCGAGAAGGCCGCCGCGGACGCCGGGGTGAGCGTCGAGGTGCCGTTCACGGCGGGCCGCGTGGACACCACGCAGGAGCTGACCGACGTCGAGTCCTTCGCCGCGCTGGAGCCGCTCTCCGACGGCTTCCGCAACTACGTGGGCAAGGGCCAGCGGCTGCCGGCCGAGTACCTGCTGGTCGACCGCGCCAACCTGCTGACGCTGAGCGCGCCCGAGATGACCGTCCTGGTCGGTGGCCTGCGCGTGCTGGGCGCCAACCACGCCGGCACGAAGCACGGTGTGTTCACCGACCGGCCCGGCACGCTGACGAACGACTTCTTCGTCAACCTGCTGGACCTGGACACCACGTGGCACGCCACCTCCGCGGACGCCACCACCTTCGAGGGCCGCGACGCCGCCGGCGCCGTCAAGTGGACGGGCAGCCGCGCCGACCTGGTCTTCGGCTCGAACTCCGAGCTGCGCGCGCTCGCCGAGGTCTACGCGAGCGACGACGCGAAGACGAAGTTCGTCACGGACTTCGTCCAGGCGTGGGCCAAGGTCATGGACCTGGACCGCTTCGACCTGGTCTGACGCCCGGAGCGCCCGCCGGGGCGCGACCGCCGTGCGGGGCCCCGCGGTTCAGCCGAACCGCGGGGCCCCGCCGCGTTCCCGCCGCCGCGCCGCTACCGGCCCATGACGCTCAGGTCGTTGATCACGGTGCTGATGAGGCCCGTTCCCTCCCACGCGACGGTCACGACACCGCTCGTCGCCTGCTGCGGGGCCAGTTCGGAGTCCGATCCGACCTGGTTCCAGGAGGAGTCCGGCGTCGGCGGCGGCACCGGGGTGCTGCTCAACTGCCGCCCGGTGGTGGCGTCGAGGACGACGAGCCGGGCGTCGTACCGGTCGAACCGCGGCTTCAGGTCGTCGTCCAGCTCGACCCGGGTCGGCTGCTGCACGACGTAGACGCGGTCGCCGACGAGCAGCGGGCGGCCGTACCTCAGGCCCTTGGCGGCCTGGGCCGTCCACCGCTGCCGGTGGTCGGTGAGGCCGAACGCCGCGAGCGCGCCCTCGCGTTGGCGGTTCTGCGGGCTGTTGTCCGAACACAGCAGGACGCCGCCACCGGCGGCGACCGCGGGGAAGTCGGGCCCTGCGGAGAAGGTGGTGACGGCGGGCTTCGCGCCGGAGACGTCCACCGTCGCGCCGGTGTCCTCGTCCGTCCACATGCTGCTGACCAGGGTGTGGTCGTCGGCCGGACGCAGCGACCTGAACCTGTCCGCGAGCTTCCAGCGCAGCGCGCCGCTCTGCTCGTCGAAGCCGAAGAGCTGGTTCTTCTGGGGCTTGCCGCACATGCCCTCGGCCACCACGGTCTTCGCCATGAGCCGCACCATGCCGTACGTCTGCCCGCAGCCCCCGGGCAGTTCGGCCGTCCACTTCTTCCTGCCGCTCGCCGCGTCGTAGGCCGTGAGGTCGGCGCGGCGCTGGGCGAGCACCAGGCCGCCGCTCATGCGCAGGTCGGCGATGCCGCCGCTGTCGCCGGGGAGGTCGCCGTAGGTGAGCTTCTGCCGCCAACGGGGTGTGCCGGTGCGGACGTCGAGGCCGGTGATCAGGCCGTCCTCCCACCACACGGCCACCGTGTCGCCGGTCCCGGAGAGCGCGACGCGGTCCAGGTCGGTGCCGGTGCGGGTGTAGCGCCAGTAGGACCTGCCGGTGCGCAGGTCGTGGGCCTCGACGCCGTCGTGGTGCAGATCCCGGTCGGCGATCTCGTCGACCGACAGCGCGCCCGTCACACCGTAGGAGTCGGCCGTGCGGCGTATCGCCCTGCCCGGTGCGTCGGGCGGCGCGCTGCCGAAGGCGGCGGGGTAGGCCCCCGCCGCCGTGGTGACGCTCTCGTGGTGGTCCTCGCCCTGCCGCATCCACAGCCACCCGCCCGCCGCGACCGCGATCGCGACGACTCCGGCAACCGCCGTACGCCGCCTGGTCCTTGCCGGTGCCATGTCCGTCCCCCACCCGTGTCGGCCCTCGCTGAGGGCCCAGGTTACGACGGGCCGGTCACTACGGGTTGGTCACTACCGGCCGCTCACCGCCCGGTCAGTAGCCGCCGCCGCTGGAGGAGCCGGACTTGGTGATCTGGTTGCCGTCGGTGCCCACGACGTACCACTTGGCGCCGAAGTTGTTGAGGCCCTGGCCGCGGGTGTTGCCGGAGCCGGTGTCGGCGGCGAAGAGGTAGAGGGGGTGGCCGTTGTAGGTCACCTGCGTGCCGCCGTCCGAGCGCTTCGTGGTGCCGAGCTTCTTGGAGTCCGCGCCGCCGGAGGCCGTCGGCTTGCCGTTGACCAGCAGCGGCGGCCACACCTTCGCGCACGCCCCGGTGCACGTCGACTGGTTCTTCTTGTCGGCGAGGAAGAGGTAGAGCGTGCGGTTCTTGGCGCCGCCGACCAGGACCTTGCCGAAGGGCGAGATGTCCTTGGTGGTCACCGTCGCGGGGTCGGACTGCGCCGCCTGCCCCGCGGGGCTCGCGGTCACGGTGGCGGCGGTTCCGGTGTCGTGGCTGCCGCTCGTGCTGCTGCTGCCGCTGCCGGAGCAGGCGGTCGCGGTGGCGGCGAGCAGGGCGGCGGCGACGGCGGTCGTGGCGGTGGCGTGGAGCCTCACGGCGTTTCCTCCGGGCGGTCGTGACGGTGTGGGGGTGTGCCGTACGGCGGTACGGCGGGCCGCGCGCGAGGGCTTGCGGGCACGCGCGGGGTGCGGCGGCGCGGCCGCGGGGGCCGCACAGAGCCCACTACACGCCAGCCCCGCGCACCCGGCCACGCGGGAGCGCCGTCCGGAGTACCCGCCGGGGCGCCCGGCGCGGCCCGCCCGTCGCGCGGGAATGTCGCGGCCGTGTCGCGGCTGCGTCCCGGCACCGGTACGGCGGGTTCCGGCACCGGTACGGCGGCGGTACGGCAGTGGCGCACGCCGGGCGGACAGTGCCACAGTGTCCACTCCGGGGGCGCGCCGGACGGCGTCCGGCAGGCGCACCGGCAGTCGCAGGACCCAGGCGTGCGGGGCGCGGTACGAGCGCCGGCCGCGGGCGCCATGAACCACTACGGGGGCAACACAATGGAACCGCTCAAGGCCGGCGACCCGGCCCAGGTCGGGACGTATCAGCTGGTGGGCAGGCTCGGCACGAGCGGGCTCGGGCAGGTCTTCGCCGGGCGCGGCCCGGACGGGCGGCTGACCACCGTGACCGTGCTGCACGCCCGGCTGGCGGGCGACCCGGACTACCGCGAGCAGTTCCGCCGCGACGTGGAGAGCGCCCGCCGCATCACCGGGCCCTCGCTCGCGCCCGTCGCCGCCGACACCGAGAGCGACGTCCCGTGGGTCGCGACCGGCAGCGCCGACGCCCCGACCCTCGCCTCCGCCGCCCTGAGCGGCCCGCTGCCGCCCGCCGCCGTACGGGACATCGGCCTCGCGCTCGCGCACGCGCTGCGCGCGGTGCAGGCCGCGGGCGCCAAGCTCACCGGGATCGAGCCCTCGCAGGTGCTGCTGACGCCCGAGGGACCGCGGCTGACGCACTTCGGGATCACCCAGCCCATGGTCGGCCCCGGCAGCACGATCGCCGCGGTGCCCTCCGACGCCGAGGCGGTGCGGGCCCTCGGCCGGGTGCTGCACTTCGCGGCGACCGGGCGGCCGGCTCCCGCGGGCGGCGGCTGGCAGCAGCCCGCCCCGCAGATCGCCGACCCCGCCCTGGCCTCGATCGTCGCCGACTGCCTGGCCGCGCAGCCCGCCGGGCCCGGCCTCGACACGGTCGCCGAGCGGCTGAACAGCGCCGCGCCGCCCGCCATGGCGCCGCCGCCGCCCGGCTTCGGCCCGGCCGCGGGCCCGGGGATGCCGCCGGGACCGCCGGGCGCACCGGCCGGGTTCGCCGCGGGCGGCTTCCCGCCGCCGCCCGGCGGGGGCATACCGCCCGCGCCCGCGCGTCAGCCGTGGTGGCGTACGACGAACGGCCAACTGGTGGCGATCGTCGCGGTCGTGGCCGTCGTCGTCGCCATCGGCGTGGCGACCAGCGGGACGAAGGACTCCTCGTCCTCCGCCGCCAAGCCCGCGGTGACCGCGTCCGGACTGCCGTCGATGCCCTCCCTGCCCGGCGACACCAGCAGCGACGAGGACAGCGGCAGCTCCGACGGCGGCGACTACAGCAGCGACGAGCCCAGCGACCCGCCCTCCGCCGATCCCGTCGCGGACGCGGTGACGGGCGACTGCTTCGACAACTCCGGCACGGCCTCCAGCCCCGAACTGACCTCCGCCCTGTGCGAGTCGGGCACCTTCAAGACCGTCGAGGTGCTGCACGGCACGAGCGACACGCACGGCTGCGACAAGCTCCCCGGCGACGACTGGAACGTCGGCTACCCCGGCCGCGACCTGGTGCTGTGCCTGAGCTACCAGTACGAGCACGGCACCGCCTACCACGCCACGTCCGGCGACTGCGTCTACGGCCAGAGCGCCACCACCGACTGGGACGAGATCGACTGCCAGACCGGGGCCTTCACCGTCCTCGCGCGCTACACCGGCACCACCAGCTCCGCCAAGTGCAAGGGCCTGCGCGACTACGACTGGTCCGAGCACTTCGGCGTCACCGGCCGCTCCGACCTCGACGTCACCTTGTGCCTGTCGATGGTCTACCCGGACGACGCCGGGCACGCGGTGCTCAACGAGTGCCTGAAGTTCACCGGCACCTATTCGCAGCCGCACATGAAGTCCGTGTCGTGCTCGGCCGCGAACGTCATCGTCACCGGCCGCACCGCCAAGTACAGCGCCAAGTCCTTCTGCGGCAACGACCCGTGGACGACCTGGAAGCCCAATGACTACCCGTCGCTCGCCTACACGATGTGCTACCGCAAACGCTGACGGTACGTCATTTGCTGTCCGGCGGTGTCTGATTGGGGCGGGCGCGGACGTGCATGCGCTCGCCCTGGCGGCCGAAGAGGCTCAGCACCTCCACCGGACGCCCGTCCGCCCCGCTGAACCAGTGCGGCACGCGGGTGTCGAACTCCGCGACCTCGCCCGGCCCGAGGACCAGGTCGTGGTCGGCCAGCACCAGCCGCAGCCGCCCGTGCAGCACGTACAGCCACTCGTAGCCCTCGTGCGTGCGCAGGTCCGGCTCGCCGGGGCGGGCCGGGACGAGCATCTTGTACGCCTGGAGCGGTCCCGGCGTGCTCGACAGCGGGACGACCGTGCCACCGCCCGGCAGCGACCGCGGGGTCAGCCGCACCCGCGGATCGCCCACCTCCGGGGCGCCCACCAGGTCGTCGAGCGGTACGCGGTAGGCCGCGGCCAGCGGCAGCAGCAGCTCCAGGCTCGGGCGGCGCAGACCGGACTCCAGCCGGGACAGGGTGCTCTTGGAGATGCCGGTCGTCTCCGACAGCGCGGCCAGCGTGAGACCGCGCCGGGCCCGCAGCCGCTTCAGCCGCGGGCCGACCTCGTCGAGCACGGCACGGTGGGAGGGCGGCTCTCCGGGTGCGTGGTCGTGCGCGGGCTCAAGTGCGGGATCGGGCTCGGGCTCGGGTATCGGCATACGGGCATTCCACCGCGCCGTCCCGGAAACGGCAACATTAATTGCCGTCCGGCACGCCGTGGGTGCACGCTGCCCCGCATGAGCCCTCACACCGACACCGCCCCCGGCCACGGCGCCGGTCACCCCCACGGCAGCCACGGCCACGGCCATGGACACGGACACGACACCGAGATCGACTGGGAGGCGATGTCCGACCACCTGGTCGCCGCGGGCGAGCTCCAGCTCCCCGCCCTGCGCGACGTCGCCGCCCGCCTGCACGCCCTGATCGACGGCACCGGCGAGGCGGACGGCGACGGCACCGGCACCGGGCACGCGGTGCGCCGGGTGCTCGATGTCGGGAGCGGCCCCGGCGTCATGGCCTGCGTCTTCGCGGAGGAGTTCGCGGACGCGGAGGCCGTCGCCGTCGACGGTTCGCAGCCGCTGCTCGACCGCGCCCTCACCCGCGCCGCCGGTCTCGGCCTGGAGGGGCGGATCGGCGTGCGCGCCGCCGAGCTGAACGGCGGCCTGCCCGCCGACCTCGGCCCCGCCGACCTGGTGTGGAGCAGCAAGGCCGTGCACCACCTCGGCGACCAGCAGGGCGCCCTCGACGCGCTCGCGGCCGTGCTGCGCCCCGGCGGGGTGCTCGCCGTCGCGGAGGGCGGCCTGCCGCTGCGGTTCCTGCCGCGCGACATCGGCCGCGGCACCCCGGGCCTCACCGCGCGGCTGGACGCCGTGCAGGAGGAGTGGTTCGACGTGATGCGCGCCGAGCTGCCCGGCAGCAAGCCCGTCGTCGAGGACTGGCCCGGCATGCTGCGGACGGCCGGGCTCACCGACGTCACGAGCTTCACGTGCCTGCTGGACCTGCCCGCGCCGCTCACCCCCGCCGGGCGTGACTACCTGCTCGAACACCTCACCCGTATCCGGGACAAGGTCGGCGGCGAGCTGCTGCCGGAGTCCGACCGCGAGACCCTCGCCGTCCTGACCGACCCCGACTCCCCGGAGAGCATCCTGCACCGCCCGGACGCGTACCTGCTCATGGGCGTCACCGTCCACGCGGGCCGCCGCCCGAGCTGACCCGGGGCCGCGCGGTACGGGGGCCGGCGCCGCCCGGCACCGGCCCCCGTACGTCATACGTCAGTGCACGTCGGCGCCCTGCCGGGGGAGCAGCGGGACGGTCGCCGCGCAGGCCGCGGCGACCGCGAGGCTCAGCCCCAGGCAGGGCAGCACCCCGCCCGAGCCGCCCGCGCGGGTGGCGAGGTAGAGCGTCGAGACCCCGGCGGAGCCGCCCGCGGTGACGAGCTGCTGCACCGCGTTCAGCACGCCGCTGGCGCTGCCCGCCTCACGTGGCTCCACGTCGCCGAGGGCCACCGCGAAGACCGCGCCGAAGCAGCAGCCCATGCCGAGCCCGGCCACCAGCAGCGGTCCGCCGAGCCATCCCGCGGGCAGCGGGTCCGGTCCGGCGGCGACGAGTACGCCCATCGCGGCGACCCCGGCGGCGAAGAGCGCGACGCCCGCCGTGACGACCGCCCGCCCCTGCGTCGCGATCCGCCCGCGGACGGTGAAGGAGGCCGCGATGATGCCCACCGACATCGGCGCCGTGACCAGCGCGGCCCGCAACGGGCCCAGGCCGAGCTGCTGTTGCAGATACAGCGCGACGACGTAGGCGGTGCCGGCGACGGTCGCGAAGAACAACGCCCCGAAGGTCAGGCCCGCGACGAAGCCGCGGTTGGTGAACAGGCCGCGCTCCAGCAGCGGTCGGTCCGTCCGCGACTGCTGCCGCACGAGCAGGGCGAGCACCGCCGTTCCCGCCCCGGCCGCCGACAGCGCGCGCGGCCCCCAGCCGCCCGCACCCCCGTCCACCAGCCCGGCGAGCAGCAGCCCGAGCCCCGCCATGAGCGCGGCGGCCGCCCCGGCCCGGATGCGTACGGCCGGGTCGCCCGCGATCCGCGGCAGGCACGCGGCGCTCGCGGCCAGCAGCAGTACACCGAGCACGACGTTGACGAGGAAGACTGAGCGCCAGCCGAGCCCGTACGGGTCGGCGCCGATGAGCAGGCCCGCGATCACCGGCCCGCTGATCGAGGACGCGGCCAGCAGCGGCCCGAACAGCCCGAAGACGACCCGCATCGACTCCCGCGGCACCACCCGCATCAGCAGCGTGAAGCCCTGCGGGAGGAGCAGGCCGCCGCACGCGCCCTGTGCGGCCCGTGCGGCGACCAGGGCGAACGGGCTGCCGGCGAGCGCGGCACCGAGCGAGCCCAGCGTGAAGCCCGCGAGTCCGACGAGGAAGACCCGGCGGCAGCCGAAGCGGTCGCCGAGCCGCGCGCCGACGATCATCACCGAGCCGAGGACGAGGGTGTAGCCCGCCCCCAGCCACGGCGCGAGCGACGCCGACGCGCCGAGGTCGTGGACGATCGCGGGGGCGGCGAGGTTGGTGACGGTGGTACTGAGGAGGTCGAGCACATCGGCTGCGACGACGAGCAGGAAGACGGTCCAGGCGCGGGCGCCGAGGCGCCGGCTCTCCCGGGATTTTTGTGGCACGGCGAAGCACGCTCTCTGCTGAGAGTCGAGACGGACCGTGTTTTCCCTGGTCCGCCGTGCCGGCCGGAAGTCCCGGCACGCCCGCCGAGCGGGCGCCGCACCTTACCCGCCCGACGCTAGCACGCGCCCGTGACGGCCCGCCGCCGCTTTTCCCGGGCGGCCGCGCACCGCCGCCGTACGGCAGCCGCGGGGCGGCGGTGCGTCAGCCGCGGGGCGCCATGTACGAGGTCACGCGGTCGGCGAGGACCGCGTACTCGCCCTTCGTCAGGCCGGTGCGGGCCTGCCGCAGGACGGCCTCGACCAGGTTCCAGCGCTCGTCCACCCGGCTGGGACCGGTGTCCCCGAGAGCCTCCGCCGCGGCCAGCTCGGCCGCGGCCTCCGCCGCCTCCTCCTGCTCGACCTCGCGCAGCGCCCGCGCCGCGTCGTCCCGTCCGGCGCCGGAGAGCTGTTCGGCGGTGACCCCGACCGCCCGCGCCATGCGCGCCAGCGTCTTGTCGGGACTGCGCACGGCGACATGCGTGCGCTGCACCAACTGGTAACCGGACACGAGCTGGCGCCAGCGCGCCTCGCTCATCCGGGCCCGGCGTGCGGCCTCCCGCTGCGAGATCTTCATCTCCAACTGGGCCTGCTTGATCAGCAGACCCTCGGGCGGCGCGGCCAATGGCTCAGTCATGGGCCGAGCTTCGCACCACTACGCACACCCCGTCCACCGGATCGCCCGAAAGAGTGGCCCCCTCGCCGGGCGGCTGTGATGGCCGGAAACGGAGGGGGCCGCGGGGCGGATGGGAGGGATTTCGTTTTGTGGTGAACAAACCCGCCGTCCGGCCCGTATGTCGAGCTGCCGGGGCGGCGCCCAGCGCCGTACCGGCACCGCTTGCTCCCCCCACACCTAAGGAGCACACCTTGGATCTCGACAAGCGGATCGACACCGCACGCCCCTACGTCTTATCCCTCTACCGCATCGTCGTCGGGCTGCTCTTCGCCTGCCACGGCGCGTCCACCGTGCTCGGCATGTTCGGCGGCCCGGAGGGCGGGCAGCCGAACGCGGGCGCCTGGCCGTCCTGGTGGGCCGGCCTCATCCAGCTGGTCACCGGCATCCTCGTCTGCGCGGGTTCCGGTGACCGGACGACCCGCGCCGCGGCCGTCCTCGGCTCCGGCGCGATGGCCTACGCGTACTTCACCGTGCACCAGAAGCGCGCCCTGTGGCCGATCGAGAACGGCGGCGAGGCGGCCGCGATGTTCTGCTGGAGCCTGCTGCTCATCGCGGTGGCGGGCCCCGGCGCCTGGCAACTCGCCCGTGCCCGCCTCCCCCACCGCTCCCCCGCCCCCGACCCCGACCGAGCCCCGGAGGCCGCCTGACCCGAAACGGAACCGCCCCCGCAGCAAGGCGCTGCGGGGGCGGTTCCATGGCTGAGGTCAGTGGACGACCATCGGGAGCTGGTCGGCCTTCGCGCTGTCGTCGGACGGGGTGTCCGCGCTGGAGGCGATGCGGACGGCGGACGGGCGGGGGGCGCGGACCACGGTCAGGGCGATCAGGGCCGCGGTGGCCTCGATCGCGAAGGCCCACCAGATGGCGTGGGTGTAGCCGTGGACCAGGGCGTGGGACTGCGTGAGCTTCGCGGCCGCCGGGGTCGCCGCGTGGTGGGCGGCGAGGTAGGTGGTGGTCGCGGAGGCGGCGATCGTGTTCAGCAGCGCGGTGCCGATCGCGCCGCCGACCTGCTGCGAGGTGTTGACCATCGCCGACGCCACACCCGCGTCACGCGGCTCGACGCCCGAGGTGGCCAGCGACATCGCCGGCATGAAGGCCGTACCCATGCCCAGGCCGAGCAGCACCAGGCCCGGCAGGATCACGCCCGGGTAGGAGGAGCCGACGCCGAGCCGGGTCAGGAACAGCATCGCGACCGCGGCGGTGGCGAAACCGGGGGCCATCAGGGCGCGGGCGGGGAGCCGGTTGACGAGCCGGGCGCCGATCTGGGTGGAGCCGATCACGAAGGCGGTGACCATCGGCAGGAAGGCGAAGCCGGTACGGACGGCCGAGTAGCCCTGGACGACCTGGAGGTAGTAGGTGAGGAAGAGGAAGACGCCGAACATCCCGATGATGGCCAGTGCGAGCGAGGCGTAGACGCCGCCGCGGTTGCGGTTGCCGACGACGCGCAGCGGCAGCAGCGGGAAGCGCACCCGGGACTCGACGGCGACGAAGGACCCGAGCAGCACCACCGCGCCGACCAGCAGCGCGATCGTGGAGGCCGCCGCCCAGCCCGCGCTCTCCGCGCGGGTGAAGCCGTAGACCAGGGAGACCAGGCCGAGGGTGGACAGCAGCACGCCGGGCAGGTCGAGCGGCGAGCGGTTGCGGCCGCCGGCCGGCTCACGGATCACGAAGTAGGCGCCGAGCGCGGCGATCACCGCGAAGGGGACGTTGACGAAGAAGGTCCAGCGCCAGTCGAGGTATTCGGTCAGCACACCGCCGAGCAGCAGGCCGACAGCGCCGCCGCCGCCCGCGATGGCGCCGAAGATGCCGAAGGCCTTGGCGCGCTCCTTGGCGTCGGTGAAGGTCGTCGCGAGCAGCGACAGCGCGGCGGGCGCGAGCAGTGCGCCGAAGACGCCCTGCGCGGCGCGCGAGGTGAGCAGCATCGCCTCGTTGGTCGCGGCGCCGCCGATCGCGGAGGCCAGCGCGAAGCCGGTCAGGCCGGTGACGAAGGCGCGCTTGCGTCCCCACAGGTCGGCGATGCGGCCGCCGAAGAGCAGCAGCCCGCCGAATGCGAGCGCGTACGCGGTGATGACCCACTGCTTGTTCGCGTCGGATATGCCGAGGTCGTGCTGGGCGCTCGGCAGGGCGATGTTCACGATGGTCGAGTCGAGCACGACCATCAGCTGGGCGAGGGAGATGAAGACGAGCGCTTTCCAGCGCCGCGGATCGGCCTGGACGGCTGTTTCGGGCATGAGGGTATCCACTTCGGTACGCGTGCGGTGTGTGCCCGCGGTGTCCGCGCCGCTCGTGCGGTGGGCCGCGGGTGAAAAAGGCAAGGAAGGGCTGGGCGCTCGGCGTCGGGCTTCGCGTCAGGGGGTCGGCCGGTGGCCGGGCGCTCCGTCGCGCCCGCTGGGGGTGGTGCGGGTCACTGCTGGTTCGTGAGGCCGTCCAGGAAGAGCTGGAGGTGGCGGTGGACGTCGTCGCCCGGACAGTCGATTCCGGGCAGGGGGCGGGTGAGGCGGGACAGGACGACCATCAGGTCGGTACGGGTGACGTCCGCGCGCAGCGCGCCGCCGCTCCTGGCCCGCGCCATGAGTTCGTCGAGGGCCGACTCCAACCGCGCCTTCTGGGCGGTCAGTTCGGGGGAGGGGGCGTCGGCGCGGCCGACCAGCAGCCCGCACAGCGCGCCGACGTTCTCGTCGACGGCGGCGTGCGCGAAGCGGCCGAGGGCCGCGTACGCGTCCTCGCCGCCGGCCGCGGACGCCGTCTCCGCCGCCGCGCTGTCCGCGGTGCGGGTCACGACGCTCAGCAGCACGGCGTGCGCGAGCGCGTGGCGGTCGGCGAAGTGCCGGTAGAGGGTCGCGTTGCCGATTCCCGCGCGCCGGGCGATCTCGTCGAGCGGCGCCTCGGGCCCGTACTCGACGAACGCGTCCCGCGCGGCGGCGACGATCCGCTCCCGGTTGCGTACCGCGTCGGCCCGCGGCCGGTGCGGCTTGCTCCCCCCGGCGGCCTCCTCGGTGCGGGCGGGACGACCCGCGGTGGCCTCGTTCGGTTCTGCCACGGTGGTCACGCCGGTCACCTCCTTCCACGTCCGTCTCGGCGAACCGGGGAAGTGCTCCCCGGATTTTCATTCACGTGCATGTAACGGGGAGGCAGTCCCCGGATATTTCCCGCCGTGAAAGTGACCTGCGTCACGCCACCGTGTCGCGGCCTGCGTGCGTGCCTGCCTCTCTGCCTGCCCGCCTGCCTCAGCGGACGTGCAGGGACTCCGCCCCGACCGGGTGGAAGCCCGCGGCGCGGAAGCTGCGGACGGCGCGGGCGTTGCCGGGCGCCTGCTGGGCCCACACGGGGGCGGGGGCCAGATGGCGGGCGGCGGTCGCGAGGGCGGCGCCCAGCCCGCGCCCGCGCGCGTCCGGGTCCACCTCGACCGCGGCCTCCCAGCGCCCGGCGACCCCGCGGCCGAGGACGAGCACGCCGCCGTCCGCCGCCCAGACGCGTACGCCGTCGCGGTGCTCCAGCGCGCGGGCCACCCGCGGGTGCGCCGGGTCGTCGATCTCGGTGAGCCGGACCAGCGGCGGGCCGGGCAGCGGGGACGCGACGGTGAGCAGGTCGATCGTGTCGGTACGGCGGCCGGTGCGGTCGAGCAGCGCGGTCAGGAAGCGCGGGTGCAGCGCGGCGGCCAGCGGGTCGCACGCGGTGGCGGCGAGCCGCGCCCGTACCCACGCGGGGTCCTCGTCGGTGAAGACGACCGCGTGCGCGGTGAAGGCGATGACCCCGGCGTCGCGCTCGGCGTGCTGCGGCACGACCGTCGTCCCGCCGTCGGCCGCCGGGAACGTCCCGCGGGCCGCGTCGTCCAGGATGTCGCGCAGCGTCCGTCCCATGGGGGAGGAGCGTAACGAACCGGGGGAGGCGGGTGCGGGGTGTGTGCCGCGGGCCGGGCCGCCCCCTCCTGACCGGTCCGGCCCACGGCTGCTCACCCCCCCCGCTCCGGGGCCGGGCCTACTCCAGGCCCAGTTCCTCCTCGCTGCGGAAGCGGCGCGGCAGCGCGGGGATCGCCGCGGCCGCGAGGACGAGGACGGCGAGGGCGGCCGCGGCCGCCCAGGTGAAGGCGGGGACGTAGCCGTGGGCGGCCGCGCGGTGCAGGAAGACGGAGCCGACCGAGACGACGCCGAGCACACCGCCCAGCTGCTCGACGGACTCCAGCACCCCCGACGCCGAGCCCGCCTGCGCGGGGGCGACGTGCTGGAGGGTGATGGCGAAGAGCGGGCCCATGATCGTGCCGAGGCCCACGCCCGTGGCCAGCAGCGGCGGTGCGAGCTGCCAGGCGTGCGTGCCCCCGGCGTAGTGGTGCAGCACCCACGCCAGCCCGGCCGTCCCGGCGGCGAGCGGCACGCAGCCCGCCGTCACGACGTGCCGGCCGAGGCGCGGGACGAGCGGCTCGGCCAGCGCCGCGACGCCCACCACCATGCCCGCGACCAGCGGCAGCGTGGTGAGGGCGGCTTCGAGGGGGCGCAGGCGGAGGCCGTCCTGGAGGGTGAGCGTCACGCACATCATCAGCCCGCCCATCACGGCCTCCATGAGCAGGCTCAGCAGCAGCCCGGAGCGGAAGGAGCGGTGCCGGAAGAGCGCGGGGTCCACGAGCGTCGTGCCGGGTGCGCGCCGCCCGCGCCCGCGCTGGTCGGCGACGAGCAGCGCCAGGACGGGCACGGAGGCGGCGAGCGACAGCCGGCACCACAGCGGCCAGCCCAGCTCCGGTCCCTGGACCAGGGGCAGGACGAGCAGCCCGGTCCCGGTGACGGCGAGCGCGGTGCCGCGCACGTCGTGCCGTACGGGGGCCGGGGCGCCGCCGCGCGGGAGCAGGGCGGCGCCCGCGGCGAGGGCGGCGAGCGAGACGGGGACGTTGAGCAGGAAGACGGGCCGCCAGTCCGCGCCGGGCAGGTCGAGCCGCAGCAGCGCGCCGCCGACGAGCGGGCCGAACGCGGCCGCGAGACCGGCGAGCGCCCCGAACAGGCCCATCACACGGGCCCGTTCACCGGGTGCGTACAGGAGCTGGAGCAGCGAGGTGGCCTGCGGCACCATCAGCGCCGCGGCCGCGCCCTGGGCCGTCCGGGCGCCGATGAGCACCCCGGCGCCGGGGGCGAACGCGCAGGCCAGCGAGGCGGCGAGGAAGAGGGCGGTGCCGGCGAGGAAGGCCCGCCGGTAGCCCAGGAGGTCGCCGAGCCGTCCGCCCGCGACGAGCAGCACGGCGAGCGGCAGCGTGTAGCCGGTGACGACCCACTGCACCCCGGCGCTGCCGAGCCCGAAGCCGGACTGGAGCGAGGGCAGCGCGACGTTCACGGCGGAGGTGTCCACCAGGTCCATGGCGACGGCGAGCATGACGACGGCGACGGCGGCGGTCCGCCCGCGCCGGGCCGTGACCTGCGGGGATCCCCGTCCGCCGGGCGGATCGGACGCGGACGCGGACGCGGGTACGGCTTCGGAGCCGGATACGGCCTCGGCCCCGGACCCGGATGCGGCTTGACGTGGCAAAGGAACCCCCTCCTCCTGGACGCGCACGGGACCGGGTCGACGAGACTGAACGGTCTCGTCTCGGCGCGGCGCTCCGTCAAACTAGACGGAACAGTTCCGTCTCGCAAGGGGGGTACGATACGGACCATGCCCGCACCCGCGTCCGAAGCGTCCGCACCCGAACCCGCCCCCCCGGCTCCCGGCGGCGCGCGGCCGCGGCGCCGCAGCGAGGCGAAGCGCGCGGCGATCCTGCGGGCCGCGCTCACCGTCTTCCTGCGCGAGGGCTACGCCGGGGCGAGTGTGGACGTGATCGCGGCGACCGCGGGGGTCGGCAAGCAGACCGTCTACGGGCACTTCGGCGACAAGGAGGCGCTCTTCCTCGCCGCGGCCGAGGCGGCGGGCGGCCTGCTCGGCGACACCCCGGACGCCTGGCGCAGCCCGCTGCCCGCGACGGGCGACCCGCACGCGGACCTCACGGCGGCGGGCGTGCGCGTCCTGCGGGCGGTGCTCGCGCCCGAGGCGGCGGCCCTGCACCGTATGACGATCGCCGAACTCGCCCGGCATCCGCGGCTCCAGGAGCTGTGGCGGGCCAACGCCCCCCGCCGCACGGTCGACGACCTCACCGCGTACCTCGCCGACCGGGACCGCGACGGCGATCTCGACGTGCCCGAACCGGCCGTCACCGCGCAGCAGTTCGTGCTGCTGCTGGCCACCGAGGGCCGGGTCGCCACGCTGCACGGCACCCTGCCGCTGCCGGAGGAGGAGTACGGGCGCATCGCCGCGCGGACCGCGGATCTCGTCGTGCGCGCCCACCGCCGCGGCTGAGGCGCGCCGCACGGAAGACGCGAAAAGAGGGGAGAACGCACGGTGCCGCCGGGTCCCATGCACCCGGCGGCACCGTGCGTCATGCAGGCTGGACGGTCAGGCGTTCCAGACCTGCAGCTCGGACAGCTGGGCCGCGGGCCAGCCGTCGTTGGCGGTGACCGTGACCCGCACGTAGCGCGCGGTCGCGGCCGGGAAGGTGATCGTGACGGTGTTGTTCGCGCCCGGGGTGAACGCGTAGGACGCGGACGCCTTGAGCGTGCTGAAGCTGGAACCGTCGGTGCTGCCGGTCACCGACAGCGTCTCGTTGCGCGCGCCCCACCCGGCGGGCAGTTGGAGCACGACCTTGCTGACGCTCGCCGCCGAGCCGAGGTCGACCTGCGCCCACTGCGGGAAGGCGTTGTTGGCGCTCTCCCAGTAGCTGGCCTGGTTGCCGTCGGTCAGGTTGGACGACGGGTAGACGTCGGTGTGGCTGGACTCGCTGGTGGGTCGGCCGATCGCCAGGTTGGTGTTGGCCGAGCCCGTACCGGTGCCGGAAAGGGCCACGGTGGTGGGGCTGTTGGTCGCGCTGCTGGTGACGGTGAGGGTGCCGGAGCGGGCGCCGGACGCGGTCGGGGCGAACTTCACCGCGACCGTGCAGCTGGCGTTCGCCGCGAGCGACGAGCCGCAGGTGTTGGTCTGCGAGAAGTCGCCGGAGACCGCGACCGAGGAGATGGCGGCCGCCGCGGAGCCGGTGTTGGTCAGCGTCACGTTCTGCGCGGCACTGGTGGTGCCGGGAGCTTGCGTGGCGAAGGTGAGCGAGGACGGGTTGGCCGCGAGCGACGCCGACGTCGGGCTGGTGCCGCCGCCGCTCGGGAAGACCTGGAGCGCCGACAACTGGGCTGCGTTCCAGCCGGAGTTGGCCGTGACGTTGATCCGGACGTAGCGCGCGGTGGCCGCGGGGAAGGTGATGTCCACCGTGTTGTTGTTCGCGCTCGGGTCGAACGTGCGCGCCGCGGAGGCCGACAGCGTGCTGAAGCTCGAACCGTCGGTGG
>NZ_JBSGHL010000077.1:0-35167 GCF_053604375.1 Streptomyces sp. NPDC004031 | reverse complement strand
GCCGCGCGCGCCGCCCGTCCGGACCGGCGCGGGCGGCGCGACGGACCGGCGTGAGGCGGCGCCTGCCGTGACCCGCACCGCCCCCGCACGCCCTGCCCGCGGGCGGGGGCCGCCCGGATGATGAGCACACCGCACGTGATCCGGGCGGCGTCCGCGTCACGGCCGTGAGCCGGGCGGACCCTGCGAGGAAAAGGAGTCCCCGGTGTTGCTTCTCATCTCCCCGGACAGCGTCGAGGAGGCCCTCGACTGCGCGAAGGCGGCCGAGCACCTCGACATCGTCGACGTCAAGAAGCCCGACGAGGGCTCGCTCGGCGCGAACTTCCCCTGGGTCATCCGGGAGATCCGCGACGCGGTCCCGGCGGGCACACCGGTCTCGGCCACCGTCGGCGACGTGCCGTACAAGCCGGGGACGGTCGCCCAGGCCGCGCTCGGCGCGGTGGTGTCCGGCGCGTCGTACATCAAGGTCGGACTCTACGGATGCACCACGCCCGAGCAGGGCGTCGAGGTGATGCGCGGGGTCGTCCGGGCGGTGAAGGACCACCGGCCGGAGGCGTTCGTGGTGGCCTCCGGCTACGCCGACGCCCATCGGATCGGCTGCCTCAACCCGCTCGCGCTGCCCGACGTCGCCCGGCGCTCCGGCTGCGACGCCGCGATGCTCGACACCGCGGTCAAGGACGGCAGCGGGCTGTTCGACCACGTCCCGCCGGACGCCTGCGCGCAGTTCGTCCGGCAGGCCCACGAGGCGGGCCTGCGCGCGGCGCTCGCCGGCAGCGTCAAGGCCGCCGACCTCGGTGTGCTGACCCGGATCGGCACGGACATCGTGGGGGTGCGCGGCGCGGTCTGCGAGGGCGGCGACCGCAACACCGGCAGGATCCAGCCGCACCTGGTGGCCGCCTTCCGGGCGGAGATGGACCGGCACGCCCGGGAGCTGACCGCCGGCGTCGCCGCCGCGGGCTGACCGCCGCATGACGAGGCATCAGCCGCTGCCCGTGCGGCAGGCCCGCGGCGCGCGCTTCGAGGTCGTCGACCCCGCCACCGGCGAGGCCTTCGACGAGGCCCCCGACCAGCGGCCGGACGAACTGGACGACGTCGTCGCGCGGTCCCGCGCGGCCTGGCCCGGCTGGCGGGGCGACCGCGCGGCCCGCACCGCCGCGCTGCTCGCGGCGGCCGACGCGGTGGAGGCGGCCCGCGACGGCCTCGCCCCGCTGCTCACCCGCGAGCAGGGCAAACCCCTCGCGGAGTCGTACGCGGAGGTCGCCCGCACAGCGGCCCGGATGCGCTACTTCGCCGCGCTGGAGCCCGGACGGGTCCGTGTCGACGACGGGCGTCCGGTACGCAGCGAGCTGCGCTGGCGCCCGCTCGGGCCGGTCGCCGCGATCGTCCCGTGGAACTTCCCGCTGCAGCTCGCCTCCGCGAAGTTCGCGCCCGCGCTGGCCGCGGGCAACACGGTGGTGCTCAAACCGTCGCCGTTCACGCCGCTGGCCACACGGCTGCTGGTGTCGGTCGTCGCGGCGGCGCTGCCCGAGGACGTGCTGACGGTCGTGACCGGCCGCGAGCCGCTCGGCGCGCGCCTCGCGGCCCACCCGGGCATCCGCCATGTGACCTTCACCGGGTCGATCCCCACCGGGCGGGCCGTCGCGGCGGGCGCGGCGGCCTCGCTCGCCCGCGTCACCCTCGAACTGGGCGGCAACGACGCGGCGGTGCTGCTGGACGACGTGGACGTGGAGCGGATCGCCGACCGGCTGTTCTGGGCGGCCTTCCGCAACTGCGGGCAGGTCTGCATGGCGGTCAAGCGCGTCTACGCCCCCGCCCGGCTGCACTCCCGGGTGGTCGAGGCGCTCGCGCAGCGCGCCCGGTCCGTCGTCGTCGGCCCCGGGCTCGACCCGGACACGCAGCTGGGGCCGCTCAACAACGCACCCCAGCTGGCCCGGGTCGCGGACGTCACCGCCCGCGCCCTCGCGGACGGCGCCCGCGCCGCGGCCGGGGGCCACCGGCTCGACCGACCGGGCTGGTTCTTCGCCCCGACCGTCCTGACCGGGGCCGCCCCCGGCAGCGCGGTGGTGGCCGAGGAGCAGTTCGGGCCGGTGCTGCCGGTGCTGACGTACCGGCACCTCGACGAGGCCCTCGCGGCGGCCAACGCCACCGGCTTCGGACTGGGCGGCTCCGTCTGGGGGACCGACCTCGACCGGGCCGAGGAGGTGGCCGGCCGGCTGGAGTGCGGGACGGTGTGGATCAACCACCACGCCGAACTGTCCCTCGCCCAGCCCTTCGCGGGCACCAAGGACAGCGGCGTCGGCGTCGCGGGCGGACCGTGGGGCCTGTACGGCAACCTCCAGCCGTTCGTCCTGCACCGCCCCGCGCAGCCGGACCCGGACGGGGGCGGGTCCGCGTGGCGCTGAGGTTCGGCGCGGCGGTGCTGCGCGCGTACGACGGCCCGTTCACCGTCGAGGAGGTGGTGCTGGAGTCGGGCCCGGCCGACGGCGAGGTCCTGGTACGGGTCGCCGGCAGCGGGATGTGCCGGACCGACCTCGCGGTACGGCGCTCGGCGGGCCGCTCGCCGCTGCCCGCGGTGCTCGGCCACGAGGGGTCCGGGGTCGTCGTGGGGACGGGCGGACCCGGCACCGGGCTGAGCGTGGGCGACCACGTCGTGCTGAGCTTCGACTCCTGCGGGCGCTGCCGCAACTGCCGGGCCGCCGCCCCCGCGTACTGCGACTCCTTCGCCTCGCTCAACCTCTTCGGCGGCCGCACCGAGCACGCGGCGCGGTTCACCGACGCGGCCGGGGGAGCGCTCGCGCCCCGGTGGTTCGGGCAGTCGTCGTTCGCCGACTACGCCGTGGTCCCGGCCCGCAACGCCGTCCGCGTCGACCCGTCGCTGCCCCTCGAACTGCTCGGGCCGCTCGGCTGCGGCTTCCTCACCGGCGCGGGCGCGGTCCTCCACTCCTTCGGCGCCCAGGCGGGCGACACCCTCGCGGTGTTCGGCGCGGGCGCGGTGGGCCTGGCGGCGGTCATGGCCGCCACGGCCGCCGGGGCGGTCACGGTGGCCGTCGACCGGCACCCCGAACGGCTCGCCCTCGCGGAGCGGCTGGGGGCCACCGTGCTGCACGCCGCGCAGGACGGACTGCCCGACCGTATCCGGCAGCGGACCGACGGCGGCGCGCAGTACGCGCTGGACACCACCGGGTCGGCGGCCCTGATCAACGACGCGCTGCGGGCACTGCGCCCGCGCGGCCGGCTCGGGCTGGTGGCCCGGCTGCACGGCCCGCTCCCGCTGGAGGTCGGCACCCTCGACCGGGGGCGGCGGATCTCCCACATCTGCGAGGGGGACGCGGTGCCGGGGCTGCTCGTCCCGCGGCTGATCGGCCTGTGGCGGGCCGGGCGCTTCCCCTTCGACGAGCTGATCCGCACGTATCCGCTGAGCGGCGTCAACGAGGCCGAACGCGACTGCGACGCGGGCCGGGTGGTCAAACCCGTGCTGATCCCCGACGGGAGGGCGCCGTGAGGGGCGGTGCGGTCGGCGGCACGCAACGGCAGACGGGGACGTCACTCACACCGAGGGAGCACACATGGCCGGCACGGCGGAGCAGAACACCGATATGCGCGAGGCCGGGGGAGACGGCGCGCGGGAGGACATGCACGAGGACGCGCAAGGGGGCGTCGGCCTGACCGCGTTCCTGGTCGCGGCGGCCCGCGCGCTGGAGACCCACCGGCCCGACAGCCTCGCCCAGGACCCCTACGCGGAGCACTTCGTACGGGCTGCGCCCGCGTGCGCGCGGTGGCCGCTGCGCATCGAGCAGGTCCCGGACGGGGACGCGAATCCGCTGTGGGGCCGCTTCGCCCGCTACTTCGGCCTGCGTACCCGGGTCCTCGACGACTTCGTACGGCGGTCGGCGCGCGAGGCCGGGGCCCGCCAGGTGGTGCTGCTCGGCGCGGGACTCGACACCAGGGCCTTCCGGCTCGACCTGCCGGACGGCTGCACGGTCTTCGAGATCGACCGGGAAGGGGTGCTCGACTTCAAGCACCGGGTGCTCGCCGGGCTGTCGGCCGCGCCGAAGGCGGCACGCGTCCCCGTACCCGTCGATCTGCGCGACGACTGGGCCGGGGCGCTGACCGGGGCCGGTTTCGACCCCGCCGCGCCGAGCGTCTGGCTGGCCGAGGGCCTGCTGTTCTACCTGCCGCGCGCCGCCGAGACAAGGCTGATCGACACCGTCGACCGGCTGACCACGCCCGGCAGCGCCCTCGCGTACGAGGTCAAGCTCGAACGCGACCTGCTGGACTACCGCGACAGCCCCCTGTACGTCGCGACCCACCGCCAGATCGGCATCGACCTGCTCACGCTCTTCGACCGCCAGCCCCGCCCCGACTCCGCCGGAGCCCTGTCCGCCAGGGGCTGGTCCACCGAGGTCAGCACCCCCTTCGACTTCACCCGCCGGCACGGCCGCGGCCCGCTCCCCGAGCCGAACGACGCCCTGGAGGGCAACCGCTGGGTCTTCGCCCACCGGCCGCACGACCGGCAGACGTCCCCGCCCGGCGGACCGGGCGGGGACGGCGACCGCGACCGCCCGGAGGTCAGTCGGTGACGAGGTCGAACTCCTCCCAGGGGCCGACCGCCGTGCGGTTGGCGATCAGCGCCGCCGCCCCGGCGTTCTCGGCGGTGACGAGGTGCTGGTTGTTGTAGGCACGCAGGCTCACGCTGCCGTCGGGGTTGTGCAGGAGGGAGAAGGTCTCCCACGGCCCCGGCGCGCCGCGGTTGGCGATCAGCGGCGAGTTGCCGTTGCTCTCGGCGGTGACCCACTGGCCGTCGGACCGCGCCTTGAGGTTCACGGTGCCGTTGTTGTTGGCCACCATGGTGAAGGTCTCGTTCGTGCCGATCGAGGCAGCGTCGGCGATGAGCGAGGTGCTGCTGTCGCGGGCGTCCACGTACTTGCCGTTGGCGTGGGCCCGCAGGCTCACCGTGGACTGGGTGGGCGCCGGGAACGTGGTGGTGTTGTTCGCGTACCCGGCCGCGGTGATGTTGGCCTGCACGGAGTTCTCGGTCGCGTCACTGGGGAAGCCCTTGGTGACGGCCCCCTCGAAGAACTCGCCCGTGCCCATGGGGCTGTTGTCGCCGCCGGTGCCCAGCTCGATGGAGGGCTGCACCTTCATCGGGTTGTAGCCGTTCGGCAGGGCGCCGGAATACGCCTGCGTCAGCCCGCCGGACTGGCCGCTGCCGTACTTCAGCGTGAAGTTCGTGGTGCCGTTGTTCTTCTCCCAGGCGCTCACGAACGAGCCCCTCTCGCCGGTGATGTTCGACGGGTTGGGCCCGGCGGCGCTGAAGTACATGCCGTTCTCCAGGTCGCCGCCGACCCAGGGGCCCGACCCGGTGCAGCCGCCGGTCCAGCACGCGGAGCCGTAGTAGATCGCGTTCATGGTCGCGTTGCCGTCGTCCGAGTCGTCGGTCTCGGCCGAGCCGAAGTCGAAGCAGCAGCTGTTGCTGGTGAGGTTGGACGACGTGAGCATGTACAGGCCCTCGGGCTGCGAGCCGGTGGGCACGTTCCTGGCGGCGTTGTTGCGGTAACCGGTGCCGATGTTGTCGAACAGCACGCCGTACGCGGCCCTGCCGCCGATCGTGACCGGCAGCGCCATCGCGTCCGCGCCGATGTCCGAGCCGTTCGGGCCGGGGCCCGACAGGCTGCCCGAGCAGCCGGCGCAGGAACTGCCGGGTGAGATAGGCAGGTTGTTGGCGTTGGACGTCTGGTCGTAGAGCTGGGTGATGGTGCACGCGGTGCCGGAGCAGAAGGACACCTGCGGTGCCGCGTTCACCGGACCGCCCGCCGAGGCGAGGCCGATGTTCAGCGTGCCGCCGTCCGAGGCCCGCTGGATCTGGTACAGCGGGCCGTTGTACGAGGCGAACATCGCCCGGGTGGTGCTGTACGCCGCCGCGCACGGCGTGCCGCCGGACGCGTAGATGTCGCAGGGCCCCGACGAGGCCGCCGCGGCGCGCGTCGCCGTCGTGCCGAGGAACGGCACCGCGATCGCCAGCGCGAGCAGGAACGCGATCAGCAGTTGCGTCCTGCGTCGGAGTGTGGGTATAGCCGGCACATATGCCTCCGGAAGTGTGGGGGGTGCCTTCCGCTCGTGGTGCAGGGCCGGACCGGAGCGGCGCATTCGTCGCCGGGCCGGGTCCGGAGATCGCCGGTGGCGCTCGGCGTGGGGGCGAGCGGCGCGGCGGACAGAGGGATCTTCTGTGGCGCAGCACACATATTTGGCTGGCTCTAGGCCTAAGTCAAGACGGTGGTTCGGTCAAGACTGCGCCAAGTGCACGGCCTTTGCGGCAAACCTGGCGCCGGTCGGGGAGGACTTATGTGCAAAGGGAGCGAAACAGGCTGCCGGTGTCGGTGCGGCCGCGCCCGGGGCCCCTCGCGGCCCGCGCCGACCCGTGGTCAGGCCGCCGCGCCGCCGCCGCGCGGCGGGGACGGGAGGGACTGCTCCACCCAGATGGTCTTTCCGGTGTCGGTGTAGCGGGTGCCCCAGCGGTGGGCCAGGCTGCCGACGATGTAGAGGCCGCGGCCCCCCTCGTCCAGGAGACGGGGCAGCCGCATGTGCGGCGCGGTGCTGCTGGTGTCGGAGACCTCGCAGATCAGCGCGTCGGTCATGACCAGCCGCAGCACGACGGGACCGGAGGCGTACCGCACGGCGTTCGTCACGAGCTCGGTGACCATCAGTTCGGTGGCGAAGGAGGCCTCCTCCAGACCCCACGCGGCCAGTCGGCGGCTCGCCGCTGCGCGCGCCTCGGCGGGGGAGCGGGCGTCCACGGGGAATTCCCACGCCGCGACATGGCCGGTGTCCACGGCGTGGGCGCGGGCCAGCAGCACCGTGACGTCGTCGTCCCCGTCCGCGGGCGCGACCCGGTAGACGCTGTCGCAGATCTCCGCCAGCGGGCGGCCCGCCGGGCGCAGCGCCGCGGCGATGTCGGCGAACGCGGCCTCCGGCGCGCGGTGGCGCAGGTCGAGCAGGCCGTCGGTGAACAGCGCGAGCACGGTGCCGTCGGCGACGTCCAGGGTCGTGGTGGCGAACGGGGTGCCGCCCACGCCGAGCGGCGGGTGCTCCGGCAGCTGAGGGAAGTCCAGCTCCCCGCCGGGCCCGAGCACCGCGGGCGGCAGGTGGCCCGCTCCGGCCAGCGTGCACGTGCCCGCGACCGGGTCGTACACCGCGTACAGCAGCGTCGCGCCGAGGTCGCGGGTCTCGTCCTCGTCGGCCAGCTGGGCGGCCAGGTCGTCCATCCGCGACAGCAGCTCGTCCGGTGGCAGGTCGAGGTCGGCCAGGGTGCGCACCGCCGTGCGCAAGCGCCCCATGGTGGCCGCCGCGTGCACCCCGTGCCCGACGACGTCGCCGACGACGAGCCCGACGCGCGCCCCGGACAGCCGGATCACGTCGCACCAGTCGCCCCCGACGCCCGCCTCGCTGTCGGTGGGCACGTAGCGGTGGCACACCTCCACCGCGTGGTTCCCGGCCAGTGACGCGGGCATGAGGCCGCGCTGCAGCCCCAGCGCGACGTCCTGCGCCTTGTTCAGCGTCCGCTCCCGCGCCCTGGCCTGGCTGAACAGCACCGCCGTCGCCGAGGCCACCGCCAGGAAGGCGATCTTGATGAGCGTCACATCGGTGCCGTCGTCCTCCCGCGTCAGGCTCAGCGAGCCGTAGACGGCGACCACCGCGACACCGAGCAGCGCGGTGACGTACGCCCCGTGCACGGCCGCCGCCAGGAACGGCACGACGGACAGCAGCAGCCCGTAGTGGTCCCCCGGCGCCGCGACCACGAGCAGCACCCCTACGACGACCAGGACCGCGAACGGCAGCAGCCGCGCCCCGATCGCCATCGCGCCGGGCCCGGCCCGGCGCGCGGTGGACGACGTGCCCATGGGCTCACCGCCTTCGTCCGGCACGCTGCGAGCACCGGACACCACCCCGCTCGGGGGTGAAATGTCCGTTTGTCCCATGCTACGTGAGCGGTCCGCGGCCCGGCGCGGTCCACCGCCGGGGCCCGCCGCCCCGGTCCGCCGCTCTGGTCCGCCGCCGCGGGCGGCGGCTACGCTGCCCACCGCCCCGGATCATGTGGCGGCGGGCGGGTCCGGGCCGAGCCGGACGGAAGGGGGCGGTCCGGTCATGGCGGGCGAGGCGACGGCGCTGGTGGTGCAGAACGGTCCGCACGGCGGGCCCGGACGGTGGTCCGGCTGGCTCGCCGAGGGCGGTGTCGGCATGGACGTGGTACGGGCGGACACGGGGGAGGCGCTGCCGGAGCGGCTGGAGCACCAGGCGCTGGTCGTGCTGGGCGGCGGGTACCTTCCCGGCGACGACACGCGGGCCCCGTGGCTCGCGGGCACCAGGGCGTTGATGCGGCAGGCGCTGGAGCGGGACGTCCCGGTGTTCGGCATCTGTCTGGGCGGCCAGATGCTCGCCCAGGTCGCGGGCGGAGCGGTCGCGGGGGAGCACGGGGAGCCGGAGTTCGGCAGCACGCAGCTGACGCTGCGCCTGGAGGCGGCGGACGACCCGCTGTTCCGGGGGCTGCCACAGCGGCCGAAGGCGGTGGAGAACCACGTCGACGCGATCGTGCGCCTGCCGGACGGGGCGCACTGGCTCGCGAGCAGCGAGAAATGCGCCCACCAGGCGTTGCGGGTCGGGGAGTGCGCGTGGGGCGTGCAGTTCCACCCCGAGGCCGCCGCGCGCAACATCGCCCGGTGGTCCACGGCCCGGCTGGAGCGCTACGGGGTGGACCGCGACGCGCTGCACCGCGCGGCCCTGCGCGACGACCGGGAGACCGCCCGGGTCTGGCGCCAGGTGGCGCTGCGGTTCGCCGCGCGGGTGCGGGGCGGGCGGGAGAGGGTCGGCCGGGAGCAGTGCGGTCGGGGGCAGGGGAGCGGCGATGGAGCTCGGTGACTTCGCCGGGCGCTTCCGGGCGGACATCCGGGCGCGGCTCGACTGGGCGCTGCTGGCCCGCGCGGGAGCCGGGGTCGGGGTCGAGACGCTGGAGGGGGACGCAGGGCGGCGGCGGCTGGCCGAGCTGTTCACCGTCTGGTACACCGACGGCGCGGGGGCCGGGAGCCGGTGGGACGCGCCCGGGAGCCGCCCGCTGCGCGTCGCCGAATCCGAGCGGGCCCTTCCCGGCTGGCCCGGCGACCGCCGCCGCGCCGTGGACGCCCTGCGGCGCTCCTTCGCGGCCGGAACCGGCCCCCTCGACCTCACCGTCCCGGTGTACCGGGCGGGCGCCGGCCGCCATGTCCTGCTCGACGGCAACCACCGCGCGGTGGCCGCGCACCTGGCGCCCGTGCGGGACCTGCGGCTGACGCTGTGGGCGCTGGCCGGGCCGGTGCGCGAGGACATCCTGCCCGACCTGCGCCACTACGCGGCGCCGCCGCCCTGAGCCGCCCCGCCGCCTCGGACCGCCCCGCCGTCCGCGCCCGCGTCGGCTTCCGGGTCCGGCCGCGCCGCCTGCGCCGGGAGGGCCGGGTCGGCGGCCGCGGGCAGCCGGGCGGCGGCGAGCCGCATCTCGTGGTCCTCCAGCAGATTGCGCAGCGCCTCCCAGCACTCGATACGGCGCAGGCGCAGCACCTGCGCGAAGGTGAGGGCCGCGGCGGCCGCGGCGGCCAGCACGATCGCGGTCGCGAGCGGGAGACCCAGCGGCACCACGGCGACGACCGTCCACGTACCGAGGGCGAGCGGCAGCAGCGTGGAGAGCAGCACGTTGATCTCGGCCTCGTTCGCGTCCGGCGCGAGCTGGGGGCTGTGCGTGCGCAGCCAGGACTTGGCGTAGTTGAAGGCCTCGTAGGCGTTGCCCGCGCGCAGCGCCCCGCCGGGCCGCCGCATGCTCTCGGCGGGCGTGACGGTGCGGCCCGCCGTGTGCAGCAGGTGGCCCAGCAGGGGATGGGCGTCCAGGCAGCGGCGCAGCGCCGCCGCCCCGTAGACGGCCTCCAGCTCCGCGCGCAGCGCCCCGGTGCTCGCCCGCCGCCGGGGAAGGGCCAGCTCGGCGGCGGAGAGCAGACGGAAGGCCAGCTCCCGGCCGACGTAGCCGAGCACATACGCCGCGGCCAGCCAGGTCACGTCGACCAGGATCACGGCGGGCCCGTGCAGTGTCCTGGCGGCGCTCTCGACGGAGCGGCCGAGGTGGTCCGGGTGCCGGGCGCGTATGAGGAGCAGGCCCGAGCAGGTGACGGCGACCAGACCCGGCACCAGGACGGACGTCAGCTGTACGGCGAGGTAGAACGCGAACCGCCGTCCCGCGGCGGCCCGCCCCGCGGTCACCGCCGTCAGCGGATCCATCCGCACGCCCCCGTCCCCGTCCCGGGTCCCGGTCACGTCCCGTCGTCCGGGCCGTCCCGCCGGTCCCCGGCGTTGCCGGAAGACGCTATCGGCGGGCCGGGGGCGGGGGAAGGGCGCACCCGGCCGCAGCGGGCGTGGGGCCCGCCCGGGGTCAGGGCGCGGGCGTGCCTTCCGCCTGCGGCTGGGCCGCCGTGTCCAGCGAGAAGAGCGAGAGCAGCGCGGCGACGGTGGGACCCGCGTCGGCGGGGTGGCGCAGCGACGTACCGGTCGGGATCTCGTAGGTGTTCGTGCGCCCGACGCGCGTGTGGCTGAGATACCCGTCCGACTCCAGGTCGGCGATGATCTTCTGCACGGCCCGCTCGGTCAGCATGCACTGCGCGGCGATGTCCCGGACGCGCACCTCCGGGTCGCGGGCGATCGTGGCCAGGACGCGCGCGTGGTTGGTCAGGAAGGTCCATCCGGTACGGGAGCGGGCGGCGTCATCCATGCCGGTCATCGTACGACAACAGATTCAGGTCAGCCAAAACACGAATCACATTTCGCGCATTACTTGACAGGGGTGCCGCCGCGGCACACTCTGGTGTCGCCCGCACGGGCGGCGGGGGCACGGGAAGAGCGGCGGGAAGACCAGTGGAGGTCATGGCCGATGGCAGGTGAAGGACGGTTCCGGCGCGAGGGCGTGCGCCACGGCGAGACCGCCCAGGGGCGTACGGCGCAGCCGCAACGCGTGATCAGGCATCTGCGGTCCGGCCTCACGATCCGGATGACCGAGCTGCACGGCCGCACACTGCTGACGGTCCGCGGGGAGATCGACCTCGACTCCGCCGACATCCTCCACCAGGCGGCCGTCGACTGCCTGGCGGTCACCCCGAAGGGCATCGACATCGACCTCGCCGGCGTCGGCTTCTTCGACTGCGCCGGGCTGAACGCGCTGCTGCGCGCCCGCGCCCTGGCGCGGGCCACGGGCGCCGAGCTGACCCTGACCGCGCTGTCCACGGCGGTCGCCCGCGTCCTGGACCTCACCCACTGCACCGAGGCCTTCTCGCTCCCCGCCCGCCCGGCCCCGCCCGCCGCCACCCTCCCCTGGCGCGCCGCCCGCCCGGCCTGACCCCCCGCCCCACTCCCGCGCGGGCCCCGCGCGGGGCACACTGGCCGCCATGCCGCTCTCGCTGCACCACATCGTCATCGACGCACACGACCTCCCCGCCCTGGCCCGCTTCTGGGCCGAGGTCCTGGACTGGCGGATCCTCTCCGAGCGGGAGCGCGAGGTCGTCATCGGCCCGGACGAGACGTCCCCCGTGGGCATCTGCTTCATGCCGGTGACCGACCGCAAGAGCGTGAAGAACCGCCTCCACCTCGACCTGACCTCCTCCCCGCACGACCGGGAGGCCGAGATCGCCCGCATCCTCGCCCTCGGCGCCCGCCGGGTGGACGTCGGCCAGAACGGCGACGAGTCCTGGACGGTCCTCGCCGACCCGGAGGGCAACGAATTCTGCGTGGTCCGCCCGAAGCGGACCCTCATCGCCTGAGCGGCGCACCGGCGTTCGGCGGTCGGTCGGGGCCTTCGACGATGCGGAACCGGCGTCGGGGGTGGCCGGGAGCTGTTCCCCGGTCGGTCCGGCCCGCCGGGCGCAGCCGGTGCGCGCGCTTCGGTGCGCGGCGCGGGAACCTCCTGCCTCGATTTCCGCGATCATCCGGCAGTGAACGACCTCCACCAGGCCCTCCTGGAACTCGCATGCTGCGTCATCCGCTTTCGCCGCATGTCCGAAACAGGTACCTGCTACGACAGCAGCTTCCCGTGCGACACGTCGAAGCAGACCAGCCCGAGGGACGCCGCGACCTGTGCCGCAAACGCCGAAACCTCCTCGGCCATCTTCCACCGCACACCGAAGTAGACCAGCGGACCCGATTCGTTGCCGACCAAGCCGTCGTCCCACACCGGGTGGTCATCGACGTCCCCGGTGAGGTTGGGCCACCGCTCCAGCAACGCCGCCACATACGTCGCGATGGGCTCGGTCGGGGGCTCGCTCGGGCAGCCGACCTCGTGCAGGTCGCCGCCCCGGACAAAGCGTCTGTAGAGCTCCCTGAAGGTATGACCAGCAGCGATGTCGCCCGGCGGGCACTCGCCCTCCCATACGGCCAGACAGCGGGCAGCGTAGTCCGGCGTGTCCTCATTCATGGCGGAACAGTGCCACACGACTCTCTGACCTGGTTTTCAGCCTTGGAGTCCCGTCAGGAGGTAGGCGACGTCGAGGCCCGTGGCCAGGTACTCCTGGAAGGTCTGGTTGTTCAGCGCCCATGGAGACCGCTTCTGCTGGATGGCGTACCAGCGACCAGCCCACCGCAAGACCTGCGCCGAACCCCGACGGACCACGCCCCATGCTCTGCCTGGGGGTGGAACTCTGGGGGACCGACCACTGGATGCGCCCCGGTGAGCAGTTCACCGTTGTGACGGAGCTGGAGCCCGAGGAGTCCCCGTTCGACGTCGTCGTCCATGCCCAGGGCGTCACGGTCCGGGTGAACTCGGCGAACTCCTCCGGGGTGGTCGATCGGGACGGCGCGGTCGTTCCGTGCGGACACCAGCGGCCGTAGGCCCAGGACGCGCGTGCGCGCGGGGCGGGGGTGGCGGGTCAGGCGAAGGGGGTTTCCGCGAAGGAGACGCCGCCGCGCTCGCTCGGGGAGAGGGTGAGCCGCTGGGCGTGGCGCGGCGTCCGCCGTACGTACTGGTGGAATCCCGTGGACCGGAACGTGAGGTCGAAGGAGTGGCCCTCGACGTGCCAGCGGGGGCCGCCGGGGCTGTCCTGCGGGGCCGAGCGCCGGATGTGGTCGATGTCGAGGCTCAAGGCCATGCCCTTGAGGTCGAGGTCGCCCTCGACGTCCCACACGTCGTCGAACACGAGCGTGGACGGAGCGATCCAGAAGGTGAAGTGCGTCCGCGGTGCGACCGGGTGCACCCAGCGGACGATGTAGTCGATGTCCAGGAGCAGGCGCGGCAGCGGGCCGTCCGTGGCGGAGGGCTGGACGCAGAGTCCGTGGACGGTGGCGTCGTGCCATCCCATCGTGTCGAAGTCGGCGTCGCTCCAGACGCTCTTCGTCAGACCGGACTCCGAGTGGACGTCTTCGCTCATGGCGGCATCCAACCAGAGGCGGGCCCGGACCGGTCCGGTGGCAACGGCGCCAGCGCCGAAGGGTGGTTCACGGCAGGCGCCGCCGCCGGGCACGATCCCCGCCGGGGCGGCCAGCCACGAACCGGTCAGAGGTCGGCGCGATGGGGCCGCGTCATTCACCATCGGCTCACAGGCACCGTCCCTGGTGTCCCGGCACATGTCGAGAACCTCTCCCGAAGAGCCTGACAACGCCGTCGTCTCCCGGCTCCTGACGCGCCGCCGGTGCCCTCGCCCTCGGCGGCAGGCGCACCGCCGACGGCTACACGGGCGGACGCACCTGCCACACGGGCCAGTTCTACTTCGCCGAGGACGCGGTGAAGGCCACCGCGGGCCTCGCCCCGTACTCCGCGAACACCGTCACCCGGGTGACGCTCGACCAGGACATGCTCTACCCGGGCACCGGAACGCCCGGCGGGCCCCCGGCCACCTCCTCACCGTCCCCCAGCGTCTGACACCCGCCCCGGCCGTCCGGCCGACCTGCCGCCCGAAGGCCCCCCGCACCGGGGGCCTTCGGGCGCGTACGGGCCGGGTCGCGGAGCGTCCCGCGGCATTGACACACGGTATTCCGGTAGTTGTCATGAGCACATGGAATGGTCGAGGGTGCCGGCCGCCCCGTACGGACGGCGTGCGACCAGAAGGAGAGGCAACGACGTGCCGGACCCCGCCGCCCCCGAAGTCCCGTCCGGCCCGTCCGCCCCCCGCGGCGGGGGCGCAGGTTCCGCGCCGGACGGCGCGGCGGGGCGGGAGGCGCTGGTCCGGGAGGCGGCCGGCCGGCTGCGGGAGCGCGGCGCTCTGTTCGTGTACGGGCCCGCGGGCATCGGCAAGTCCACGCTGCTCGCGGCCGTGGCGGGCGCGCTGCGGTACGAGGGCGTGACCGTCCTGCGGTGCGCGCCCGCGGCGGAGGACGCGGAGCTGCCCTTCCTCGGCCTGGTCGACCTCTTCGCCAAGGTGCCGGACGTGCTGATCGGCGAGCTGCCCTCGGGACCGCGGACCGGCCTGCTGACCGCGCTGGGACGCGGCGGGGCGGGCCGGCCGGACCGGCTCATGGTGCGCGTCGCCGTTCTGGAGGTGCTGCGGCGGCTGGCCGCCAGGTCGCCCGTGCTGCTGCTCCTCGACGGCGTCCAGTGGCTCGACGAACCCAGCGCCGACGCCCTCGCGTTCGCGGCCCGGCGGACCGACGACGCCGACCTCCGGATCGCCGTCGCCCGGCGGACCGCGGAGGGGGAGCGGCCCGAGCGGACCGGCTGGCTGCCGCCGGACACTGCGGAACTGGCCGTACCGCCGCTGCCCGACGACGCGGTGGCCGGGCTGCTGCGCTCCGCCGGGGCCGGGCTGCCGCCGCGGGTCCTGCGGGCCGTGCTCCGTACGGCGGCCGGAAACCCCTGGTACGCCCTGGAACTGGCCCGGCACGCGCCCCGTGACGGGGTGCCCGCCGAGGACGGGGGCTTCCTCCCGGTGCCCGCCGCGCTGCGCGCCCGGGTGCTGGAGGGCGCCGCCGGTCTGTCCGCGTCCGCCCGCCGGGCCCTGCTCGTGGCGTGCCTGGCCGCGCGGCCGACGCTGCCGCTGCTGCGGGCCGCGGGCGTGACCGACCCGGAGGCCGCACTCGCCGAGGCGGAACGCGCGGGCCTGGCCGCCGCGGACACCGCGCAGCGCGTGCGCTTCCGGCACCCGCTGGTGCGCGCGGCCCTGCACGGCGCGGCGGACGGGAGGGAGCGGCGGGCCGCGCACGCCCGGCTGGCCGAGACCGTCACCGAACCCGCCGCGGCCGCACGCCACCTGGCGCTCGCCCACCCCGGCGAGGACGCCGCCGTCGCGGCGGCCGTGATGGCCGCCGCGCACGCCGCCCGCCGAGGCGGCGACCCGGACGCCGCCGTCGAACTCGCCGAGCTGGCACTGCGCAGGACCCCGGCCGACCGGCCCGCCGACTACGACCAGCGCCTGCTGGACGCCGCCGACTTCGCCTGCGACGCCGGGCGGTGGGAGGAGTGCGAGCGCGCCGCGCGCACGGTGCTCGCGCACGCCGACTCCGCCCGGGGCCGGGTACGCGCCCGGCTGGTGCTGCTGCGCGGCGCGGGCCAGGCGCTGCGGGACCACGCCGAACTCATCGAGGAGGGCCTGCGCGACGCCGCCGGCGCGCCGGAGCTGGAGGCGCCGCTCTACCACTGGGCCGCGGTGCGCGGCCTGCTGACCGGCTCGCTGGACGAGGCGGCCCGGCACGCCGGGCACGCCGAGCGGTGCGCCGCCCGCGCGGGCAACAGCGGACTGCGGATCGCCGCGCTCTCCACGCTCGCCCGGGTGCGCTCGCTCGCCGGTGAGGCGGCGGGGGCCGAGGCCGCGCTCGCGCGGGCGATGCGGCTCGCCGACGACGGCCCGCGCGGCCGCGACCTCAAGCGGATGCGGGCGGTGCTGGCCCTGGAGTCCGACCGGGTCGCCGAGGCCAGCCGCGACCTGGGCGAACTGCTCCTGGCGGCGGGGGAGTCGGACGGTGTGGAGGCGACCGTGGCCTCGCTGGTCGCGCTCACCCGCGCCCATGTGCGCGCCGGGGCCTGCCGGGAGGCGCTCGGCACCGCGGCCCGCTGCGCCGCGATCGCCGCGGAGGCGGGCATGGCCTCGGCGCCCGCCCTCTACGCGTCGGCTCTCGCGACGGCCTTCGGCGGCGCCGCGGCCGAGGCGCGCCCGCTCGCCGCCCGCGCGGTGGCCGCCGCCCGCGAGGACGGCGACCAGCTCTTCCTGCTGCGCTCGCTGGCCGTGCTCGGGCAGATCGGCCTGCTCGCGGGCGAGCGCGCGCAGGTCGCCGAGGGGGCGGAGGCGCTGCGGGAGGCGGTGGACCTCGGCGCCTCGATGGGCGCCGCCGACCCCTGCCTGCTCGGCTGGTACGCCGACCTCGCCGAGGCGCTGGTGCGGCTCGGCGAGACCGCGGCCGCGGCGGGCGTGCTGCGGGCGGCCCGCGGGCGCGCCGGGCGGATGCCGGGCAGCGTGGTGGCCGCGTTCGACCGGGCGGAGGGGCTCCGTTCGGCGGCGGAGGGCCGGCCCGGCGAGGGCGCCCAGCTCCTGCGGTCCTCCGCCGAGCGGCTGCTGCCGCTGGATCTCCCGGTGGACCTGGTGCGCACCCTGACCGCGCTCGGCACGGTCGAGCGCCGGGCGCGGCACCGTACGGCCGCGCGCACCGTCCTCGCGCAGGCCCGGCAACTGGCCGCGGACGCCGGGGCGCTGCCGCTGGCCGAGCGCGCCGCGGCCGAGCTCGCCCGGGTGGACGGGAGCGCGGGAGGCCTCGCGGTCACCGCGCTCACCCCGGCCGAGGCCAGGATCAGCGAACTGGTCCGCGGCGGGGCGACCAACCGCGAGGTCGCCGCCCAGCTCTTCATCAGCGTCAAGACGGTCGAGGGCACACTGTCGCGGCTCTACCGCAGATTCGGGGTGCGCTCCCGGACGGCGCTGGCACACGTCCTGGCCTCCATGCCGCAGACATCCCGGGAAACACATCCTTAACGGCAGGCGCAAGGGTTCCCACGCTTATGCCGCAACGCACCGCTGCCTAGCGTGGATCCGGCCCCATCAACCCGGAGCCGAACGATCTGGACCCGCACACGGACCAGACCCCCATGGAGGACCTCCGTGACCTTACGCCTGAAACTGCTGGCGGCCGCCGCCACCCCGGCCCTGCTGCTGGCAGCCGTACCCGCCGCTTTCGCCGCCCAGCCCGACACCGCTCGCGTCGCGCTGTCCGGCGACGTGCTCCCCGGTCTGAGCAGCCACGCCGTACGCACCGGCGCGGTCGCCGCGGGCGACCGGATATCCGTGGCCGTCAGCCTGACGCCCCGTGACAGCAAGGCGCTGGACGCCTTCGTCGCCCAGGTCGGCGACCCCGCGTCGGCCTCCTACGGCCACTACCTGACGAAGGCCCAGTTCGCCGCGCGCTTCGGCCGCAGCGACGCCGACGTCAAGAAGGTCACCGACTACCTGCGCGCGCAGGGCCTCACGGTCGGCGCCGTGCACTCCGGCAACCTGCTGATCGACGCCCGCGGCACCGCCGCCCAGCTGCAGAAGGCCTTCGGCACCACACTGTCGACCTGGAAGGACAGCGCCTCGGGCCGCTCCTTCTACGCCAACGACGCCGCGCCCTCGCTGCCCGGCTCGCTCGGCGCCCTCGTCAGCGACGTCTCCGGTCTCAACAGCCGCAACCAGCTCCACCACCAGGCGCCCTCCGCCGTCGCCCCGCGCAACGGACCCGGCGGCGGCTACACCCCCGCCCAGATCAAGGGCGGCTACAACGTCTCGGGCACCTACACCGGCAGCGGCCAGCAGATCGCCCTGCTGGAGTTCGACGGCTTCCAGCAGTCGAACATCACCACCTACGACAGCCACTACGGCCTCGGCTCGGCGGCCCCCACCGTGCAGAAGGTGAGCGGCGGCTCCGGCCCGCTCGGCGGCGGCCAGATCGAGGTCGAGCTGGACATCGAGGTGCTCAACGCCATCGCCCCGGCGGCGAAGATCACCGTCTTCGAGGGCCCCAACTCCGACGCCGGTGAGGTCGACACCTACCAGGCGATCGTGGACAGCGGCATCCCCGTGACGTCCATCAGCTGGGGCCTGGCCGAGACGGAGCGGACCAGCTCCAACATCAGCGCCGTCGACGCCGTCTTCGCCCAGGGCGCCGCCGAGGGCCTGAGCTTCTTCGCCGCCTCCGGCGACAGCGGCTCCGACGACGCGGGCAACGGCGGCACCTCCGTCGACTACCCGGCGAGCGACCCGTACGTCACCGGCGTCGGCGGCACCACCTTGACCGTCACCTCCGCCAACGCCTGGAGCCGAGAGACCGCGTGGTCCGGCGGCGGTGGCGGCAAGTCCGGCGTGTTCACCATCCCGAGCTGGCAGACGCCCGTCCAGAAGAGCCAGGGCGGCGGCAAGCGGCAGGTTCCGGACGTCGCGGCGCTGGCCAACCCCTCGCCCGGGGTGTCCATCTACTCCGAGGGCAGCTGGGGCCAGGTCGGCGGCACCAGCGCGGCGGCCCCCGAGTGGGCGGCCTTCGCCGCGCTCTACAACCAGCAGGCCGCGGCAGCCGGCAAGGCCCGGCTGGGCTTCGCCAACCCCGCCCTGTACAAGGCGAGCGGCACCGGCTTCCACGACATCACCAGCGGCAGCAACGGCGCCTACTCCGCCGCCTCCGGCTGGGACTTCACCACCGGCTGGGGCTCGTACAACGCCGCCACGCTGGCGACGAAGCTGCTGAGCCAGTGAGCTGACCCGGCGGCGCGGCTCACCGCGGGGGCCCGGGTACGCGCGACGCGTACCCGGGCCCCACCCGCGCTTCCGTCAGGCCGGGTCCTGCGCGCCGAGCCGGCGCAGCGCCAGCGCGGCGAGCAGGGCGGCGCCGTCCGGCAGCACCGCGTCGTCGAACACCGCGCCGGGCGCGTGGTTGCCGGGGGCGGTGTGCGGGTCGCGGCCGGGTGGGCAGGCGCCGAGGCTCGTCATCACCCCGGGCACCTCGGCGAGCACCCGCCCGATGTCGTCGGAGACGAGGGCGGGGCGGTCACCGCGTACGAACCGCCCGGGACCGAACAGCTCCGTGACCGCCGCCCGGACGCGGTCGGCCTCCGCGGGGTCGTTCACGGTCGCGGGATAGCCGGGCGTGTACTCGATACGGGCCTCCAGCCCGTGGGCGGCGGCGACCGAGCGCGCGGCGTGCTGCGCGGCCTCCGCGAGCCGGGCCAGGGTGCCGTCCGACAGCGCCCGCAGCGTCGCCTCCAGACGGGCCCGGTCCGGGACGATCGCGGGCCGGGTGCCGGCGTGCACGGCGCCGACGGTGAGCACCACCGGGTCGAACGGGTCGAACCTGCGGGCGGGCAGCGCGCCGAGCAGGGTGACGAGTTCGGCGAGCGCCGGGACCGGGTCGCGGGTGCGGTGCGGCCAGGCGCCGTGGCCGCCGGTCCCGTGCAGGGCGACGGCGAGGGTGCCGTTCGCGGCGAGCGCGGGCCCCGCGGTGTTGGCGAACTGCCCGGCCGGCGCGTCGGCGGCGCAGTGCAGGGCGTACGCCGCGACGGGGCGGCTGCCGGTGGTCTCCAGCAGCCCTTCGGCCAGCATCAGCCGCGCCCCGTCGTGGCCCTCCTCGCCGGGCTGGAACATCAGCAGCACGTCGCCGGCGAACCGGTCGCGCCGCGCGGCCAGCAGGTGCGCGGCGCCGACGAGCATCGCGGCGTGCTGGTCGTGGCCGCAGGTGTGCCGGGGGCCGTCGGCGAACTCCAGCGCGTCCAGGTCGGCGCGCAGCAGCACGGTCGGCCCCGGGCGCGTACCGGACACGACGCCCACCACGGAGGTGAGCGCCGTGCCGGTGCGCAGCTCCAGCCCGAGGCCGTCGAGCGCGTCCAGCACCGCCCGCTGAGTGCGCGGCAGGTGCAGACCGGTCTCCGGGCGCTCGTGCAGGGTGCGGCGCAGACGCTCCAGGCCGAGCAGCCGCGCGTCCGCGAGCAGACCGCTCACCGTACGGCGCCGCGCAGCGCGGGCAGCACGGTCTCGGCGATCCGGTAGGACTCCTCCAGCAGCGGGTTGCCGGACAGGATGAAGGTGTCCACCCCGAGGTCCTGGAACTCCCGCAGCCGGGCCACCACCTGCGCGGTGCTGCCGACCACGGCGGTGCCCGGACCGGGGCGGAACAGGCTCATGCCGGGCCACAGGTTGGGGTGCTTCTCCAGTTCCCGGGCGTGCGCGGGCACCCGGCCGCCGTGCTGGCGGAACTGCCGTGCCCAGCCCTCGCCGTCCTTGCTCTCCGGGTCGCCCAGCATCCGCGCGTAGGTGGCCTGGCTGGTGACGTCCAGCAGCCGGTCCGCCGCCGCCCACGCCTCGTCCTCGGTGTCCCGGACGATGAGGTGCAGCCGCAGGCCCAGGCGCAGCTCCCGGCCGTGGTGGGCGGCACGCTCGCGGACCTGCCTGAGCTTGTCCTCCAGCAGGTGCGGCGGTTCGCCCCAGGTGAGGTAGACGTCGACGTGCTCGGCGGCCATCTCGATGCCGGCCGGGGAGGATCCGCCGAACCACAGCGGGGTGTGCGCGCCGCCCTGGATCGGGGCCAGCTCGCGCAGCCCCGCGCCGGCCTGCGTCAGCTCGTAGAAGCGGCCCTTGTGGTCGAAGACCTCGCCCGCGGTGAGCCGCTTGACGATGTCCCAGTACTCGCCGCTGAGCTGGTAGCGCTCGTCGTGCTCCAGGTGCAGCCCGGCCTGGCGCAGCGCCTCGGTGGAGCCGTTGACGACGTTGAAGCGCAGCCGGTCGGGGCCGAACAGGTGACTGAAGGTGAGCGCGGTCTTGGCCAGCACGGTCGGGGAGATCAGGCCCGGGTGCACGGCGAGCAGCGGCTTGAAGCTCGGCCGGGTCACGGCGGCGACCGCGGACGCCAGCGGCCACACGTCGTACAGGTCGGTGGCGAACAGCGCCCCGTCGTAGCCGAGGCGGTCCACGGCCACGCCCAGCTGCTGGAGGTAGGCGAGGTCGACGGCCCGGCGGCCTTCGGGCTCCCAGGGGTAGGCGCCCTCGCGCGGGATGATGTACCAGAGGATCTCGGGGCTGGGCACGGTCACTTCTCCGGGGAGTCGGCGGTCTTAAGGGCCTGCGCGGCGACGGCGTCGAGCCCTGCGTGGCGGGCGTCGGCGACCGTGACCGGCCGGGGCAGGAAGCCGGCCGCGGCGAGGATGTCCGCCGCCTCCTGCTGCTCGGCGACGAACGCGTCGGAGACGGGTTCGAGCCGCCACGGCAGCGCCGCGAGGGCCTCGCGCCAGTCGGCCGCCGTACCTCCCTGGTCCGCCGCGGCGATCGCGGCGGCCTCGTCCAGGTGCCCCGCGGCCCAGGCGTCGGCCGCCGCGAGCGCCCGGACGACCAGCCCGGCCAGCTCGGGGCGGCTGTCGGCGACGTCGCGGCGGGTGAAGAAGACCGAGCGGTCGGCGATCAGCTCGCCCGCCTCGGCCAGCGTGCGGACCCGGCCCTCGCGGCGCGCCGCGGTCAGCTCCGCGCCCTGTCCGACCCAGGCGTCGGTCCGGCCGTCCAGCAGCGCCCGGTACGACCCGGCGGTGGAGCGCTCGGCGGTGATGTCGGCGCCGTACGACAGGCCCTGCCCGGCGAGCGCCTTGGCGACGAAGTGGGTCTGCCAGGAGCCGATCGCCAGGTGGACGGTGCGCCCCTTGAGGTCGGCGAGCGAGGTGATGTCGCCGTCCGCGCGGACCAGCAGGGCGCCGTGGCCGGGCCGCGGCGCCGAGACGGCCGCGTACACCAGGTCGTGCCCGGCGGCCTGCGCGGACAGCGGCGGCGTGGAGCCGGTGCCGCCGAAGTCGATGGTGCCGTCGGCGAGGGCCGCGGCGGTGTCCAGCCCGCCGATCCGGTGCCAGGCGGCGGTCTCGCCGTGCGCGGCGAGCAGCTCTTCGAGCAGGCCGAGCCGGGAGAGGTGGTAGAGCGACGGATTGGCCGGGTGGACGCCGATGTTGACGGTCATGCGGAGGGCTCCTCGGTGGTGGCCGGTGCGGTGGTGGCCGGTGCGGTGGTGTGCGGTGCGGTGGTGGGCGGGGCCTCCGGCGTGGCCCGCGCGGCGGGAATCGTGGCGGGTTTCGTGGCGGGGCCGGTCGCAGTCGGGCCCGGGGGCCGGTGGACGCCGAGTTCGGTGAGCAGCCGGGTGCGCAGCGCGGCGAAGCCCGGGTCGGCGCTGTCGCGCGGGTGGTCGATGCCGATGCGCTCGTCCACCGCGAGCCGCCCGTCCCGCAGCACGGCCACCCGGTCGGCGAGCCTGATCGCCTCGTCGACGTCGTGGGTGACGAGCAGCACCGCGGGCCGGTGGCGGCGGCACAGCTCGCCGACCAGGTCGTGCATCCGCAGCCGGGTCAGGGCGTCGAGCGCGGCGAACGGCTCGTCGAGCAGCAGCAGTTCCGGCTCCCGGATGAGCGCGCGGGCCAGGGCCACGCGCTGCGCCTCGCCGCCGGACAGTGTGCCGGGCCAGGCGTCGGCGTGCCGTTCGAGGCCCACCTCGGCGAGGGCGCGGCGCCCGGTCTCCCGGGTGTGCGGGCCGCGCGGCAGTGCGACGGTGACGTTGCCGAGCACCTTCTTGGACGGGACGAGGCGCGGCTCCTGGAAGACCACGGTGCGCGACCGCGGGACGAGCACGGTGCCGGCGTCGTGCCGGTCCAGCGCCCCGAGGATGCGCAGCAGCGTGGTCTTGCCCGTGCCGCTCGCGCCGAGCAGCGCCAGGAACTCGCCCTGCGCGATGTCGAGGTCGAGCCCGTCCAGTACGTCGCGGGCGCCGAAGGTGCGGCGCAGCCCCCGGATGCGGACGGCGGCGGCGCGGCCGGCCTGCGGCTGCTGCCCGGCGGGGGGCTGCGGGGTGTCCCGCACGGCCGTGATCTCGCTCATCGGGCGGCTCCCTGTGTGCGCCACGGCATCAGCAGCCTTTCCAGCACGCGGGCGACACCGTCGGCGAGCAGCCCGATGAGGGCGTAGACCAGGATGCAGACGGTGAGGATGTCGGTGCGCGAGTACTCCTGGGCGGTGGACATCAGATAGCCGATGCCCGCGGTCGAGTTGATCTCCTCGGCGGCGATCAGCGCGATGACGCTGAGCGTCATCGACAGCCGCAGGCCCGACAGGAGCGCGGGCAGCGCCCCGGGGAGCACGACCTCCCGGACCAGCGCCAGCCGGCCCATGCCGAAGCTGCGCATCGCCTCGACCAGCTTGCGGTCGGTGCTGCGCACCCCGCCCGCCGCCGAGACGTACATCGGGAAGCTGGTCGCCACCGCGATCAGCACCACCCGGGCGGTCTCGCCGATGCCGAACCACACCATGAACAGCGGCACCAGCGACAGGAAGGGGATGGTGCGCAGCAACTGGAGCGAGGAGTCGAGGAGTTCCTCGCCCAGCCGGGAGAAGCCCGTGACGACACCGAGCACCAGCCCGGCCGACGCGCCGAAGGCCAGGCCCAGTCCGGCCCGGGTGAGGGACACCTTCAGCGCGTCCCCCAGCTGGCCGCTGCTCCACAGCTCCCGGAAGGCGGAGGCCACCTGTCCGGGCGAGGCGAGCAGCGACGAGCTGAGCGTCCCGGTCGCGGACGTCACGTACCAGGCCAGCAGCAGGGCCAGCGGGCCGAGCAGGCGCAGGCCCACGCTGAGCGCGCGCGGGCGCGGGCGCGGAAGACGGGGGTTCGGGGCGACCAGGTCCGGGGCCTGCGGGTCGGCGGAGGTGCCGAGGGCCGGGGCGAGCGCTCCGGGCGGGGCGCTCATTTCGCGGCCGCCGCGGGCGCGGTGATGTCGATGATGTAAGGCGTGACGTCGAGCGCGCCCTTGGTGATCTTCTGGTCGGCGAAGAACCGCGCGACGGTCGCGAAGTGCGCGAGCTGGGTGGCGCCGATGGGCTGCGCGGTGCCGAGGGCCTTGTCGATCGGCAGCTCCACGGCCTTCTGGGCGGGGCTCACGGCCTCCGGACCGGAGGTCGTCTTGACGTTGAGGTACGCCTCCGGGTTCTTCTGCTGCTCGATCCCGGCCTGGTGCAGGTAGTCGTAGAGGGCCTTGACGACCTCGGGGTGGTCCTTGGCGAAGCCGTTGCGGACGGCCCAGACGGCGTAGTTCTCCGAGCCGACCTGGCCGCCGGTGGTCAGGAAGCGGGCGCCGGAGTTGGCGACCGCGGGGATCGAGTACGTGGCCCAGGTGGACCAGGCGTCCACCTGCCCGGAGTTGAAGACCGGGCCGATCTGGTTGGGCTGGAGGTAGACGCGGGTGACCCGGTCCACCGGCACGTGGTTCTGCTCCAGCGCCTTGAGCAGCAGGTACTCGCTGGTGCCGCCGTGCCACACCGCGACCTTCTTCCCGGCCAGGTCGCTGATGCCGTTGATGCCGGAGTCCTTCTTCACCAGGATGCCCTCGCCGAGCTGGTCGGGGTCCACGGCGGCGAAGAGCTTGAAGCCGGGCGACTGGGCGAGGGCGGCGATCGCCGAGGTGATCGAGCCCTCGGCGACGTCCAGCGCGTCGGCGTCGAGTTCCTGCGCGGCGGGGGCGAACGCCCCGGCCGTCCCGGTCCAGGCCACCTTGGCGTGCACCTTGGCCAGTGCCTTGTCGAGCGAGCCGTCCTTGCGGGCCAGCGCGAGCACCCCGGAGTTGCCGCCGTCGGGGATGCGGACGGTGACGGTGGGGCCGCCGCCCGGACCGGCGGCGTCCGTGCGGGCCGAGCCGCCGGACGAGGAGGAGCAGGCGGCCAGGCTCAGGGCAGCGAGCAGGGACGTGGTGGCGAGGGTGAGCTGACGGACGTTCACGTGGTTCTCCAGGAGGTGGCCGGCCGGATGCGGCGCGGGTTCAGGGGGCGGGGGAGGGGGCGGAGGCGCGGGCGGCGAGCAGCTCGCGGGCCCGCCGCAGCGGCTCGTGGTCCGCCCAGGCGGCGACGTCCACCGGGGCGGCCAGGAAGCCGTGGCCGTGCAGGAAGCGCTCCTGCTCGGCGAGCAGCGCGAGCCGCTCCTGGCTCAGGTCGAGGCGCAGGCTGCCCGCGGTGCCGGCGCGGTAGGCACCAGCCACGCCCTCGGGGCCCGCCCCGGTCTCGGCGCCCAGGATGCGCGTCACCTCGGCGGGGTGGTCCGCGGCCCAGGAGGCCGCGTCGAGCAGCACGGCGAGGAAGCGCGCCACCAGGTCGGGGTGCTCGTCCAGCAGCCGCTGGTGGACGGTGATCGGGCGCGGGGTGCCGTTGTTGACCCGCGACCGGCGGTCCGGCGCGGCGTCCAGGTCGATCGCGACCTCGGCCCCGTACCGGCGGGCGGCCTCCACGGCGACCGCGCCCTTGACGTAGACGGCGTCGACCCGCCCGTCCCGCAGCGCCGCCAGCTCGCCCTCCCACTGGCCCTGCCGGACACCGGGGACCTCGACGATCTCGGCGTCGTCCAGGGTGAGTCCGGCCAGGCCCAGCGCCCCGGCGTGGCCGTGCAGCGCCATGGCCCGCCAGAAGTCGATGGCGATGTCGTGCCGCGGCACGGCCAGCCGGGCGCCGCGCAACTGCTCGGGCGAGCGCGGGCCGTCGCCCTGCCGGACCAGGATCGACTGCCGCTCCTCGATCCAGGTCAGTGCGATCAGCCGGGTGGCCTCGCCGCGCGAACGGGCCCACAGCGCGGGGACGTTGCCGCCCTCGCGGAAGAGCGCGGGCAGCTCGTGCGTGAAGTGGCTGAGTGGGAGGCCGCCGCCGGACCCGGCGTCGGGCGCGGCGTCGGCGAGCGAGCGCACCGCGATGCCGTCGGGGGCGAACTCCGCGGCCAGGGTGCCGCGGTCGGCGGCGATGCCGGTGGCGGTCGGGACGGGGCAGCGGGTGAACCAGATCTCGTCCGGAACGGACATGGGTGCTCCAAGCGGCAGGGCGGGGGAGGCGGGCGCGGCGGAACCGGCGCGGCGGGGCGCGGTTCACCACCACGCGAGAAGGTCGTACGGGCGGCTGTGCGACGGGCCGTCAGCGACAGGCGGTGCCGCGGGACCTGCCGAGGTCCAGGTACAGCCGCGCGGCCAGCAGCGGGCGGAACGGGCTGAGCAGGCCCGGCGTCGTCGTCACGGGTGCTCCCCCTTCCGGTGCGGTGTGTGGCGTGCGGTCTGCAACGGAGGCTGGCACACGTCGTCGGCCCGAAGCAATCTTTCCCACCATGTGGCATGCGCTTTGCCGGGCAGTGTTCACACGGCGGAACACGGCGCAATGCTCCCGCAACATTTGCCAGATCGTGGCAGCCTGACCATGCTTGGGGCATGACGACGGATGCGCGCACCCACGTCGCCGGCGCGCCGCCGGGAGCGCAGGCGGTCACCCGCGCGCTGCGCCTGCTGCACTGCTTCCGCGACAACGCGGGGGAGTTGAGCGCGTCCCAGCTCGCCCGCCGCATGGAACTGTCGGTGTCCACCGCCCACCGGCTGGCCCGTACCCTGGTCGCGGCAGGCTTCCTGGAGCAGGACGAGGACAGCGCCCGCTACCGGCTCGGCCCCTCCGTCGCGGAACTGGGCCGCCTCTCGCTGCACCAGCGCGGCATGCACCGGGCCGGGCCCGAACTGGACGCGCTGGCACGGGCCACCGGCACCACCGCCGACCTGGCCATCCGCAGCGGCGCCCACGCGGTGATCCTCGCCGGGGGCTCGGTGCACGCCGCCGCCGGACTCGGCCTGCGCCGCCCGCTGCACTCCACGGCACTCGGCAAGGTGCTGCTGGCCTGGGCCCGTCCGGGCGACCCGGACCTCGACACGCTGCTGCCCCTGCACGCGCACACCGACCGTACGATCACCGCCCCGGCCGAGCTGCGCGCCGAGCTGGAACGCGTCCGGGCCGCCGGACACGCCCTGAACGACGGCGAGTCCGCCTACGGGGTGCGCACCGCCGCCGTACCGGTGCTGGACGCCTCCGGCCACGCGCACGCGGCCGTCGCCGTGCGGGCCACGCCCGACGTCATCACCGACGAGCGGCTCGGCTGGTTCGTGGCCCGCGCCGCCGCCTGCGCCCGCGCCCTGGAGGTCCTGCTGCTGCCCCCGTCCCGGCGCCACCAGGGCCCGGACGCGGTCGGCTAGGGGGCTTCCCGCGGCGGCTCGCCGGGGCGCAGCGCGTACAGACCGGGGAGGTTGACCACCACGGCCTCCTGGGTGCTGCGGGCGATGACGACCACGGCCTCCGTCTCCGGGTCGGGGTTCTCCTCGCGGTGCGGGACGAACGGCGGCACGAAGACGTAGTCGCCGGGGGAGGTGCGCAGGCGTACCTCCTCGGGCGCGCCGCCGGAGGCGTCGAGGAAGACGAACTCGGGGTGCCCGCTGACGACGTAGATGGCCGTCTCGGACGCGCCGTGGTGGTGGTCGGAGGAGGAGGTGGCGGGCGACACCCGGGTCTGGCCCATCCACAGCTTCTCCGAGCCCACCGTCCGGCCGCTGATCGCGGCGAACCGGCGCATGCCGCCCGTCTGCGCGGTGTCGCCGTCCAGCGCGTCGGCCCGGACGTGGTGCAGGCGGGCGCGCTGATCGGCGGCGGGGGACGGAGCCGCGTCGGGCAGATGCGGGTGGAAGCCCTCCCCGGCGGCGGACCGCTGCTCGCTCACAGGCGTCCCGCCTCGGTCAGCCGGCGCAGGAAGTCCCGGGTGCGCTGCTCGGCGGGTGCGCCGAACACCCGCTCCGGGGTGCCGCGTTCGCACACGACCCCGGCGTCCAGGAAGCACACCTGGTCGGCGACGTCGCGGGCGAAAGCCATCTCGTGGGTGGCGATCACCATCGTCATGCCCTCCTCCTTCAGGTCCCTGATGACCGCGAGGACCTCGCCCACGAGTTCGGGGTCGAGGGCCGCGGTGATCTCGTCGAGCAGCAGCAGCCGGGGTCTGGTCGCGACGGCCCTCGCGATGGCCACCCGTTGCTGCTGGCCGCCGCTGAGCCGGTCGGGGTACTCGCCCGCGCGGTCGGCCAGCCCCAGCCGGTCCAGCAGGTCGAGCGCCTCGGCTCGGGCGCGGTCGCGGGGCACCCCGTGCACCCGGCGCGGCGCCAGCGTGATGTTGTCGAGCACCGTCATGTGCGGGAAGAGGTTGTAGGCCTGGAAGACGACACCGATCCGGCGGCGCACCGCGTCCTGGTCGGTGCGCGGGTCGGTGATCTCCTGGCCGTCCAGGAAGATCGCCCCGTCGTCCACCTCCTCCAGCAGGTTCGCGCAGCGCAGCAGCGTGGACTTGCCCGACCCCGAGGCGCCGATCAGCGCGGTCACGGAGTGCGCGGGCACGTCCAGCGCCACGTCGCGCAGTACGACCGCCCGGCCGTACGTCTTGCGCACCGCCTCCAGCCGCAGCACCGGCTCGTCCGACAGCAGCGGACCCGCGGCCTCCTTGGCCGACGCGTCGGCGGTCATGCGTTCCCTCCCTGTGCCTGGCGCCCGTTCATCCGGGCCGCGACCCAGTCGGTGAACCGCGTCATGGGGATGGTGACGGCCACGAAGACCAGCCCGGCGACGACGTAGGGGGTGTAGTTGAAGTCCCGGCTGGCCATGATCTGCGCGGCGTAGACGGCGTCGACCGCGCCGCCGATCGACACCAGCCCGGTGTCCTTCTGCAGCGAGACCAGGTCGTTGAGCAGCGGCGGCACCACCCTGCGCACGGCCTGCGGCAGCACCACGTACCGCATGGTCTGGGCGCTGCTCAGGCCGAGCGAGCGGGCGGCGGCGCGCTGGCTGGGGTGGACCGACTCGATGCCCGCCCGGAACACCTCGGCCACGTAGGCGCTGTACGTCAGGCACAGCGCGAACCCGCCGAGCAGCACCGGGTCGTTGGTGACACCGCTCAGCCGCAGCGCCGGGATCCCGAAGACACAGACCAGGATGCAGATGATGAGCGGCATCCCGCGGAAGAAGTCCACATACGCGGTGGCGAGCGCGCGCAGCGGGAAGTAGACCGGGCCGCGCAGGGTGCGCAGCACCGCGATCAGCAGTCCCGCGACGAGCACCACGGCCCCGCACACCGCCAGCAGCCGCAGGTTGAGCCACAGCCCGTCGAGCACCTGGGGCAGCGCGGTGCGGACGTGGTGGGCGTCGAAGAAGGTCTCCCGGGTGCGCTGCCAGCCCGGCGACTGGACCACCAGCGTGACCAGGACGGCCGCGGTGACCAGCGAGCTGACCGCGGCCACCGCGAAGGCCCGGCGGGTCGCGGCCCGCCGGTACCGCTCCCGGGCGAGCCGACGCGCGGAGGGCCGGTACCCGCCGTCGGGCAGGCCGGGCGCGGCCTCGTCCCGTACCGTCATCGCCGCACCGCCGTGCCGGGACCGCGCGGCGCGTGCCCGGCGCTGCGAGCGGCGCCTCCGCACGTCACCGCCACGTCAGGAACCCCCGCTCCGCTGCCGTCACCTGAGCACCGGAGCGTCGACCGCGTCCGACAGCCACTGCTTCTCCAGCCCGGCGAGTGTGCCGTCGGAGCGCAGTTGTGTCACGGCCGCCGACACGCACGGCGTGAGCTTGCTGCCCTTGTCCAGGACCAGTCCGAACTGTTCGGACGGGCCGCCCGCCGAGTCGAACTGCCCGACCACCTTCGCGTCCTGCACCTGCGCGCCGGTGATGTAGAAGGCGGTCGGCAGGTCCACGACGATGCCGTCCACCTGGCCGTTCTTGAGGGCGGCCACGGCGAGGTCGTTGCGCTGGAAGACCGCGGGCTGCCTGGCCGGCTTCACGACGCCGGTGATGGTGTCGAGGCTTGTCGTGCCGACCTGCGCGCCGAGCTTGGCCTGCTGCAGGTCCGCCAGCGTGGTCGCGCCGGCGATCGGGGAGCCCTTGCGGGCGACGACGGCCTGCCGGACGTCGTAGTAGCCGGGGGAGAAGTCGACCGTCTTCTTCCGCTCGTCGCTGATGGACACCTGGTTGATGTCGAAGTCGAAGTTCTTCGCGCCGGGGGAGAAGGCCGAGTTGAAAGGCACCTTCTGCCACACCACCTGGCCGGGCCCGAAGCCGAGCCGCTGGGCGACGGCGTAGGCCACCGCGGACTCGTACCCCTTGCCGTTGGCGGGTTTGTCGTCGGAGAACCACGGTTCGTACGCCGGGTTGTCGGTGCCCACGGTGAGCTTGCCCGCGGTGCGGGTGGGCAGCGAGGCGGCGGCGCAGGAGGAGGTGGTGGCCGCCGCCGTGGCGGACGCGCCGCCCGCGGAGGCCGACGGGGCGCCGGAGGAGGTGTCGCTCTGCGGGGAGCAGCCGGTCAGTGCCGCGGTCAGGGCCGTGCCGAGGAGCAGGACGGCGGCGGCGAGGACCGGACGGCTCGGGGAGGGCGGGTGCGCGGGACTCATGGCCGGACCCTGGCACCGCGACGGCACAACTGTCCACGCGATTGCGCCGGTTGTCCGGATGGCGGACGTTTGTGTCCGGGGTGTTTCGTGTCCGGTCGCCCGGCGGCGTCCGCCGATCACGGCGGCGGGCGGCGGGGGCGGACCGGGCGCGCGTACGCCGTCCCGCCCGTCGTGCCGCCGCCGGATCCATCGCGTCCGGCGATCGATGCGATGACGAGCATGTGTTGGACTCATCGATCACCGCCGGACGAGACTGCTCGTGCGACGACCGGCCCGTCCCCGTCGCGCTCCCGCCCCAACTCATGACCCGTCACCCGTCGGAGGTTCCCGCATGCCCGCCACGCAGACCGTTCTGGTCACCGGTGCGACCGGAAAACAGGGCGGTGCGGTGGCCCGCAGGCTGCTCGGCTCCGGCTGGGCGGTACGCGCGCTCGTCCGGGACGCCGCCCGGCCCGCGGCCGCCGAACTCGCCTCGCTGGGCGCGGAACTGGCCGTCGGCGACCTCGACGACCCCGCGTCGCTGGAGGCCGCCGCGCGGGGCGTCAACGGCGTGTTCGCCCCGCAGCCCGGCGACCTGCCCGACCCGGATCCCGCGCGCAATGTGCGCCGGGGCCGCGCCCTGGTGGACGCGGTGGCGGCCGCGGGCGTCGCCCACCTGGTCTACAGCACCGCCGCCCCGGTCGGCCGCGGTTCGGGCGTCGGGCACTTCGAGGCGATGGCGGAGGTCGAGGCGCACCTCGGCGCCCGCGGGGTGCCCGCGACCGTCCTGCGGCCGGTGTTCTTCATGGAGAACTGGTCTTATCTGATGCAGGAGGCGCGAGATGGCGAACGCAGGGGCGCGGTCGCGCTGGACGCCGGCACCCCGCTCCAGATGATCGCCGTCGCCGACATCGCCCGGATCGCCGCGGACTGCTTCGAGCACCCGGCGGAGTTCACCGGCGCCGCACTGGAGATCGCCGGGGACGAGCTGACGGTACGGCAGGTCGCCGACGCCTTCACCGCGGCCGACGGCGTACCGGCCCGCATCGCCCGCACCCCGCTCGGCGAACTGCGCGAACAGGCCCCGTACCTGGTGGACTTCTACGCGTGGCTGAACGGCGCGGGCTATGGGGCGGACGTCGCCGCGCTGCGCGGGCGGTGGCCGGACCTGCTGACCTTCCGGGCGTGGCTGGACCGGCGGGCCGTGGGCTGACGGGGCGGCGGGACCCGCGCCTGCCGGGGGCGGGGGTTCAGCCCGTGGAGCCGCGCACCACCAGTTCGGGGGCCAGCACGATGTCGTCCCGGCCGCCTTCGAGGAGCGTCAGGGAGGCCTCGACCATGGCGCCCGCGACCGAGCCCAGCGTGGTCAGCCCCGGCGCCGCCGTTTCCGAGAGGAAGGTGCCGTCGAAGGTCGCGATGGCGTAGTCGTCCGGTATCCGCCGGCCCGCGTGCTGCAGCGCGGTGAGCAGGCCGACCGCGACGACGTCGGCGGTGCAGATGACCGCGTCCGTCCCGCGCGGGTCGGCGAGCAGGTGCCCGGCCGCCTCGATGCCGCTGGCGACCGTGAAGCTCGGCATCTCCAGCACGCGGTCGCCCGGCCCGGCCAGGGCGCGGAAGGCCGCGGTGCGCTCGATGCTGGAGGACGAGTCCTCCTGGGCGTCGACCAGCAGGATGCGCCGCCGCCCGCGCGAGCGCAGGTGCTCGACCAGGAGGCGCACGCCCGCGGCGTTGTCGAGCCGCACCGAGGGGGCGTCCACACCCCGTGCCCGGCGGTCGACCTGGACCACCCGGCCGGACCGGGCGAGCTCGGCTATCGCCGCGCCGCTGCGCTCGTAGGCCGCGGGGACGACCAGGACGGCGTCGACGAGCACCCGGTCCATGCCGCCGAGCTGGCGGCGCTCGATCTCCGGGCTCTCGTCGGTGTCGATGGTCACCAGGCGCTTGCCCAGGTGGCCGAGGCGGCGCGAGTAGGCCGAGACCAGCTCGGCGAAATACGCGTTGGCGATGGCGGGCACGACCAGCGCGACGGCGTCCATCGACTGCACCCGCAGCGCTCGGGCGGCCGCGTTGACCTTGTAGCCCAGCGCCTCGCACGCGGTGCGCACACGTTCGGCCAGCTCGGGATCGACGTTGCGCTGCACACCGGAGAGCACCCGGCTCGCGGTCGTGACCGAGACCCCGGCGCGCGCGGCCACGTCCTTCAAGCTCACGCGTGCGCCCATCCCGATCCCCTCCGCTTCCGGCGCGGCCGATGCTAGCAGGGCGCCTTCCGGCCGACCGTTGACGAGGAGGAAGGCCCCGTGCTTTCCTTTGGAAATGCATTTCCCAGAGGAGAATCTACCGCAAACACCTCCAGACCGCCGTGCGGACTCACACCCCGCGGGCGGCGGGGAAGTGCTCGTCGTCGGTTCCGTCAACCTCGACCTCGGCTACCGGCTCGACCGCCTGCCGCGCGACGGGGAGACGGTCAGCGCGCGCGGCCGCTTCCAGGCGGGCGGCGGCAAGGGCGCCAACCAGGCGCTCGCCGCCCGGCGCCTCGGCGCCGGGGTGTCACTGCTCGCCAGCGTCGGCCACGACGCCGGACCGGCGCTCGCCGACCTCGCGGCCGCCGGTGTGGACCTCACCCGCGTCCTGCGGCACGGGGACACCGCCACCGGGTCCGCGGTGCTGCTCGTCGGCCCGGAGGACAACTGCATCGTGGTCGATCCGGGCGCCAACGACCTGCTGCGGCCCGACCACGTCCGCGCCCTCGCGGCGTCCGCGCCGCCGCCCGCCGTGGTGGTCACCAACCACGAGGTGCCCGCCCCGGTGGTGGAGGCCGCGCTGCGCGCCTACGCCGGGCGGGCGCGCGTCCTGCTCAACCCGTCACCCGCGCGTGAGCTCGACCGCGAACTGCTCGCGCTCGTCGACGTCCTGGCGCTCAACGCCGGTGAGCTCGCCGACCTGCTCGGCGCCCGACCGGTCCCGGCCACCCCCGAGGCGGTCGCGGCCGTGCTCGGGCAGGGCGGACTCGGTGACTGCGTCGTCACCCTGGGCAGCGGCGGCGCCGTCGTCTCCGAAGGCGGCATCCTTGCCCATGTGCCCGCGTTCCGTGTCGAGGCGGTGGACACGGTCGGCGCGGGCGACGCCTTCCTCGGCGCGCTCGCCGCCGGTCTCGCCGCCGGAGGCACCCTCGGCGCGGCAGCCGTACGGGCCTGCGCCGCGGCCGCGCTCGCGGTGACAGCGCCCGGCGCCCGCGGGGCCCTGCTGAGCCCGGAGGCCGTCGACGCCCTCGTGGCCCGCGAACCGGCGGCCGCCACCACCCCGGCCACCACCCCCTGACCTTCACCAGCCCCCACCGAAAGGCGCACGTCCATGAGCAATGCGGCTCAGCAGGGACGACGAGGCACCACCGTCGAGTCCAACGGCGTCAACCCCGTTCCCGACGGCGAACGGCGCGGCAGGGCCAGCGGCCTGTTCGCCGTGTGGTTCGCCTGGAACATATCGATCCTCGCCGTCAGCTACGGCATCTTCGTCTTCGGTCTCGGCCTGAACGTCTGGCAGACGATCGTGGCGGGCACCATCGGGTACCTCGCCTCGGCCGCCCTCGTCGGCATCCTCGCGGTCGGCGGGCCGCGCACCGGGCTGCCGACCCTCACCCAGACGCGCTTCGCCTTCGGCACCAAGGGCAACCGGATCCCCGCGTTCTTCGCCTACCTGTCCAACATGGGCTGGAAGGTGACGATCATCACCCTGGCCTCCAGCACCGGCGCCCACCTGTTCGCGAAGCTCTGGCCGTCCGCGTTCGCGAGAGCCGACGGTTCGAGCACCACCCCGGCGCTCGCGCTGTGGTTCGTGGCCGTGCTCGCGGTGACGATGACGGTCGCCGTGCTCGGGCACCAGCTGATCATGAGGATCGAGGTGTGGATCTCCTGGCTGACCGGCGTCATGACGGTGGCGTTCCTCGCCTTCGTGCTGCCGAAGGTCCAGTGGTCGCACCTCGGCGATCCGCACGCGGGCGGCCCGCTGGAATTCGTCGGCGGCATCATCATGGCGATGACGCTCGTCGGCCTGGGCTTCCTCAACTACGGCGGCGACTTCGCGCGCTACCTCCCGCGTACGACCAGGGCGCGCGGTGTGATCGGATGGACGGTCGCGGGGCTGAGCGCACCGGTCGTCGTGATGCTCGTCGTCGGGGCGCTGCTCGTGGGCGGCGACCCGGAGCTGGGCGGCGCCGCGGCCTCCGACCCGGTCGGGGCGCTGACCGCGCTGCTGCCGATGTGGTTCTTCGTCCCCTTCTCCGTCGTCATCGTCATCTCGCTCGTCTCCGCGGCCATCACCGGCATGTACAGCTCGGGCCTGGCGCTGATGGCGGTCGGGGTCCCGCTGCGCCGCGCCGCGACGACCGGGATCAACGCCACGATCATCGCGGCCGGGGCGTTCTACCTGGAATTCGTCTCCACCTCCTTCCTCGCGACCTTCCAGTCGTTCCTGTCGCTCATCGCCGTGATGATGGGGTCGATGGGCGCGATCCAGCTGGTCGACTTCGTCCGGCAGCGCCGCCTGGGCTGGAACACCGACATGGCCAACGGTCGCGGCTTCGGCGGGCGGGACGGGCGGTGGACGGCGATCGTGAGCCTGGTCGTCGCCACGGTCCTGGGCCTCGGCCTGGTCACCAGCTCCGACAAGAACTTCGCGAAGATCACCGGCTTCCTGCTCACCTCCGGCGCCCAGCACGGCGTGTTCGGCGCGAGCGGGCTCGGCATCGTCATCGCCATGGCCATCGCGGGCGCGCTCTACGCCCTGCTCACCTTCGGGCTCCGGCTCGACCCGAAGCCCGACTACTCGCTCGTGACCGGGAGGGACGCCGGCGGCCCGGTGATCCCGTCCCCCGGTGTGCCCGGCCGTGCCGCGGCCGACGCGACCGACCGCTGCCACATCTGTCCGATGCGGGCCGTAGGCATGCACGCATGCTTCAGCCGCGGCACGGGTCTGTGC